>NZ_CP062167.1:691071-994642 GCF_014844055.1 Aureimonas sp. OT7
CATGGCGACAACCTCGCCGCGCACACGCTCGATCTGCTCGCCGACACTGTCCGCACCACGCGGACCATCCGACTGGTCAAACGGGGAATCTGCACGCATGAGGACCTCCAACGCACAAATCTGTATTCAGACCTCTGCAAAGTGTCAACACTTAAGCGAAACATGCTACATATCATGCAGGGATTTACGCCCCTTCACGCCGCGGCACAGGATATCGGCACTGCCACGCCGATCCCTGAGCGCCCTGAAGCTATAGAAGATTTCTATAGGTCTGGGAGTTTTCTGTATTTGTTCGGGCCATTTGCCCGCCGTAGAACATGCTTTGACATGCAGGGAGGAGCTGTCATGAAAATACTGTCCACCGCCTTTGCCGGCGTGACGATTGCTTTTGTTCCCATTTTTGGACTGACCCCGGGCGCGGTGGCTCAAACGACAATGGAAGACCTTGAGGCGGCCGCCACCGCCGAGGGGAAACTCATGATTTACACTTCAAATCATGATGCCGACATGCAGGCCCGGGTGGCGGCCTTCGAAGCGCGCTACCCTGGCATCCGCGTCGAATATGTTCGCCAGCCGTCGAGCCAGATCTTCACCCGCTTCATCAGCGAGCAGAACGCGGGAGTCACCCTTGCCGACCTGCTGGCGACAGGCTCCACATCGCTCTATCAGGAAGAGCCTGCCTTGTTCCGCGCGCTGACGGAAGCGGACCTGCCGGTTCTTGCCGACACCGATCTTCTGGTCGAAGCCGAGAACGACAACTACAAAGTGTTCGTCAACGACCTTCAGAAAGTCACCTACAGCACCAGCGCAGTGAGCCAAGAGGATCTGGCGGCCCATCTGGCCGAATGGGGGAATTTGTCGGACCCTTTCTGGAAGGGCAACATCGCCCTTGTCGACCCGCGCAATTCCAACAATCAGATGTCCTTCCTGCTCTACATGCAGGACATTTACGGGGACGAATGGTTCGAAGACTTCATGGCCAACGGGCCGGAGCTGGTCGGAACGGCCTCGTCCGCATCGCAGCAGGTAGCGGCCGGCGCCTTCAACGTGCTCGTTCCGACCATCCCGGCCCAATCGGCCGCGATCCGCGCGCAAGGGGCGCCCGTCGGACTCTACTCTCCCGCCGGGTTGAACCACGTGACCGCATCGGGCGCGGCCGTTCCGGTCGACGCCCCGAACCCGAATGCGGGGATGTTGTTCCTCAACTGGATGCTCACTGAAGAGGCTCAGGCAATCGGCTGCGCGACGGGCGGTCTTCCGAACATCGCCACTCAATCCGCCGAATGCCCCGATCACCTGCCCGAAGAATACAGCCTCGCCCGCGACGTGATCCCGGCCGAGGATGCCGCAGCAGTGCTGCGCCTGATCGGCCTTCAGCCTTAGTTCATCGTCCGCCGGGAGGTTCCCCCTCCCGGCGATCTGACAAAGGCAACCCGATCACGAGGTGAACATGAACACGTCCCCGTCCGCGCCCGCGCGCATCGAGATCGTCGATCTCGTCAAGACCTACCAGCGCGAAGGCGGAGCAAACCTCACTCCCGTCAACCGGATCAACCTGACCGTCGCGCCGGATGAACTCGTCGTCCTCCTCGGGCCGTCCGGCTGCGGAAAGACCACGCTCCTGCGCTGCGTGGCGGGCCTTGAGCGTCCCGACGCGGGTGAGATCATCATCAACGGCCGCACCGTCTTCTCGTCACGCAAGGGCATCTATGTGCCCGCCAACCGTCGCGAGATGTCCTTCGTCTTTCAAACCTATGCGCTCTGGCCGCACATGACGGTCGGGGAGAATGTCGCCTACCCGCTCCTGTCCCGGAACGTGCCGAAACAGCAGATCGCGGACAAGGTCTCCGCAGTCCTGGACATGGTCGGTGTCGGCGGGCTCGGGAAACAGTACCCGAACCAGATCAGCGGAGGTCAGCAGCAGCGTGTCGCGCTGGCGCGTGCGCTGGTGTCAGACAGTTCTGTCGTTCTGTTCGATGAGCCTTTGTCGAATGTCGACGCCCAGGTAAGGGCGCAGTTGCGATACGAATTGCAGGCCATGCAGAGACGGCTGGGCTTTTCGGGCCTATATGTCACGCATGACCAGTCCGAGGCCATGGAACTGAGCCATCGGGTCGCCGTTCTCGATGCCGGCGTCATGTCGGCGCTCGGCACGCCGGAGGAAATCTACGACACGCCGCCAAACGAGTATGTCGCGCGGTTCGTCGGCACGGCGAATGTGTGGAGCGGCACCGTTTCCCAGGCGGAGGAGCACACGATCGGCGTTGCCGTGAACGGGCAGGTCCTGAGCATCGACCGCTCCGTATCCGGCCGTCCCGGCACTCGACTGAACGATCCTGTATCGGTCGTCGCGCGGCCCGAGCACCTGACGTTGCGCCCCGGCCCCCCGGCAGATGGGGAAAGCAACGCCCTCGGCGGAACGCTGGAGGCGCGTCTCTTCTCGGGCGCCTATACGGAATACGTCGTTCGGCTCGGTGCCGACCGAAAGGCTGTCGTCTGGGCGCAGGACAGCTCCCGGCTTGGCGGTCTCTCCATCGGCGATCCGGTTCACCTGACCGCGCCGGCCACGCGCCTGCGCCTGATCGACGCCGCCGGGGCTGACCGATGACCGACCGTTTCGCTTTGCCGGAGCAGCCGCGCCCCAGCCTTTATCCGCTTCTGACGATGGCCTGCGCCACCGTCATCATCGCGCTGCTGGCATTCCCGCTCGGTCGCATGGTCTGGAACCTCGTGATTGGCGGCGATGGCGGCATCGCACAGGCCGCGCAGGTCTTTACGCAGCCCTGGTTCTGGCCCGTTCTGTTCAACACTCTCGTCATTGTCGGTCTCAGCACGCTGTTCGCGCTGATCATCGGCGCGACGCTCGCCTGGGTGAATGTGCGAACCGATGCCGGTATCGGCGTCGCCGGCACATTGGTGCCGATCATTCCGCTCCTGATCCCCAATGTCGCGATGGCCATCGGGTGGGTCTTCATTGCGGCGCCGCGCGTGGGCTTCCTGAACGGGGTCCTGTCCCTACTGCCGGAATGGATGTCGTTCCAGGTCAACATCTACACCTGGTCGGGGTTGATATTCGTTTATACGATCAACGCCGTTCCCTATGTCTATCTCATCGTGTCCGCCGCGTTGCGCAACCTCGACCCGGCGTTGGAAGAAGCCGCGCAGGTCAATGGCGCCGGTTTGTTCCGGACCCTGCGCACGGTGTCGATTCCGGCAATTCGTCCGGCCCTGATTTCCTCGGCCCTTCTCGTCACGATCACGAGCCTCGGCCTCTATTCGATCCCCGGTGTCATTGCCACGACAGCGCGTGTCGACGTGATGACGACGCGCATCGTCTTTCTGCTCAATCGCGACTTTCCCCCTCGCCTTGCCGAGGCTCAGGCTCTCGGCGTCGTCATGCTGCTCGTCGTCCTCGCCTTGTGGATATTCGAGATGCGCGCGCGCCGCTCGGGGCAGTTTGCAACGCTGGGCGGGCGCGCCTCCAGCAGTTCCAGGATAGAGATGGGCCTTTGGAAATGGCCGGCGCGCTGCCTGACCATTGCCTATCTTGCCGCAACATCGGCTCTCCCCGTCATCGCCCTGCTCGTCGTTTCGCTACAGACCTACTGGTCTCCCTCGATCGACGTCACAACCTTCAATCTGGCCAATTTCAACCAGGCCCTATTCCTCCATCGCCTGACCGGAACGGCGCTGACCAACAGTCTCTATCTGTCCGCCGTCGGTGCCCTCGTCGCCATGGGGATCGCGGTGATCGTCGCGATCTACGCCGTCAATCGATCCAGCGCGTTCAGCGCGTTCGTCGACGGTGCAGTGAAGTCGTCCGCCGCCATTCCGAACCTTATCCTGGCGGTGGGCTTTCTCGTCGCCTTCAGCGGCGCTCCCTTCTTCCTGTCGGGCACCACCACGATCCTGCTCCTGGCCTTCATCGTGATGTACATCGCCCCGGGCTCGATCGCAGCGACCGCCGCCATCAATCAGGTCGGCAAGGATCTCCGCGAAGCCTCTCTGACAAGCGGCGCCGACGATGGACGGACGGTCCGGAAGATTATCGTTCCGCTCGCCTTCCCCGGCTTCGTCGCCGGTACCGCCATCGTCTTCGTGCACATGATGGGCGATCTCTCCGCCGCCGCACTTCTGGCTGGCCCCAACAATCCCGTGGTCGGCTTCGCGATCATGTCGATTTGGGAAGCCGGAACCTTCGGCGTCCTGGCTGCCCTCTCTGTCTGCCTGTGCGTCGTCAACATGGGCACCGTGGCCCTCATGTTCGGCCTCGGCCACCTCATCCGCCGGCGCTGACCGTTCAATCCACACCAATTGGAGCTTCAACAATGACCATCATACGCCGCAGTTTCACCCGCCCGGACCCGGAGATCGTCGCCGCCGTCGGCAAATACTCGACCGCGACCATTCATGAGGCGCAGGGTCGCCTCGGCGCCGTGGACAGCGCCATCAAGCCGATCAAGCCGGACGTCCATGTGTTCGGAACCGCGATAACCGCCCAGTGTCACATCGGCGACAACCTGATGATCTTCGAGGCGATCAACTGCGCCCAACCCGGCGATATTCTCGTTCTCAGCGCCGGAAACAATCCCCAGCAGGGCGGGTTCGGTGACGTGCTGGCATCCGCCTGCATGGGGCGCGGGATCAAGGCGCTGATCATCGATGCGGGGGTCAGGGACGGACGCGGCCTGCGCAAATCCGGATTCCCTGTCTTCTGCCTCGGCCTCAGCATCAAGGGAACCTCCAAGGAAACACTGGGATCGGTCAATCAGCCCGTGGTGATCGGAGGCGAACTCATCTCCCCCGGCGATATCGTCGTGGCTGACGATGACGGCGTGGTCGTGGTGCGCAAGGACCCCGTCGAACTCGCCGCCGCGTGCCAGCGGCGCGAGGATGCGGAAGCCGCCATGATCGAGTCGCATATGCGGGGCGTCCTCACCTTCGACGAGCGATACGAGTCCATCCGGAACAAGGGAGCGACATACGTCGACTGACGCATCCCCGTTGATACGCTCCGGTTGATTTTGAGCTCCGGCACGGTTCCCTATGCGTGGGCCGACACTCACATTGCAGCGGGAGCCATGCTGGACCTCAGACGACTGAAATACTTTGCGGCGATTGCGCAGCATGGCTCGATGGCCGCGGCTGCCAGGGCGCTGAACGTAGCCCAACCGGCACTCAGCCATCACACGGCCGAGCTGGAGCGTACCATCGGCTTTCCCTTGTTCGAGCGGCTTCCGCGCGGCGTCAAGCTGACAGAGGGCGGACGCCTGCTTCTCGACCACGCGCTCATCATACTGGCGCAGGTCGCGGAGGCCGAGCAGGCGGTCCGGGCGCATCGCAAGCCAGCCAAGGCCCATGCCATGGTCAGGCTAGGCCTGCTCCCGTCCTGGTCCGCGATCTACGGCGATGAGATCCGGCGCGTGGTCGGCTCGCTCTACCCGGACCTGTCAGTGCTTATTTTCGATCTGCGGCATGACGAAGCCATACGCATGATCACAACGGAGGAGGTCGATCTGGCGGTGGTCCTGGAAGCGGGCGAGGACGCCGAACTGATGGAGGCGCTGGCGTGCGAGCAGATGTACGCCGTCAGTTCATCCGTACTGCCACCGACAATGAGTCTGGCCCAGCTCAGTGCCCATCATCTCGTGCTGACGACGCGGATGCATCCGGACCATCGTACGCTGCACGAGCACGCCCACAAGACCGGTGTCCCGTTGCGGATCATACTGGAGGTGGACGGGCAGAAGACCCTCGTGAAGGCCCTGGTACAGGGTCTCGGGGTGGGGGTTATGAGCAAGAACGGCGCGCGAGCGGAGATAGAAGCCGGGATTCTGCACGCATCGGCGGTCACCGAGCCTCGGCTCACCCGTTCGATCTTCCTGCAAAGATCGGCACGTACACGCCTGGAATTTGCCCGGGAGTTTCATCGCCTCATCAGGTCGGTCGCACGGAACGGCCCCGGCACGATAAGGCAAGCCAACACTGGAGAAACACGTTGCTCAGAAATCCAAACGCAATCCGGGAAAAGCTGAACGCCGGAAACTGCGTGACAGGCACCGCCATCTATTCCTATTCCCCCAACATGGTCGAAGCCGCCGCTTTCAGCGGAATAGACTTCGTGCGGATCGACAGCGAACATGCGTGGCGGCGCGATGAATCGATGGAGCACATGATCCGCGCGGCCCTTCTTGCGGGTGTCACACCGATTGTCAGGATCGATCGGGACGATGCTTACCTTCCGCGCAAGGCTTTTGAAATCGGCGCCGGCGGGATCGTCGTGCCCAACGTCTGCACGGCCGACGATGCCAGCCGGATCGTCGAGGATGCCCGCTTTCCCCCTCTGGGTCGACGCGGCCTCGGCAGCCTCTGCCTGTCCGGGGAATGGGGGAACCGCAAGACGCGCGAATGGGTGGAGTGGAGCAATGGGGAACCTTTGGTCGGCATCATGATCGAGCATGTCGACGCTCTTGAGAATCTCGACGCCATAATGGCCGTTCCGGGCATCGATTTCGTTCTCTTCGGTCCGGGAGATTTCGGTGTTTCGTTGCGGAGCTGGGACGCCGACTATATAGATTCGGAGACCCGGAAGGCTTTGGCGCAAACCGTTGCGTCCGCAAGGTCCAACGGCAAGCATGTGATGTTCGGCGTCGGCATGGACGATGCAGCCGTGGAACATCATGTGTCGAGCGGCATCGACATGCTCGAATTTTCGCATGATGTCGTCATCTTTCGCCAGGCGCTGGAAGCAAAGGTAAGACGGTTCGCTGAAGCCCGGCGCTGAAATCCCGGCGACGCCCACGGGGGCGGGCATGGCGCTCTTGCCTGTTCCCGCCGTCTCGGGAGCGGCCGAAAACAGAGGGGAACCGATGACCGACACCGCACCCGATGCCGCGTCCCTGCCAGAGGAACTGCTGGCCCTGCGCGCCAGTATCGACAACATCGACGCAGCCATCATCCATATGCTGGCGGAGCGGTTTCGCTGCACGCAACGGGTCGGCCTGTTGAAGGCGGAGCATCGCCTGCCGCCGGCGGACCCGGCGCGCGAAGGCCGCCAGGTTGCCCGCCTCCGGTCCCTCGCGGCGGCCGCCCAGCTGGACCCCGAGTTTGCGGAAAAGTTTCTGGCTTTCGTCGTGCATGAGGTGATCCACCATCACGAGAGGATCTCCCGCGAAGGCCGGCAGGCGTAGCGTTTCTGCACGCTGGTTTTAGACTATGCCTGGCAGCTGCAGCAGCCGCAAGATTTCCACGCTGTCGTCGATGTATGGCTCGATAGCCGCTGACGATTGGTCGATGCCAGTGGGCTTGCACCCATTGAAGGTCTTGTTCGTATCGCCGTTGGCAGGGATGCCACAGACATCTCTTTTATGACGGTGTTCGGAAGCGCCGTCCTGCAACCTGCAGATCGGCTCGACACCGAACACGCCACGGTGTCCGTCGATAAAGGAAATCATCGGTTCAGTGGGCGGTCGAGCTCTTGTTAGAAGCGCGCTTGTGAGTGCCTCATCATGGCATCAAACGGCTTGTTTCTAGATCGCGTCCGGTGAAACGCGTCAATAGCTAGAATCCTGCCGGTTCATACACTCAAGACTGTGGTGCTTTGGGGCAGGTGATAGCCGTATTGCGGATATTGCGGTGCTTTTCACGCTGGAAACGTCGCCGGTTTTGAAGATTTACGCCTGCGCAGCTTGGTGTACAGGTCGCGCGCACTTACGATAGCCGCGATAGCGCCGAACCCGGAGCCGACAAACTGTGCACGTACCCATAAGGTTCCAACCTCGATGCCAAAGATCCACTCGATGATCCCGGCCGGGATAAACAGATGTACCCCGAAAAGAACGCCGAGAAGGGCAGCAAAGGATGCAACGAGGATGGCTTTGACGAGCGCCCATCCGTGCGGCATCAGGTGTGGTCCCTGGTCGCTCCTGACGTGCCCCCTTCCTGATCCCTCGTTTTGAGTGAGAGTCCGTTTCATCAAGGAGACGGACGTGAAGAAAAGCAGGTTCAACGATGCGCAGATCATCGGTGTGCTGCGCGAGCAGGAGGCCGGGCGCCCGACGGCGGAGGTTTGCCGGCGTCACGGGATCAGCGAGCAGACCTTCTATCGGTGGAAGGCCAAGTACAGCGGAATGACGGTGTCGGACGCCACGAAGCTGAAGGCGCTGGAAGATGAGAACCGGCGGCTCAAGAAGCTGCTGGCGGAATCGATGCTGGACGTGTCGGCGCTGAAGGATCTTCTGGGAAAAAACTGATCGGGCCTGCAGCGCGTAGAGCGGCCGTGCTTCGTCTGATGGCGGGCGCGGCTTCTCCCAGAAGCGCGCCTGCGGGCTGGTTCAGATCGATCCTAAGACGGTGCGTCGCGAGCCTGAACAGGGCGACGTGGAGGTGCGCGAGCGCCTGCGCAGCCTGGCGGCCGAACGCCGCCGGTTCGGTTACCGGCGCCTGGGCATCCTGTTGGAACGGGAGGGCGTCAGCATGAACAAGAAGCGGCTGTTCCGGCTCTATCGGGAGGAAGGCCTGGCGGTGCGACGGCGGCGAGGCCGGAAGCGGGCCACCGGAACCCGTGCGCCCATGGCCCTGCCGGACGGACCCAATCAGCGCTGGTCGCTGGACTTCGTGGCCGACAGTCTGTCGTGGGGACGGCGCTTCCGTATCCTGTGCATCGTGGACGACTTCACGCGCAAGGCCCTGGCTCTGGTGGTCGACACCTCGATCGGCGGCCAGCGCATGGCGCGAGAGCTGGATCGGTTGATCGCCCGACGCGGACGCCCGGCCATGATCGTCAGCGACAACGGGACGGAGATGACCAGCCGGGCCATCCTCGAATGGACCAACCGCACCGGCGTGGCCTGGCATTACATCGCGCCGGGCAAGCCGCAGCAGAACGGCTTCGTCGAAAGCTTCAACGGCCGGCTCCGCGACGAGTGCCTGAACGAGGAGGTCTTCGCCACCCTGGCCGAGGCCCACGCCGTCATCGAACGCTGGCGCATCGACTACAACACTATCAGGCCGCACTCGGCTCACGGGGGACTGACCCCGGAGGCGGTGCGCCTGACCCCGCGGCCGTCCGGCTGCGCAACTTGACCAGCTCCGCCGCACGGCCGCTCCCGCCGGCGACGCAGATCAGCTATCAACCCCCTGGGCTCTCACAATGATCGAGGGACGAGTGGGGGGCACGTCAACCGACATACCGTTGTTCGTGCGCACGTCCTCTTTGCGAAGCTGAGCCAATTCGCCAACCCGCGCCCCGGTGTAAGCGCATAGCCAAGGGACCCATCGTTTGGCTGCGGTGGTCTTCGGCTTCTCGCGAGAGGTTCCCACGTAGGCAGAACTTGCGGCCAAGAGTGCTGCGGCCTCTTCGGGGGTGAAGCCCTTTGAGCGCGTTCGATTTGGCTTGGCGCGTATGACCTTAATGCCGTCCGCAGGGTTGGCTGTCAGTACGCGGTTTGCTACCGCTGTCCCGAAGACCGACTTAAGCCCCGCGATGTCGCTATCCTTCACGGTCTTTGGGCTAATGCCGGAGGCCAGCCTTTCGGCTTTGAACCGGACCACATCTTCTGCCGTCACCCGCTGTGCATCATTATGCCCGACAAATTTGGCGAACCGCTTGAAGATGGCAGCGTAGCTTTCGTGGGTCTTGTCCGTGCGGCCGGCGGGCTTCGCCTCAGCCCACCAGTCGTCTACGAGGCCAACCAGGGAATGCCTTGCCGCCTTGACTTCGCGTGCAGCGCCGGACGCCTCAAATCGTTGGAAACGATCCTGCACGGGTGAGGGTGGATTTTCGCAACGCTGGCGTCCGCCGTCCGAAGTGACACCCGTACTGTCGTAGCTGAATCGCTTATCCTCACTATCACGCGCTCAGGGCCGACCGGGGCGGCGAGCTTGAGGCCACGCGCACGGTGCAGAATCGCCTTAGGGATACGTTGGGCAAAATAGACTTGGGAGGAGCCGGAACGCTTCACGGGAGAGACCAGACGGAAAGCCAATGTATGCCACCTTTGTAGCACAGGCTTTCAATCGCAATCGACTGATATCGCTTAAGTCTCGGGCTTCCCTGAACAATCAGGGGAATTGGTGCCCAGGAAAGGACTCGAACCTTCACGCCTCGCGGCACACGGACCTGAACCGTGCGCGTCTACCAATTCCGCCACCTGGGCACTGGCGGTGTCATTAGAGAGCGGCCGGGCGCGTGTCAACGCCTCCTGACGGCCTGCGGCGGAAAAACAGCGTGGCAATCCCGCTCGCCTGCACCCAAGCCCTTTGCGGGTCGGGGAAATCCCGCTAAATGACCTCGCAAGGCCGATGCCGCACCGCAGCGCGCAGGGCCAGCGCCATCGATATCGGAAGGGCCCGCATATGCGAATCGACAACAACAAGCTCGTCACCGTCTTCGGCGGATCAGGCTTCCTGGGTCGCTATGTCGTGCATGCCCTCGCGTCGCGCGGGCATCGCATCCGCGTCGCCACCCGCAGGCCCGACCTGGCCTATCACCTGCAGACGGCCGGCCGCCTCGGCCAGATCCAGCCGATCCAGGCCAATGTGCGCTATGAGTGGTCGGTGCAACGCGCCGTCGAGGATGCCGACCACGTCGTCAACCTCGTCGGTATCCTGACGGAGGCCGGGCGCCAACGCTACACCGCAATCCAGGCCGAGGGCGCGCGCACGGTGGCGCAGGCCGCCGCGGCGCGCGGCATAGGCTTGACGCAGATGTCGGCCATCGGCGCCGACGAGAATTCCGAAAGCCGCTACGCCCGCACCAAGGCGCTGGGCGAGCGCTATGTCTTCGAGGCGGTGCCCGACGCCACCGTCCTGCGCCCGTCCATCGTCTTCGGCGCGGAAGACCAGTTCTTCAACCGCTTCGCCGACATGGCGCGCTTTTCACCCTTCCTGCCGCTGATCGGCGGCGGCAAGACGATGTTCCAGCCGGTCTATGTCAACGATGTCGCGGAAGCGGTGGCGAAGACGGTCGACGGCGCGGTCCCGGGTGGCCGCGTCTACGAGCTGGGCGGGCCGGAAATCCTGAGCTTCCGCGCACTGATGGAAGAGATGCTCCTGGTGATCGACCGCAAGCGCCGCTTCCTCGACATCCCGTTCGGCGCGGCCGAGCGGCTGGCCGGCCTGATGAAGTATCTGCCGGGCGCGCCGCTGACCCACGATCAGGTGCAGCAGTTGCGGCAGGACAACGTCGTGTCGCAGGCGGCGAAGGCGGAGGGACGCACCTTCGAAGCCTTCGGTATCCAGCCGCGGACGCTGGAAGCTGTCCTTCCGACCTATCTCGTGCGGTTCCGCCCGCAGGGCCAGTTCACCAAGGGCAGCCCCACCTCGGACCAGACCATCGATCCGGAGATCGCACCCCGGCCGTGACCGCCCGGGGCGCAGTCGCGGCGCCTGATCGCCCTCAGGCGAAGGCGTAGAGGGCGATCAGGCCGGCGGTGCCGAAGATGATGCGCCACCAGGCGAACGGCGCGAAGCCGTGCCTTGACACGAAATCCAGCAGGAACTTCACCACGAAGAGCGCCGACAGGAAGGCGGCCACGAAGCCGATGACGATCAGAGTCATGTCGTCGGTCGACAGGATGTCGCGATTCTTGATGAGATCGTAAGTGAAGGCGCCGGCCATGGTGGGCATGGCAAGAAAGAACGAGAATTCGGCGGCCGAGCGCTTGTCCGTTCCCATCAGCAGCGCCCCGGCGATGGTGGCGCCGGAACGGGACGTTCCGGGGATCATCGCCAGGCACTGGAAGAAGCCGATGGCCAGGCAGACCGACGGCGGAAACTCCATCGCGTCCTTGTAGCGGATCCTGCGAGGCATCCTGTCGATATAGAGAAGGACGATGCCGCCGACGATCAGCGCGATGCAGATGATGGCAGGCGAATCGAACAGGACGCCCTTGATGAAGCCATGCGCCAATGCGCCGATAATGGCAGCCGGCAGGAAGGCGACGAGGATGCCGAGCACGAAACGGCGGCTGCGCGCCTCGGTCGGCAGCGTCCGGGCCAGATGCCAGAGCTTGCCGAAATAGACCGACAGGACGGCCAGGACCGCGCCGAGCTGGATCAGCACCTCGAAACTGTGCCCCGTCGAGCGCCAGCCTATGGCCTGCCCGATCAGCAACAGGTGCGCCGTCGACGAAACGGGTATGAACTCCGTCAGACCTTCGATCAGGCCAAGCAGCGTGGCGTCGAAAATATCGTTGAACTGCAAGCGCCGTCCCCTCTTGTCTATCCAGCCCTGTCATTGCGCACTGCACCATGCGGATCAAGCCGCCCGTATTGTGGCACCAGTTTCAAGCAAGGCGGCCGCCTAAGCACCCTTGCGGACAAATCATTGATTCGGCTATCTCCGCACATCGCCCGAATGGCCGAAGGTTAAGACAAGACGACTCATGCTCAGGCTCCATCATCACCCCATGTCCGCTGCGTGCAGGTTCCTGCGTCTGGTGATGACGGAATACGGTGAGCGCTTCGAGCTCGTCGACGAACGCCCCTGGGAGCGCCGCAAGGAGCTGCTGGCGCTGAACCTCGCCGGCACGGTGCCCGTGCTGGTGGAGGACAACGGACCGCCGATCGTAGGCGGCATGGTGGCGGCCGAATACCTGGACGAGACGCGCGGCGTATTCCAGCGCGACAGGCGGCTTCTGGCCGAAAAGCCGTTCGAACGCGCGGAAATCCGACGGCTGACGGAATGGTTTCTGGGCAAGATGGAAGCCGAAGTGACGCGCTACCTTGTCCGCGAACGGGTCTTCAAACGCGAAATGTCGGCGGCCGAGGGCGGCGGCGCCCCCGATTCGTCCGCCATGCGGGCGGCACGTGCCAATCTGAAGAACCACGTGCGCTACATCGGCTGGCTTTCCGAAAGCCGCAACTGGCTGGCCGGATCCCATTTGTCCTATGCCGACCTGTCGGCCGCGGCCGCCATCTCGGTGCTGGACTATCTCGGCGAAGTTCGCTGGGAAGAAGACCCCGTGGCGAAGGACTGGTACATGCGAATCAAGTCGCGTCCATCCTTCCGCCCCTTCCTGCAGGAGCGGATCCGCGGGATACCGCCGGCCGCACATTACGGCGAACTCGATTTCTGAACGCAAAGCCGGGGCCAGCCTGTATAAAAGCCGTATGGATGCGATGTCGCCCCCTGCGGAAGACCGGTTCCGGTCCTTTCTCGAAACAGAGGCACGCCGCCTCGGCTTCGACGCCGTGGGCATCGCGTCCGCGCGGACCGACGACGTTGTCGTGGAGCGCTTCGACACCTTCGTTGAAGAGGGCCGATACGGCACCATGGGCTGGATCGCGGAGACGGCGGCGCGCCGCCGCGGCGTAACGTCCATGTGGGCCGAGGCCCGCAGCGTCATCGTGCTCGGAATGAACTACGGCCCCGGCTTCGACCCGCTGGAAGCGCTGGAGAACAAGGCGCAGGGCGTCATTTCCGTCTATGCGCGCAACCGCGACTATCATGACGTCATCAAGGGCCGGCTGAAGGAACTGGCCGGCCGCCTGATGGGGCGCATCCGGCAGATGCGGCCGGACGAGAACCATTCGGTCAAGGTCTTCGTCGATACGGCGCCGCTGCTGGAAAAACCGTTGGGGCAGGCGGCAGGGCTTGGCTGGCAGGGCAAGCATACCAACCTCGTCAGCCGGGAGCATGGCTCGTGGCTCTTTCTCGGATCCATCGCGACAACGCTTTCGCTGACGCCGGATACGGCCGCGTCGGATGCTTGCGGGTCGTGCCGGGCCTGCCAGGATATCTGCCCGACGGACGCGTTCCCCGCACCCTACCAGCTCGATGCCCGCCGCTGCATTTCCTACCTGACGATCGAGACGAAGGCGCTCGTTCCCCGGGCGCTGCGGCCGGCCATGGGCAACCGCATCTATGGCTGCGACGACTGCCTTGCCGTCTGCCCATGGAACAAGTTTGCCAGCACCGCGCGCGAGGCCCGGCTGCAGGCGCGCGACGATCTCAAGGCGCCATCGCTGGAAAGCCTGATGCGCCTGACCGACGTGGATTTCCGGGTTTTTTTCAGCGGATCCCCGGTCAAGCGCATCGGCCGCGACAAGTTCGTGTCCAACTGCCTGATCGCAGCCGGAAACTCGGGGCTGGACGCGCTTCTGCCGGAGGTGACGCGCCTTCTGAGCGATGAAGCAGCCCTTGTCCGGGCCATGGCGGTATGGGCATTCGGTCGGCTTTCTCCCGCCGGGGCCTTGGCGGCGCGGGATGCCGCCCTTGTTTACGAGAATGACGATCTGGTCAGGGGAGAGTGGCATGCGCTGGTCGAAACGAGCCGATGAATTGAAGGAAGTCGTCGAGGAAAAGGGTGCCGCCGTCGCCGACGCGGCGCGCAATGCGGCCCATGGGGATTTCGAGCGGGCGCGCGCCGCGCTTCGCGATGGCGGCATCGGCCTGCCGGACGGCTTCCGCGAAACGCGGCATCTGGGCGCCGGCAGCATCGGCGCCCTGGCCGTCGGTGCCTTCGCGGTGGGGGCGTTCGCCATCGGGGCCTTCGCCATCGGGCGGTTGTCCGTGGGCAAGGCGCGCATCGGCAAGGCCGAGATCGACCATCTGACGATCGGCACGCTCGAGGTGGAGCACATCGTCCCGCCCCCTCTGTCCAGCCTGACGCCGGGCTGGCTGCGCCGTCGATGACGGGCGGTCCGGGCGCGGCCGAGTTAGCCGCCAACGACGATTCGCGTTCGCAACCGCATCGATTGTTCGTCTTCGGCCATGGCTATTCGGCCGGCCGCTTTGCGGCGCGCCTGCCGGCAAGCGGCATTTCGGGCGTCACGACGCGTTCTCCCGACAAGGCGGCGGGCCTTGCCGCGCATGGTTTGAAGCCGTTCATCTTCGATAGCGCGGCGCCCGGGCCGGGTATCGACGCCGCGTTGTTCCGGACAACCCATCTCGTAATGTCCATCGCACCGGATGGCGAGGCGGCAGGGGATGGCGTCCTGCACTGGTATCGCGACGAAATCGCCCATGGCGCGCCGGACCTCTCCTGGATCGCCTATCTGTCGACCGTCGGCGTCTACGGGGACCATGCCGGCGAATGGGTCGACGAGACGACCGTACCGGCCCCGGTTTCGCTTCGCTCCCGCCAGCGACTTGCGGCGGAAGAGGGGTGGCGGCGCCTGGCCGACGAGATGGGCGTGCCGCTTGCCATCGTGCGGCTGTCCGGAATCTACGGCCCCGGCCGCAATGCCTTCGTCAACCTGAAGGCCGGCAAGGCACGCCGCCTCGTCAAGCCGGGTCAGGTCTTCAACCGGATTCATGTCGACGACATCGCCTCGGCGCTGGGCTTCCTGATGAACCGGCGCGCGGACGGCATATTCAACGTAACCGACAACGAGCCGGCGCCACCGCAGGATGTCGTTACGCTTGCCGCCGAACTGGCAGGCGTGGACGCTCCGCCGGAACAGGATTTTGCAACCGCAGAGCTTGGCCCGATGGCGCGCAGCTTCTACGGCGAGAACAAGCGCGTCTCCAACAGGAGGCTTCGCGACATGGGCTTTGCCTTCGAGTTTCCGACCTATCGCGAGGGCCTGTTAAGCCTGCGCGCCGAGGCTTCCTGACACTTTAAGACCTCTCCGTCGAAATTTCGCCTTATCTGTCATGGCTTTAGAGGCCATCGAACGGCGGGGGCCACGAGGGGACAATCATCACGAGGCGATGACGGTCGATTCTCGGCGCCTGTCCGTATGAAACAGGACAGGACACGGGGATATTGAAGAAGCTGCACCTGGGGGCCATGATCTTGGCTGGAATGACCCTCGGCATGCCCGCAACCGGAGCTTATGCCGCAAATGGAAAGACATCCTGCGGGAGCGCATCCTGGTACGCGCTGAAATCCCGTACGGCATCGGGCGAAATGATGAACCCGGCCGCCATGACGGCGGCGCACAAGACCTTGCCGATCGGCACGAAGGTCAAGGTAACGAACCTCAACAATTCCAGATCCGTGGTCGTGCGGATCAACGATCGGGGCCCCTTCGTGCGGGGCCGGTTGATCGACCTTTCAAAAGGGGCTGCACAGAAGCTGGGCTTTGTCGGTGCCGGCCACGCGCGTGTCCAGATCGAGCCGGCCGACGGCTCCGGCACGCGGGATTGCGCCTGAAAGCGATGGGCGGGCGTGTGTCCGTGGACACATCGCCCGCCAATGGGAAA
This sequence comes from Aureimonas sp. OT7, assembly GCF_014844055.1. Classification (NCBI taxonomy): domain Bacteria; kingdom Pseudomonadati; phylum Pseudomonadota; class Alphaproteobacteria; order Hyphomicrobiales; family Aurantimonadaceae; genus Aureimonas; species Aureimonas sp. OT7. The sequence continues at coordinate 707,225 of NZ_CP062167.1, forward strand.
AGACTTTAAGTTAGGCTTTTACTGAAATGATACTTGCGGGCAAGGCGCCGTTGCAGGCGCCGCGCCCGTCATCCTCAGATGGACGGACCAGCCGTTTCCGGCAGCAGATCGCGGATTTTAAACGCGACTTCCGTCCGGTTCGTCGCCTTCAGCTTCTTCATGATGTTGCGCACATGAACCTTGACCGTGCTTTCGCGCAGGTTCAGCTCATAGGCGATGATCTTGTTGGCCTTGCCACGGCGCAGCGCATCCACGACCGCCATCTGGCGGGCGGTGAACATGCCGTTCAGCGGGCGCTCCGGAGCGTGGCCGGATTCCAGCATGGACTGCATGGCCAGGATGCTGGACGCGGGCACGAAGGCGCCGCCGGCGAGCGTCAGTTCGATGGCCTCGACCGCGACGCCGATGGTGACGGTGGTCGGGATGAAGCCCTTGGCGCCGCATTCCAGCGCCTTGACGATCTGCGGCATCTCTTCCGTATCGGCGATCACGATGACCGGCACCGGCGCTGCCTCGGATACGACGCGGCTGACATCGGCGGCAATGCCGAAATCGGTGATCTTGCGGTTGCCGAGATGCAGCAGGATGACCGCCGTCTCCGGGTGACGGGCACGGGCCTGGCGCCAGCCGTCGACATTGGAGAACGTTGCGATCTGCAGGTCGGCGCTCTGGGCGCCGAGGCTGCTGGCAAGGCATTCGCGCTCGAGCTGCCGGCTGTCGATAATGACGACATGCGTGCGCTCGGAGTCATGGTCCTCCTCGTCGTTGCGCGCATTCGCGGCAACGGCATTCTGGACGGAGCGATAATTGTGCTGGTTGGCGAGAATACCGGGCTGCGGCATGATCCGGCCCGTGCCGTGTACCTTGTCGAGCATGTGAAACCTCCATCAAAATGGTTGGCCCTTCTACAAAATGAGACGGTCGGGCCGGTGATCTTCAAACAGTTGTACGGCGTCGCCAAAACTCGGTCGGACACCAATGTCTCTCGGTACGAAAAAACAAAATCTTTGGTCATCTTTCTGAGCGGGCTCATCATCTTCCGACGAAGCGTCCCCTCCGATGGGTGTATGGCTATCGCCAACCAGAGGTTGCGTAATTAACAAATGTTAAATGCGCCGCGGAAATCGATACTGTGCGTTGCGAGAAAGACTCACAAGGATGCGCCGTCACCTATTGCCGGTCGAACGGTTTCATGGCGAACAGCCGCAAAATATACCCCTTAGGTTGAATGGATGTTCAGCCGTCCGTGCGGTTTGGGCGAGGGGCGACCACCGCTTTCGGCGGCATGGTCCCACCTTCAGGGGGGCAAGCTACCTCGATATGGACCACGCCTGACGAAATCGGGGGATTCCGCGCCGTTTGTCACGGCTCGTCCCCCGGAAGGGGTGTATTGGCCTACGTCCGCGAAAATATCATTGCCGCGCCGGGCGGCTGAGGAAAGGGGAGCCTGGAACGGCGAAGCGCCATGGAATGTGGGCGGCCTTGCTGATGCCGACGCGCGGGCCACGCCAGACGAGGGAAGGTCCGGCAGGCGGCTGCAACTCGAACGGCGGGGCGCAGAGATCGCGGCCATCATGGCTGGCGTCTATCCCCAGGGCTTGCGCCAGCCGGCCGGGGCCGGAGCAGAGCAGCGCAGGCGCCGCGGTGCCGCGCCGTTCGGCCATCCGGTCCTGACCCGCAAGCGGCTCCAGGGCCCGGATAAGAACCGCGCTTCCGGGGCGGTGCGCATCGCAGACGAAGTTGAGGCACCAGTGGATGCCGTAGGACCGGTAGACGTAGGCATGCGCCGTCGGCCCGAACATCGCGTCGTTGCGTGGAGTTCTGCCGCGATGGCTGTGCGATGCCGGGTCGTCGCTGTCATAGGCCTCGGTTTCCACGATCCGGCCCCCCACGCCGTCGACGAACAGGCCCCATCCGATCAGCCGTTCCGCGACGCTGGCGGCATCGGCTGCAAAGAAGGCACGAAGATCGGCCCTGTCCGACATGTCGCGTAAGCTCCGAATGGTCTATGTGCTTGGCGTCATGTGAAGACTTTTGGGGGAGCCATCAATGCCGTTTGCCAGGATCGTCGTCATCAATGGGCCCAACCTGAACCTGCTGGGGCTCCGCGAGCCCGGCATATATGGTGCGAAGACGCTTGCCGATATCGAGGCCGAGCTTCGTGCCGGGGCCGGCGGGCGGGTCGAGCTGCAGTTCCGCCAGTCCAACAGCGAGGGCGAACTGGTAGGCTTCGTACAGGAGGCCGGCCTCGATGGCGCCGGGATCATCCTGAATGCCGGCGCCTACACGCATACGTCGGTGGCGCTTGCGGACGCCGTCAAGGCCTCTCGTGCGCGGATGGTGGAGGTGCATCTTTCCAATGTGCATGCGCGGGAAAGTTTCCGCCACCATTCCTACCTGTCGCCCGTCGCCGTCGGCGTGATCGCCGGTTTCGGGGACCGCTCCTATCACCTGGCGCTCGAGGCGCTCCTGTCGCTACCGGATCAGGGTTGATTCGACGGCGCCGCGCGCCGCGACGGGCTTGAGGCTTCCATGCGTCTCTTCGGGAAAGTCCGCATAGGACACCGCAAGATGGGGCAGTTTCGTCAACCGCTCGGCAACCGCGCGCCCGCCCGGCCCCGCACGGAGGTCAGCGGTGCGGCGCGCGTCGACGGCGGACTGGCCGGGCCTCTGCCCGCGCCGCCCCGACGTGGTGATGGACACTGTCGTCGTTCCTTGCCGGGCAGGGCCGGTCCAGGCCAGCGTTCGCTGCCATAACTCCCCGCCATTCCACCAGATCGACGGATCGGCGACGGCGAAGTCCGTGAAGGGGCCTTCGCCGTCATAAAGCTGATGCAGGCAGAAGGCGCCCCCCAGCGAATGACCGAACAGCGTCATGCGCGTCGGGTCGATGGGGTACAGGTGCGAAAGGCGCGGCGCGACGGTCTTTTGCAACAATGCCACGTAGGCGTCGCGCCCGCCGGTGCGTGGCACGGGTGATCCGGCGGCCCGTGGGATCGCGTCGTCAGGCGCTTTGGTGGTCAGGTCGTAATAGCGACGGGCCACGATGACGTCTCTTTCGATCTTCCCGTAGCCAAGCCCCGCCACGACGATGGGTCGGTTCAGGCTCCTTGCATGGGAGATGGCCGGATCGAAGGTCGTGTCGCCATCGAGTAGCAACAGCAATGGGTAGCCGCCGGCCGGGCGGGGCCCGACCGCCGCATGGAGGAGGCGGTGGGACGTGCCATCGACCGGCGAGGGGAAATCTTCGGCTTCATGGATCATGGGGGGCGCTCCGCGGGCTGTCCGTCCGCCCGCGCAGCCGACCACCCCGGCGATCACCATGGACAAGACGTCGCGTCTCAGCATTTCCGGCCCCAGATCATGCGTACGATAAACAGGATCAACGCAGTCATATTAATATGGGATGATTTCGCAACCGGAATGTGGCTTCATCGGTAGCCGAAACGGCAGGTAAGGGCGCGCGGGATGATCAAGGACATCGTTGTTCACCTGGATGGGACCGACAAGGACGAGCGGCGGCTCCAGCATGCCGATGCGCTCGGCGCGCTTTTCGATGCGCGGGTTGCCGCCCTGTTCACCAACCTGATCGAGATCGGCTATATCGCTGCCGATCCCGTGGGCGCATCGGTGGAGATCGTCGCCGATGCGATCGAGGAGGCCCGCTCCGCCGGCGACGCGACAGAGGCGCGTTTGCGCAAGCGCCTGGAGGCCATGTCCCGCCCGGTCACGTTCCAGCGGTGCGACGGAACGGATGGCGAGCTGCGCGAACACGCGGCCCGCCTTGCCCGCATGAGCGATCTTTTCGTGGCGGGACGTCCCCTTGGCGTGGAGGATGCCGGATGGCCCAGCCTGTTCCAGTCGGCCCTCTTCGCGGGCGGACGGGCCGTCTACATGGTCCCCCCGGATGCCCCGGCAGGGCCTGCCAGAACCATCGTCATCGGGTGGCGCGACAGCCGCGAGACCACGCGGGCGCTGGCCGAGGCCATGCCCTTCCTTCGTGCCGCCGACAAGGTGATCCTGGCATCGGTGGGCCGGGGCGGTGACGACAACGGCGCTGAGGAGATCGCCGGCCACCTCGGGCGGCACGGGATCGACTGCGTCTTCAAGTCGCTGCCGCCCGGCGACAAGGTGTCGGAAACGCTCCTGGCCGAATGCGCGGCCGAGGGGGCGGACCTTCTGGTCATCGGTGCGTACGGCCATTCCCGGTTCTGGGAATGGGTGCTCGGAGGCACCACGCGCAACATCCTGACCGTGTCGGCCGTTCCGGTTCTCCTGGCCCACTGAACGATCGTTCGGCAGGCTCTTGCGGAACATTTCAACTTAAGGTGGAATAGCCGTTCGACGGCGCTACTGCGCTGCAACGAATGGAGAGACTCCCTACATGACACGGATGAAGACGCTTCTCGCCGCGACGGCAATGGCGCTCGCTCTGGGTTCCGCCGCGCAGGCCAAGACCCTCGTCTACTGCTCCGAAGGGTCGCCGGAAGGCTTCGATCCCGCGCTCTACACCTCCGGTACGACCTTCGATGCTTCCGGCCATCCGATCTACAACCGCCTGGCCGAGTTCAAGAAGGGCACCACCGAGACCGAGCCGGGCCTGGCGGAAAGCTGGGATATCTCGGAAGACGGGCTCGAATACACGTTCAAGCTGCGCCCGGGCGTCAAGTTCCACTCCAACGCCAACTTCACGCCGACGCGCGATTTCAATGCCGACGACGTGATCTTCTCGTTCGACCGGCAGGGCAATACGGAGAACCCGTACCACCAGTATGTGGGCGGCGCTTCGTGGGAGTATTACAACTCCATGTCGATGCCGGACTTCGTCAAGTCGATCGAGAAGGTCGACGACCTGACGGTCAAGTTCACGCTGACGCAGCCCTACGCCCCCTTCATCGCCAATGTGGCGATGCCCTTCGCCTCGATCCTGTCGAAGGAGTATGCCGATCAGCTCGCCGAGGCGGGCAACGAGGCGCAGCTCAACCAGGCGCCCATCGGTACCGGCCCGTTCCAGTTCGTCGCCTACCAGCCCGACGCGGTCATTCGCTACCAGGCATTTGCCGATTACTGGAACGGCAAGCAGCCCATCGACGATCTGGTCTTCGCCATCACCACGGATGCGTCCGTGCGGCAGCAGCGCCTTCTGGCGGGCGAATGCCACGTCATGGCCTTTCCCAATCCGTCCGACATCGAGAGCCTGAAGGGCAATGCGGACCTGAAAGTGCTGGAGCAGGAAGGGCTGAACATCGGCTACTTCGCCTACAACACCCAGCAGGCGCCGTTCGACAAGCCGGAAGTGCGCCGCGCGCTGAACAAGGCGATCAACAAGCAGGCGATCATCGACGCCGTCTACCAGGGCGCCGGCGAGGTGGCCAAGAACCCGATTCCGCCGACGATGTGGTCTTACGACGAAGCCACCGTGGACGATCCGTACGATCCGGAAGCGGCCAAGGCCGAGTTGGAAGCGGCCGGCGTTTCCAACCTGTCGATGAAGATCTGGGCCATGCCCGTGTCGCGTCCCTACAACCCCAATGCGCGCCGCATGGCCGAGCTGATCCAGTCCGACCTTTCGGCGATCGGCGTCAATTCGGAGATCGTCTCCTATGAGTGGGGCGAGTATCTGCAGCGCACCGCGGAGGTTGACCGCGACGGCGCCATCCTGATGGGCTGGACGGGCGACAACGGCGATCCGGACAACTTCCTGGCCGTCCTTCTGGGCTGCGACGCCGTGGGCGGCGCCAACCGTGCGCAATGGTGTAACGAAGAGTTCAACGCCATCGTGCAGGAAGCAAAGACCAAGCCGTCGCAGGAAGAGCGGGCCGAGCTTTATGTGAAGGCTCAGGAAATCTTCAAGCGCGAAGCGCCCTGGGCAACGATCGCGCATTCCGTCGTCTACGTGCCGACCCGCAGCAACGTGACGAACTTCATCCAGAGCCCGCTCGGTGACATGACCTTTGACGGGGTCGACATTACGGAGTAAAGGGCCGCCACGAACGGTCTTGAAGGGGGGCGATGGCGTATCGCCCCCCTTTGCCATTCCAGCTTATTGTCCATGACGTCGCCCGTTGGGCGCCATGGCGCCGTCCGGCCATCTCCACGAAGAGCAACCTTCGCAAGATAGAGCGACATGTTCCGATTTTTCCTCTCGCGCATCGGCGTCCTGATCCCGACCTTTGTCGGCGTCGCCATCGTCGCCTTCTCCTTCATCCGGCTGTTGCCGGGTGATCCGGTTCTGCTGATGGCGGGCGAAAGGGGCATGTCTCCGGAGCGCCACGCACAGCTTTCGGCGCAACTGGGCTTCGACCAGCCCTTGCCGATCCAGTTCTGGCATTATCTCGTCGGGCTCTTCCAGGGCGATTTCGGACAATCCATCGTCACGCGCCGCCCCGTCCTGGACGAGTTTCTCAGCCTTTTCCCCGCCACGATCGAGCTGGCGACGGTCGCCATCCTGCTGGCGGTGCTGATCGGCGTTCCGGCCGGCGTGCTGGCGGCGATCAAGCGCGGTTCGTGGTTCGACCAGACCATCATGGGAACCGCGCTCGTCGGCTATTCCATGCCGATCTTCTGGTGGGGCCTGCTGCTCATCATCCTGTTCTCCGGCACGCTGGGCTGGACTCCGGTGTCCGGTCGCATCTCGCTGCTCTACTTCTTTCCGCCGGTCACCGGCTTCATGCTGATCGACAGCCTGCTCTCCGGCCAGGCCGGAGCTTTCAAGTCGGCCGTCAGCCACCTGATCCTTCCCGGCATCGTGCTTGCCACCATTCCGCTGGCCGTCATCGCGCGCCAGACGCGCTCGGCCATGCTGGAGGTGCTGAGCGAGGATTACGTCCGCACGGCGCGCGCCAAGGGCCTGTCTTCCTTCCGCGTCGTCGGCGTACACGCGCTGCGCAACGCGCTGATCCCCGTCGTCACGACGATCGGGCTGCAGGTGGGCGTCCTCCTGGCGGGCGCCATCCTGACGGAAACGATCTTCTCCTGGCCGGGCATCGGCAAATGGATGGTCGATTCCGTCTTCCGCCGCGATTATCCGGTCGTCCAGGGTGGGCTGCTGCTGATCGCCATCGTCATCATGGTCGTGAACCTCGTCGTCGATCTGACCTACGGTCTGATCAACCCACGGGTTCGGGCGCGCTGAGGAGGATGCAGCGATGAGCCATATCCAGGCACAGGAATCCGCATCGCAAGTCGGCAGCATGGTCCCGACGCCGACCCCAGAGGGCAGCGTGCGCGGCCAGATGCTGCGCGAGTTCTGGTATTATTTCTCCGAGAACAAGGGCGCGGTCCTCGGCCTCGTCGTCTTCTCCATTGTGGTCGTCGTGGCGCTGTTCGCGCCCATCCTCGCCCCGCACAACCCCGCCGCGCAAAACCGCGACGCGCTGCTGTTGCCGCCCGTCTTCATGGAAGGCGGGCGCTGGGCCTACGCGCTCGGCACCGATGCCGTGGGCCGCGATATCCTGTCGCGCCTGATCTACGGCGCGCGTTATTCGCTGTTCATCGGCGTCTTCGTGGTGACGATCTCGGTGTCCACCGGCATCGTGATCGGCATGATCGCCGGCTATATGCGCGGTTTCGTGGATACCGTCATCATGCGGTTGATGGACATCATCCTGGCCTTCCCGTCGCTGCTGCTGGCCCTGGTGCTGGTGGCGGTTCTGGGGCCCGGCCTCACCAATGCGATGATCGCCATCGCGCTCGTGCTGCAACCGCACTTCGTGCGGCTGACGCGCGCCTCGGTGATGGCCGAGAAGGAGCGGGAATACGTGACCGCGGCGCGTGTGGCCGGGGCGGGGCCGCTGCGGCTGATGTTCCGCACCATCCTGCCCAACTGCCTCGGGCCGCTGATCGTGCAGGCGACGCTGTCCTTCTCCAACGCCATCCTGGACGCGGCGGCGCTGGGCTTCCTTGGCATGGGCGCGCAACCGCCGACGCCGGAATGGGGCACGATGCTGGCCGAGGCGCAGGAATTCGTACTGCGGGCGTGGTGGGTGGTGACCTTCCCGGGCCTTGCCATCCTCGTCACCGTCCTGGCGATCAATTTGATCGGCGACGGCCTGCGCGATGCCATCGACCCGAAGATGCGGAAGGGCTGAACCATGAGCCTGCTTGAAGTTCGCAACCTCACCGTCGAGTTCGAGACCGTGCACGGGCCTTTCCGCGCCGTGGACGGGGTGGATCTGTCCGTGGACCGGGGCGAGGTGCTGGCCATCGTCGGCGAGTCCGGCTCCGGCAAGTCGGTCGGCATGCTGGCCGTGATGGGCATCCTGCCCAAGTCGGCGAGGGTGACCGCCGATGTCATGGCCTTCGACGGGCAGCACTTGCGCAGGCTCGGCGGCGCGCAGCGCCGGCAGATCGTGGGGCGCGACATCGCCATGATCTTCCAGGAGCCGGGCGCTAGCCTGAACCCCTGCTTCACGGTGGGAACGCAGATCACGGAGGTGCTGCGGGTCCACATGAACATGGGCCGGTCCGAGCGGCGCCGCCGTGCGATCGAGCTTTTGGAGGCGGTGGGCATCCGTGACGCGGAAGAGCGGCTCGGAAGCTATCCGCACCAGATGTCGGGCGGGCAGGCGCAACGCGTCATGATCGCCATGGCGATCGCCTGCAACCCCAAGCTGCTGATCGCGGACGAGCCGACGACGGCATTGGACGTGACGATCCAGAAGCAGATCCTGGATCTGTTGATGAACCTCCAGGCCCGGCATGGCATGGGGCTGATCATGATCACGCACGACATGGGCGTCGTGGCCGAAACGGCCGACCGTGTGATCGTGCAGTACAAGGGCCGCAAGATGGAGGAAGCCGACGTGCTGACGCTCTTCGAATCCCCGTCCAATCCCTATACGCGGGCGCTGCTGTCGGCCCTGCCGGAGAACGCGACGGGCGACCGCCTGCCCACCGTGGCCGACTTCATGGCGGCGGAGGCCGGTCGATGAGCGATATCGTGCTTGAAGCCCGCGACATCGTCCGCGACTATCACGTGTCGCGCGGCCTGTTCGGCCGCACGCGCACGGTGCATGCGGTGCGCGGCATCAGCCTTCGGCTGGAGCGCGGCAAGACGCTGGCCGTGGTGGGAGAATCCGGTTCGGGCAAGTCGACGCTGGCGCGCATTCTGACGCTGATCGACGCGCCCACCAGCGGAGAGTTGTTCATCGGCGGGCAGAAGATGGACATCGTGCGCAGTGGCGTCACGCGCGACATGCGCCGCCAGGTGCAGATGGTGTTCCAGAATCCGTATGGTTCTCTCAACCCGCGCCAGAAGGTCGGCGATGTCCTGTGCGAACCGCTGCTGCTCAACACCGACAAGCGGGCATCGGAGCGCCGCGAACTCGCCATGCAGATGCTGGTGAAGGTCGGCCTCCAGCCCGAGCACTACAATCGCTATCCGCACATGTTCTCGGGTGGCCAGCGCCAGCGCATCGCCATCGCGCGGGCGTTGATGCTGTCGCCGAAGATCCTGGTGCTGGACGAGCCGGTCTCGGCGCTCGACCTGTCGGTGCAGGCGCAGATCCTGAACCTTCTGTCCGACCTGCAGGACGAGTTCGACCTCACCTACGTCTTCGTCTCCCACGACCTGTCGGTGGTGCGGTACATCGCCGACGAAGTCATGGTGATGTACTTGGGGGAGGTCGTGGAGCACGGCACGCGCGACGCCGTCTTCGCCGCTCCGCAGCACGACTATACGCAGAAGCTCTTTGCCGCGACGCCCCGCGCGGATGTCGACAGCATCCGCCGGCGCATCGCTGCCCGGCGCGCGGCCTGAGCGCGTTATCGGCCGCATCCGCGAGCGGTTGCGGCCGATGCTGACGGCTTATCGGCCTCAGTTCATTCGATATGCGAAAGCAGCGTCAGCCGCAATTCCGGTACGCCCGTCCGCAAGCCCGAAGCTGCTCGTGCCGTATATCCGCGACCCGTCCGTAAAACTCGTTGTCATGGAACTTGTCGGGGTCAAGCTCATCCACTGGATTGTCAACTTCGCCAGTTTGAAGAGCTCGTGATTGTCTACTGAACCGCCATTCGTGTCGAAGACAGTGCATAAACCATCCATGTCGGCAAAGCTGCCATCAGCATCGTTTGCAATGTCGTCCGGCAAATCCAATTGGAAAAGGCCAACTCCCGGGCTTGGTCGATAACCCCGTCTGGCGAGAAAATACCGTTCCGCCCAATGTCAATCGTCAGGAAAGCATCGAGTGGACCTACCCAAGCTGCCTGGGCTCTGTAGGCATCGGAGGGTGTGATCGTGATCACCAGTCCGGGTCCACGCCTGTAGGGCGTCGGCCTTGGCGGCATGTGACAGGGATACAGTGTCTATAAGTATAAGCCTAAGGATCGAATCAGTCATCTAACGAGCGCCGTACGTTATGCTGATACGTGGTATATTGGCGGAACGTTAAGAAGTATGCAGTCATTATAATACCATCTATACAAAAATCCTGTTCTAGAATTTTTGCAAGTTGTATACCAAGACTATGTGGCAAAATCCCATCCTCGATTTCACACTTAAGGTAATGGGCATATAGAGCGGGATGCTTTTCACGAAGATCAGCTTCATATCTCTGGACTACGCGGAAGCGCTCGCGCTGCTCTTCTGTCCAAGTTTCGGGGTGCTCAAAGTCCACCTTATACCCTCCCGGGCGAGTTGTTTGCGTAATTTATACAACGTCAACTGTCAGGTGCTTTGATGTCGGCAATGAAGGGGTGAGTAAATAAACGTGAAGTTGAAATAATGGTGGGTATGGCTTCGGAAGGTGCACACATCGGCGTCCCAGCGATGCCCGACGTAGCGTGCCGTCACGAGGTGGAAAGACAAGCGACTCCGGCTCCTCGCCTCGCGCTCCGGCCGGCTTGGGCGTTAGTTGGACGAGAACTCCAAGAAGGGCGCAGTCGGGGCCTGTAGACCGGCGCATGCCCGTGTTATGTCGGGGTCTTGATGACCCTTGATGCCGTCACGCGGTAAGGATGCCCATGGGGCCGGTGAAGCCAACCGCAAGGAGGCTGTGGCACCACGTCCCGTAGCAGTCAGTTGACAGGAACCGCCAGCGACAGAATTTGCCCTGGGCCGTGCAAGGCTTCGCGCCATGGCATCTTGCAACGGATTTTGAATAATCTACAGTTGTATTTATCTGAACGCCGTCACCAGGTCAGCGAAAGCGCATGCAATCCATTCGCCGCTTCTTTCCGCGCCAGTACCTGGTGCCGACGGCCCTGTTGGTCGTCACGTCGTTTGGAGCGTTGTTCTCGCTGCTTTATTACCTGACGAGCGTGCAGGACAGGCTGGATACGGAGCGCGACCGGCAGACGATCTCCAGCGCCATGCAGAGCCTCGTCGAATTCGCCGTACACGACCTGCAGGACTATGCCGTCTGGGACGACGCATTCCGTGCCCTGGTCCTGTCGTTCGATCCTGCCTGGGCGGATGACAATATCGGCGTCTATCTCGGCCAGCGGCAGGGCTACACCCATCTGTTCATCATCGAGAACGGAACCTCGACGATCTACTCCTACGACGACGGCAGCCCGACGGCGCAGCCCATGGACGCCTTCGCGACGGTGGGCGAAGCCCTGCGCGCCGGCGTGGAGGCTGCCGGCACGGCCGAATATGCCGGTAATACCGCAGTCGGGGCCTTCACGTCCCAGGGTGAAAACCTGTTCGTCTATGCGGCAGCGGACCTTACGCCGCTGTCCCCGGGACTGGCTGGCCCGGATGGGCTTCGGCGTACGATGGTGATCGCGCGTCCCATCGACGGCGCCCTCGTCGATGGTCTATCCAGCCGGTACCGCACCGGCGCCCTGCGCTTGCTGACCGATAGCGGTACGGTGGCCGGCGAGGAAACCGTGATCCTGAAAAGCGTGACCGACGAGCCCGTCGGTGGCGTCGTCTGGGCGCCCGACAATCCCGGCACCGCTCTCATGCACCAGATACTGCCGGGGCTGATGCTGATAGCGCTGATCTCGTTCTTCGCCGCCGGCGTGATCCTGAACCGCGCGCGCCTGTCGAACGAGGCGCTGTATTCCAGCCGGGCCAATATCCGCTTTCTGGCCTATCACGATGCCCTGACGGGTCTTGCCAATCGCAGCCGCTTCCTGGCCCAGCTTCGCCACGGCGACCGCCGCCCCGACCAGTATCTCCTCTACATGGACCTCGACGGCTTCAAGGAAGCCAACGACGTCTACGGCCATGCCACCGGCGACGACCTGCTCGTCGAGGCGGGCCGCCGCATCCAGCGGTCCACGCCGCCCGGCTCTACCGTGGCGCGCACCGGCGGCGACGAATTCGCCGTGCTGCTGCCGGGCGGCGCGCCGGACGAGCCGCAACGCACGGCCGACAGGGTCCTTGCCGCCTTCGAGCCGCCGTTTCACGTCAGCAGCTACAGCGTCAATATCGGTGTCACCATCGGCGTGGCGCGCCGGGAGGCTCGGCTGGAGGCGGAGGAAGTCATGCGGCGCGCGGATGTCGCCATGTATGCGGCGAAGTCGCGAGGCAAGCGTGGCTGGCTCGCCTACGAGCCGCAGCAGGACGAGGCGAACCTGATGCGCCATGCCATGGAGGGCGCCTTGCGCGAGGCCATGGCGCGAGACGAGATCGAGGTGGCCTTCCAGCCGATCGTCAACGCTTCCACCGGGCGCATCGAGATGGTGGAGGCGCTCGCGCGCTGGGAGCATCCGGAGACGGGCGCGGTCGCCCCCGACCATTTCATCCGTGTCGCCGAGCAGAGCGGCCTCATCAACGAACTCGGCCTGCGCGTGATAGCCAAGGCGTGCCACCGGGCGCGGGACTGGGATATCGGCCTGTCGGTGAACCTGTCGCCGGTGCAGTTCTGGGATCGCAACCTCGTCGGCTCGATCATCGACGTCCTCGATGAGGCGCGCTTTCCCACAGGGCGGCTGGATTTCGAGATCACCGAGAAGCACCTCCTGCGGCGGCCCGAGGAGGCGGAGCGGATCCTGGGCGAGTTCCGCGCGCGGGGTATCCGCATCTCGCTCGACGATTTCGGCACCGGCTTCAGCAGCATCGGCTATCTCCAGCGCCTGTCGCTGGACAGGATCAAGATGGACCGCTCCTTCGTCGCCTCGGCGGAGCTGGGCGGAAAGCCCTACCGCCTCGCCGCGGCGATCGTGGAACTGGGCCGGGCGCTGGACCTGCCGGTCACGGCCGAAGGGGTGGAAAACGAAAACCAGGCCGAACTGATGCGGCGCATCGGCTGCGCAAGCCTGCAAGGCTGGCTCTTCGGGCATGCGCTGTCGGCGCAGGAGGTGGAGACACGGCTTGGCATGGCCCGCACGGACACGGTTACAGCGGGCGCGAAGGCCGGCTTGTAACGCACAGGATCGCCGCGACGGTACCGTGTCACAGGCGATAGGCGCGCCGCGCGTTTTCGCCGAAGACCTTATCGATGGCCGACCGTCCGAGGGTGGAAAGGGCGCAGGCTTCGGCGAACTCTGTCCAATCGGCGTACTGTCCGGCAAGCTCTATCACCGGCCAATCGCTGCCGAAGATGACCCGGTCCGGCCCGAATGCCTGCAGGACAACCTTCGCCACGCGGCCGACGCCGTCCATATCGGGCGGCGAGCCCGCCTCGGTGACGATGCCCGAGAGCTTGCAACAGACCTGCGGCATCGCCGCCAGACCCTCCATGGCGCGCTGCCAATGGGAAAGGTCGCCGCCGGCTATATCGGGTTTGGCGCAATGATCGATCACGATGGGCAGGTCCGGATGCCGCTGCGCGAAGCGCGTCAGTGGCGCAAGATGCTCCGGCTTGACGAGGGCGTCGAAGACGAGGCCCGCCGCCAGCATCGCGGCGACTGAAGGGTCGAGGGCGGGATCGTCGATCCACTCTGCGTCGGGAAGGTCCTGAAGCATGGGGCGAAGGCCCTTCAGCTTCGGATGCCGGGCGATTTCGGCAATGGTGATTGCTGCGTCCGGCGCCTTCATGTCGGCCCAGCCAACGACCCCAAGAACGAACGGTTCGCGGTCCGCCATCTCCAGCAGCCAGCGCGTGTCGGCAAGACTGGGCAGCGATTGGACGAGCACCGTCCCGTCGATGCCCGCCGATGCCAGAAGCGGCTTCAGGTCCGCCGGCATGACATCGCGATGGATGGCGGTCAGGTCGGGCGGCGGCCATTGCCCGCTACGGTCGGCGATGGCCCAGAAATGCTGGTGTGCGTCGATCCGCATGGTCACTGCCCCGGAACGGGCGCGTCGGGCGCGATCAGGCCTCGCTGCAGGAGGGCGGACCAGAATTCCGCCGGGATCTCCGTTTCGAGCCATCGCGCGCTGGTCTCGATCTGGTCGGGCCGGTGTGCGCCGGTATTGACGGCAACGACCGCCCGGTGCGCCAGCGGAAACTGGATCGCCGCCGCGGGCAGGGGAATGTCGAACTCCCGCGCGATGTCGGACAGCGCCTTCGCCCGGCGCACGACGCCTTCCGGAGCATCCTCGTAATTGAACTTGCCATTGCCGACGAGCAGGCCGGAATTGAAGGGGGCCGCAGCCACGATGGCGTGGCCCGTCCGGGCTGCGCGATCCAGCATTGCCAGGCTGTCCTGCTCCAGCAGGGTATAGCGCCCCGCCAACATGGTGCAGTCGAGGTCGATTTCATTCATCGCAGCATCAACGACCGCCACTTCGTTGACGCCCAGCCCGACCCCTCGGACAAGGCCGCCGCTGCGCAATTCGTCCAGCGCGCGGAAGCCGCCGCCGTCGGTCAGTTGGCGCCAGTGATGATCGGCGCGCTCGCCATGCGTCATCTGTCCGATATCGTGGACGAAGAGCAGGTCGATCCGCGTCAGCCCCAGGCGCTGCAGGCTGTCCTCGAAGGAGCGCATGATGGCGTCGTAGCCGTAGGAGTAATCCGGGCGAAAGGGCATGGGCACGGCATAGCCGTCCTCGAAGGCACCGACCGTCGCGTCGGGCCGCATCAACCTGCCGACCTTGGTCGACAGAACGAAGGCGTCCCGGTCGCGCTGGGCGAGCGCCGCGCCCACCCGGCGCTCCGACCGGGTGAAGCCGTAGAAGGGCGCGGTATCGAAATAGCGGATGCCCGCGTTCCAGGCGGCATCGATGATGGCGCCGGCGACGCCGTCTTCCATCGGACGGTAGAGCCCGCCGATCTGCGCGCCGCCGAGGCCCAGCACGGTCAGTTCCAGCCCGGTGCGGGGCAGGGCGCGGCGGTCCGAAACCTTCATGCGTCGTATTCCTGAAATTTGCTGCCGGGAAAGGCTCTGCCGGGCGGAACTGCCCGGCAGAGCGCCATTGGCTTAGTAGAGGACGTTCTGCGCCTCGGGCGTGTCGATGTTCTCCTTGGTGACGAGAACGACGCCGGTGTCCTGGTTCTTCTCGACCTTGGCACGGTCGATCACGTTGACCACCGTTTCGATGCCCTTCTCACCCATCTGGAAGCTGCCCTGCACGGCGATGGCCGCCAGCGTGCCGTCCCTGACGAAGTTCTGCAGGTCCTCGTTGCCGTCGAAGCCGATGCCGACCACCTGTCCGGCGCGCCCGGACTGGGCAAGGGCACGGCCCATGCCGATGGCGGTCGGCTCGTTGGCGCCGAAGATGCCCTTCAGGTCCGGGTTGGAGGCGAGGACGTCGGTGGTCTGGTTCAGCGCCGTTGCCATCTGGGAGTTGGAGTAGAAGGGGCCGACGATCTCGATCTCGGAATTGGCCTTCAGGTAGTCGACGAAGCCACCCACGCGGCCGATTTCCGAACCCGCGCCTGCCACATAGGACATGACGGCGACCTTGCCTTCCTTGCCGATGCGCTCGATCATCGCCTGGGCGGCCAGCTCACCGGCGGCCTTGTTGTCGGTGGCCAGGAACGACTGGTAATAATCCGACGCGTCGTCCGATATGGCGGAATCGATCAGCACCACGGGGATGCGCGCTTCCCATGCCTTGCGGATCGAGGGCACCAGCGCCTCCGGATCGGAGGGCGCCAGCACGATGCCTGCGACACCGCGGTTCACGGCGTTGTCCACCATGTTCACCTGGTCGGCGATGGCCGATTCCGAGGCCGGGCCCTGGAAGGTCATGCTGTAGCCCTGGACGTCCTGCATGGCGGCGTCCGCGCCCTTCTGGACGTTCTGCCAGAAGGTGGCGTTGGCCGTCTTGACGATGACGGCAATCTCTTTTTCCTGTGCCATGGCAGAGCCGGCGGCCAGGGTGAAGACCGATGCGAGTGCCGCGAGTGCCAGTCTTTTCATGCTTGTTCTCCTCCTCTGATATTCGATGTCCGGTCAGCGCCGGTTGCGGATCTGGTCGAGCCAGACCGTCAACAGGATGACGAGGCCGATGATGATCTGCTGCGTGAAGGCCGACACGCCGTTCATGTTGAGGCCGTTGCGCAGGATGCCGATGACGAAGGCGCCGATGATGGTGCCCGAGATGGTGCCGACGCCGCCCATCAGCGAGGTGCCGCCGATGACGGCGCTGGCGATGGCGTCCAGCTCGTACATGACGCCCTCGTTGGGCTGCGCCGTGACCAGGCGGGACATCAGCACGCAGCCCGTCAGCCCGGCCATGGTGCCCGACAGGACATAGGTGAACAGCGTGACCGCCTTGACGTTTACGCCGGAAAGCCGCGCCGCCTCGACGTTGGAACCCACGGCATAGATGTGCCGCCCGAGCGTCGTGCGGGTCAGCATGATGGAGATGGCGATGGCCAGGACGATCATCAGGATGACCGGGTAAGGTATCCCCGGAAAGACGACTGTCGGAAATCCGTCGTCGCCGATATTGACGATGCGGAACAGGGCGCCGTTGCCCAGTTCGCCGAAGGATTGGCCGAGGCCCGAGACCGGACGCGCGCCGGTGATCTGAAGTGCCAGGCCGCGCGCTATGAGCATCATGCCGAGCGTGGCGATGAAGGGGGGCAGGCGAAGCTGCGTGACGGCGATGCCGTTGACGAGGCCGCACAGGGCCCCCACCGCGACGCCGCCAAGCATGCCGACGGGCACGGGAATGCCGGCCTTGACCAGCAGTGCGGCGACGACGCCGGCCAGCGCCAGCACCGAGCCGACCGAAAGGTCGATGCCCCCGGTGATGATGACGCAGGTGGCCCCGAAGCCGAGAATGGCGATGGACGTGACCTGCAGGGCGATCGTCATGCCGTTGCTGACGGTCATGAAGGCGCTGCTGGTGATGGAGAAGGCGATCGTCAGCAGGAGCAGGCTGCCGAGAGCCGCGAATTTCTGGAGAAGGTCTTTTCTGCGTTCGCTCGTCATTCGGCTTTCCCGGCACCCTGTTGCGCCACGGGCCGGCTGTAGCCCGAGGCATAGTGCATGATGTCTTCCTGGTTGGTTCTCGCCGTATCGAGGGTCGCCATGACGCGCCCCTCGTGGAACACGGCGATGCGGTCCGTCACGCCAAGGATTTCCGGCAGCTCCGAAGAGATGAGCACGATGCCGAACCCATCCGCGGCCAGGGCGTCCATCAACTCGTAGATCGCGTATTTGGCCCCGACGTCGATGCCGCGGGTCGGCTCGTCGAAGAACAGGATGCGCGAGCCGCGATACAGCCATTTGGCGATCACGATCTTCTGCTGGTTGCCGCCCGACAGGAGCCGCGTCACCTGGCGTGCCGAAGGGGTGCGGATCGACAGGCGGGCGATGTAGTCCCGCGCGACCTCCTGCTCCTGCCCGAACCGGATGAAGCCGGCGGTCCCGGATACCTTGTCCATGCTGGGCAAAGTGATGTTGTCGGCAACCGTCATCTTGAGCGCCAGGCCGTCGCCCTTCCGGTCTTCCGAAAGGTAGGCGATCCCCTCGCGGATCGCGTCGCGCGGGCTGGCGATGGACAGGGTGCGGTCCCCGAGCCGGATGGTGCCGGCGTCGAGCGGGTCGGCGCCGAAGATCGCGCGGGCGACTTCGGTGCGGCCGGCGCCCATCAGGCCGGCGAAGCCCAGGATCTCGCCGCGCCGCAGATCGAAGGAGACGTCCGCAAAGACGCCCTTGCGCGTCAACCCCTGGGCGCCGAACAGGATTTCGGCCGTGGGTGTCGAGGTGCGCGGCGGAAACTTCTCTTCCAGGGAGCGGCCGACCATGTCGGCGACGATCTCGGCCACGCTGGTATCGGCGAAATCGCGAGTGGAGACATGGGTGCCGTCGCGCAGCACGGTGACGCGGTCGACGATCTCGGCCATTTCATCCAGCCGGTGCGAAATGTAGACGATCCCCACTCCGGCGCTCTTGAGATCCTTGATGATCCGGAAGAGGACGCTGGTCTCCGATTCGGTCAGCGACGATGTCGGCTCGTCCATGATGAGCACGCGCGCGTTCAGCGACAGGGCTTTCGCGATCTCGACCATCTGCGATTGGGCGATGGACAGGCTGCGGACTTCGGCGGTGGGCGCGATGGCGACCTTGAGCCGCTCGAGAAGGGCCTTGGCATCGCGGTTCAGCCGCGCGCGGTCGATGAAGGGGCCGCGCTTCGGTTCGCGCGCCAGAAAGATGTTCTCCGCGACGCTGAGATGCGGAACGAGATTGAGCTCCTGATGGATGATGGCGATGCCGGCGGCTTCGGACTGGCGCGTACCGGTGAAGCGGGTTTCCGCTCCGTCCAGCAGGATGCGGCCTTCGTCGGCCTGGTACAGACCGCCGATGACTTTCATCAGGGTGGACTTGCCGGCGCCGTTCTCGCCGCAGACGGCGTGCACCTCCCCCGGCCGCAGGTCGAAGGAGACGCCGCCGAGGGCGCGTACCCCCGGAAACGTCTTCACGATCCCGTCGAGGGCCAGAAGGGGTGGAGCGTCAGCGCGTACGGATGCTGGTGCATGGGTCATGCGGACGGCCTGCCTCCCTGCTAGCCCGCTTCAGCCGGCCCCTCCCGAGGGCCGGTGCGCAAGACTTATCGTCCAACAGGAAAGTGGTCAATCCAATTTACACGCAGTACGTTTATGGGCGCCTGACATCCTCCCGACGGTCAATTTTGGTCAGGCCAAAATCAGGCGTCCTCCGTCTGCTTTCGGCTCATGCCGTCCAGCACGGTCAGGGCCTCGGCTACATCGCCGACAAGGAAGGAGCGGTCGCTGTTGGTGGTGTTCCAGGCGGAGATGAGGCCGCTGGTCTTGCCGTAGCTGTTGTCGAGCACGCAATGGGGCCGGTCGATCAGCACGCACATGATATGGCCATGCATGCGGTCGGTGATCACCTGGCGCGCCGAGCCGAGCAGATCTATGCCGCGCTGGAAGCGCTGGCGCGCGCGCTCGCGGTAGGCCAGTTCGGTCATGCGCGCCCGTCCGCCGACCTGCCCCGAAAGAAGCCCGCGCAGGATGGCGGCCCGCTTGGTGCTGCGCTGGAAGTCTGCCGGCTCTTCCGGCCAGTCGGACTGGATCGTGCCGGGCCGCTTCACGGCCTGCGACACATCGTGCGCCCCGGTGGCTTCGTGGTCGTCGCGCAGGTTCAGCAGCAGTTCGTGCGTCGGTGCGGGCGGCGCTACGGGACCGATGCAGAAGGCCATGTCGGGCACGAGCCGGCTTTCGCACTGGAAATGCGCGCGGGCGTAGTCGAGGCTGCGCTGGTCGCGGACGAGCAGCGTGAAATTGCCATGCTGCTCGATGGCACGGGCGGTGGAATCGCGATTGGCGTCGGAATTGAACTTGATGGTCTGCGGCAGCTGGACGATGGGCCGCCCCTTGTGCCGATCCAGGAGAGCTTCGCGGAAGGGCCGGAAACCGGGCCAGACGTCGCCGAAATTGCCGCCGCCATGCAGGAAGATCGGGGCGTTGCCGACAGCGGCCGCCATCTTCGCCTCGTCGAATGTCGGGATCTCCGACACGTAGCCGGCGCGCATGCCGCGTCCGTCGAAATAGGCGAGCTCGCCCATCCAGATGGCGCTGTCGCCGATATTGTAATGGTTGGGAAAATCGAGCAGCGCGAATTTCTGCGCGGGATCCACGAGGTCGGCGAGCGCCTTTTCGACAAGTCCTTTCAGACGGGCGATGATGGCTACGTTCGTTTCCGGCATCAGGCTTCTCCGGTGGTTCCAGCCGCCGCGCGGCCGCGACGCAGCGCGGACAGGGCGGTATCGATATAGGGTTTCAGGGTGTGCCGGCCGAACAGGACAAGGAACAGCCCATAGACGACGGCCCCGATGGCAACGGATGCCGCCAGGGCAACGGGCGGCCAGCCGATGGCCGCGGCGACCGGCGCCTTCGTCAGCCATACGATGGCAGCCATGGCGAGCGAGCCCGCCAGCGGCATGGCGACCGCGCGGATCGTGCCGCCGGGGTCGATGCCGGCATGCTTCTTCAACAGGTATTGCTGGTACGGCATGGTCAGCCAGGCGCGCAGCGTGTAGCCGGCGGCGACGGCGACGACGCCGTAGGGCACCAGCAGCCACGTCAGCAGCAGCGTTGCGGCTAGCTGCAGGGCGGCGACCGACATGATCGTCTGTGCCTTGTCGACGGCTGCAAGCGCCGGCGCGGCGAAGACATTCATGACGAAGGGCACGGCCATCAGCACGAGGGCCGTGGCGATTGGCCCCGTATTGTGCCACTGCCGCCCGAACAACAGGTCGATCGTCTCCTGCGAGAGGGCGCCGAAGCCGAACAGCAGCGGGAACGTACCCAGCGCCGCAGCACCGACGATGCGGTTGTAGGCGTTGCGGAAGGCCGTCTTGTCGTGCTGAAGGCGCGACAGCGTAACCAATGAGACGCTGCCGATCGGGGCAAGCACGGCCTGCCCGATCAGTTCGATCAGGCGCCAGGCGATGCGATAGCGCCCGACCTCGGCCGGGCCGTACCATCGGGCGATGAAGATGTCCTGCACCCGCGTCAGCAGCATCCACAAGAGCTGGCTGACCATCAGGCTGATGCTGAAGGTGAAGACGCCGCGAAAGCGCTGCATGTCGAAGCGCAGCTTCGGCATCCACGGGAAATAATACCACCCCAGCGCAACCGTCGCGACGGCCTGGACCGCCGCCTGTGCGACGAGGGCATAGACGCCCCAGCCGCCCAGCGCGGCCGCGATGGCGGCGCCGCCCGACAGCATGCTTGCGACAATGCTTTGCGCTGCCAGATTCTTGTGCCTGAAGTCGCGCGCCAGACGCGCATTGTGCACCACGGCCAGCGAGCCGAGAGGGATCAGGAAGGCCAGCCAGTGCAGGATCGGCTCTACCGCGGGGTCGCGCACGGCGGATGCATAGAAGGGCGCACTGAAGAAGATGACGAGGCCCATGGCGAGGCTGAAGGCGACGAGCGCCCAGAAGGCGGTGTCGGCCAGCTCCTCGTCCAGGTCGTACTGCCGCGTCACCGCATCGCCGAAACCGCCGAAAGCAATGATGCGGCCGACCTCGGTGAACAGGCTGGCCAGCGCGAAGGTGCCGAACTCGGCCGGTCCGAGCACGCGTGCGAGCACCAGGAAGATGACGAAGGTCGCCACTGTGCTCCACGCCACGCGCACGACCGACCACAGGACCGACAGGACCGTCTTGTGCTTCAGATCCGCGGTCGCGGGGGTGCTCATCGCCCGGCGGCCGGCCAGTTGAGCCAGTAGGACATCATGCCCGAGAGGCTGTCGCGCATGGTGCCGCGATAGGTCAGTCCCATCTCGGCGCTCATCGTCTGGCCCGTCCACAACTCGCGCGCCGCCATCCGCATATCCCAGCGCAGCATGCCGCGCATGTTGGAGCGGCGGTCGAAAAGGTACTTGGCATAGAGCGCGCCATTGCCGAAGGCGTAGCCCGATTGCAGCTTGCGGATATCCTCCGGCAGGCGGCGTCCGTGGAAATGGCGCACCACGATGTCGGGGCAGTAGACGACCGGGAATCCCGCCTTGAAGGCGCGATGGGTAAAGTCGGTATCCTCGCCCGAGCGGAACGGCGCACCGGCCCCGAAGCGTTCGTCGAACGGCCCGATGGCCTCGATGAGCGCGCGCGGAAAGGCCATGTTGCAGCCATGGATGAAGCCGCCGGGATGCAGCGTGCGGTCCAGCGTGGCGGGCTCGATGTCGGGCTTTATGGTGACGGGAAGGTCCCGGGCGTCGCCGAGCTCCACCCGTCCACCGCGCAGGACCGGCCCCTCGTCGGCGGCAAAGGCCTGCGACAGCGCCTGGAAATAGCCGGGTTCCGGTTCGCAATCATCGTCGGTGAAGGCGATGAGGCCGCCACGCGCCGCCGCGATGCCGGTGTTGCGGGCGACGGCCAGGCCGGGGCGCGCTTCGTGCAGCAGGCGGACAGGCAGCGGGGCGGACGACGCCCAGGCCGCGACGACGGCGCTGGTGTCGTCGGTGGAGCCATTGTCCACGAAGACGAGTTCGACCGCCGTCGGACCGGCCGCCCGTGCCGCGCGGCCGATGGCCCCCAGGCATGAGTCGAGGCCGTAGGCGCGGTTGCGCGACGAGACCACAAGGCTGATATCGCATGCACCCGAAGACATAGGGGCTCCTGGAACTTTCGGTCGATGGTCGCAGGATACGGGCGCAACGGCGGTGCGACAAGTTTATTGTGCCGTGCAGCATAATGGCAGGTCGTTCGCGGTTAGATGGTAAAATGGGCATCAACGGGGCAAGGCACTCACCTTGGGGTTGCTCTCGCATCGAAAACCGTGTGGGTTCTGGCTCATTGAAGGCTCGTTCAACGAAACCGGGCCACGACCATAATGGAGCAAGTCATGAACCGATTCATAGGCGTGGCGCTGACGAGCCTGCTGTTTGCCGGGGCTGCGCAGGCCAACGATCCGCAAAGCTGCGCGACGGTGCGCCTGTCCGATCCCGGCTGGAGCGATATCACGTCCACGAACGCCCTGGCTTCGGTGGTGCTGGAGGGGCTCGGTTACACCGCCGACGTCAAGACCCTGTCCGTGCCGATCGGCTACCAGGCCCTGGCCAACAAGGAGATCGACGTCTTCCTGGGCAATTGGATGCCGGCCCAGACGGCATTCCGCAAGGACCTTGCGGATAAAGGCGCCGCGGACGAGCTGGCACGCAACCTGGAAGGGGCCAAGTTCACGCTGGCCGTACCGACCTACGTCGCGGACGAAGGCATAAAGGACGTCAAGGATCTTAGCGCCCATGCCGACAAGTTCGGCTCGCGCATCTACGGCATCGAGGCCGGGGCGCCCGCCAACGAGAACATCCAGAAGATGATCGCCGATCCGGCCTTCGGCCTGTCCGGCTGGGAACTTACGGCCTCGTCGGAGCAGGGCATGCTGTCGCAGGTCTCGCGCGCGGAGCGGCGCAAGCAGTGGGTTGTGTTCCTGGCCTGGGCGCCGCACCCCATGAACAACAGCTTCGACATAACCTACCTGTCGGGGGCGGACGATTTCTTCGGCCCCAACTATGGCGGCGCCGAAGTCTTCACCCTTGCGCGCACCGGTTATGCAGGCGAGTGCCCGAATGCGGCCGGCTTCTTCAAGAAGCTCGTCTTCGACATCGACATGGAAAACGAGATGATGGCGAAGCTTGCCGAAGGGACGGAACCGCGGACGGCGGCGCGCGAATGGCTGGCCGCCCATCCGGATGTTCTGGACGGCTGGCTCGATGGGGTGACGACGCTGTCTGGAGAGCCGGGGCTTCCGGCCGTCAAGGCTGCGATCGGAGGTTGAGGCATCAGCATGGCATCCCGCCGACCGAATATCCTGATCGTCATGGTCGATCAGCTCAATGGCACCCTGTTTCCGGACGGCCCCGCCGACTTCCTGCATACGCCGAACCTGAAGGCGTTGGCCGCGCGCTCCGTGCGCTTTGCCAACGCCTACACGGCCAGCCCGCTCTGTGCTCCGGCACGCGCTTCGTTCATGAGCGGGCAGCTTCCGTCGGCAACCCGCGTCTATGACAACGCGGCCGAATTCTCATCCGAGATTCCGACCTTCGCGCATCAATTGCGCCTCGCGGGCTACCGCACGATCCTGTCCGGCAAGATGCATTTCGTGGGGCCGGACCAGTTGCATGGCTTCGAGGAGCGGCTGACCACCGATGTCTATCCGGCCGATTTCGGCTGGACGCCCGACTATACCAGGCCCGGGGAGCGCATCGACTGGTGGTATCATAACCTGGGCTCGGTCACGGGCGCGGGCGTCGCGGAGATTACCAACCAGCTCGAATATGACGACGAGGTCGCCTTCCATGCGGGCGCGCGGCTCTATGACCTGTCGCGGCAGCAGGATGACCGTCCCTTCTGCCTGACGGTGTCCTTCACCCACCCGCACGACCCCTATGTCGCCCGTCGGCGCTTTTACGATCTCTACGCCGACTGCGCCGCGCTGCAGCCGGCGGTCGGCCGCCTGCCGGACCCGGATCCGCACACCGCGCGCCTGATGGCGGCCTGCCGGGACGAAGCCTACGATATCACGCCGGAAATGGTGGCCAGGGCGCGGCGGGCCTATTTCGCCAACATCTCCTATGTCGACGAAAAGATCGGCGATTTGGTGGGGATACTCGAGCGCACCGGCATGGCGGACAACACCGCCATACTCTTCGTATCGGACCATGGCGACATGCTCGGCGAACGCGGCCTCTGGTTCAAGATGAACTTCTTCGAAGGGTCCGCACGCGTGCCGCTGATGTTGGCGGCGCCCGGTCTTGCGCCGGGCCTGTGTGCGACGCCGGTCTCCACCATGGATGTCATGCCGACCCTGTCGGAGATGGCGGGCCAGCCGCTCGGTGCGCTGGCGCCGTGGCTGGACGGGGTATCCCTGTTCCAGTCGCTTCACGGCGACCGCCCGCCCGTGCGTATGGAATACGCCGCGGAAGGCTCGATCGCACCGATGGTCTCGCTGCGGTCGGGCCCGTACAAGCTCAATCGCTGCAAGGCCGATCCGGACCAGCTTTTCGACCTGGCCGCCGATCCGCTGGAACTGACCAATCTTGCGGCCGATCCGGCGCACGGCGCGACGCTGGACGCCTTGTCGTCGCAGATCGACGCGTTGTGGAGCCTCGACGCGTTCGACGCTTCCGTCCGGGAAAGCCAGGCACGGCGCCACATAACCTATGCAGCGCTGCGCAACGGGCACTACTACCCCTGGGACTACCAGCCGCTCCAGCGCGCATCGGAACGCTACATGCGCAACCACATGGACCTGAACGTGCTGGAGGACGAAAAGCGCTTCCCGCGCGACGAGGCTTGATCGCACCCAGCGCGATGCCTGAGCTGTGGATGGAGATACAACCTATGGTTCAGGACGTTGCCCTGTCATGAAACTATCTTAGGTTTGTCACCAAGCTGTTCGCCGGCATGGGCTAGGAGGAGCCCACCGGCCGGACCGTAAAGGGTCGCAGCATTGGGAGAACGGAACTTATGAAGAAGATCGGGCTAATGGGAGCGGCGATGGCCGCGCTTTTGTCGATGGCCGGCCAGGCCGCCGCACAGACCGAAATCCAGTGGTGGCACTCCATGGCCGGTGAACTCGGCCAGAAGCTCGAGGGGCTTGCGAGCCGCTTCAACGAAAGCCAGTCCGAATACAAGGTCGTACCGCTCTACCGCGGCACCTACCCCGAATCGATGACGGCGGCCATCGCCGCCTTCCGTGCGGGCGAGCAGCCGCACATCCTGCAGGTCTTCGAGGTCGGCACCGGAACCTTCATGGCGGCGCGCGACGCGATCTACCCCGTGCAGGAACTGATGACGGACACCGGCGAAGCGTTCGATCCGGCCAGCTACCTGCCAGCCGTTACCGGTTATTACCAGACAGGCGACGGCGAACTTCTGTCGTTCCCGTTCAATTCCTCGTCCGTCATCCTGTACTACAACAAGGATGCCTTCGAAGCCGCCGGCCTCGATGCCTCCCAGCCGCCCAAGACCTGGGGCGAGCTGGCCGAGGCGGCGCAGAAGATCGTCAGCTCCGGCACCAAGACCTGCGGCTTCACCAGCACATGGCCCGCCTGGGTGAACCTCGAAAACCTTTCGGCCTGGCACAACAAGCCCATCGCCACGCAGCAGAACGGCATGGCGGGCTTCGACGCGGTGTTCAATTTCGAGGAAGCGGGCCTCGTCGGCAAGCACTGGGCCAATCTCGTCGAGTGGCAGAAGGATGGTGCCTACCAGTATCGCGGCCGCACCAACACGGCCGGGCCTTCCTTCAATTCCGGCGAATGCGCGATGCTGCTGGAATCGTCCGGCGGGCGCGCTTCCATCTCGGCCAATGCCGATTTCGACGTCGGCTACGGCATGATGCCCTATTATGACGACATCGAGGGTGCGCCGCAGAATTCCATCATCGGCGGGGCCTCGCTGTGGGTTCTGCGCGGCAAGGACGAGGACAGCTACAAGGGCGTCGCTCAGTTCCTGACATTCCTGTCGCAGCCGGAGATCCAGGGCGAGTGGCACCAGAGCACGGGCTACCTGCCGATCACCGAGGCCGCCTACGAGGCGACGAAGGCGTCCGGCTTCTACGAGAAGAACCCGGGGGCCGACACGGCCATCAAGGAAGTGACGCTGAATACGCCGACCGAAAACTCGCGTGGGCTCCGCTTCGGCAATTACGTCCAGATCCGCACCATGTTCGAGGAAGAGCTCGAGGCTGCCCTCGGGGGCCAGAAGAGTGCCGAGGACGCGGTCAAGTCGGCACAGGAGCGCGGTAACGAGATGCTGCGCGAGTTCGAATCCCAGAACCAGTAATTCATCCGCGGACAAGCAAGACGGGCCGTCGCCGTTCCGGCGGCGGCCCATTCATACTGAAAAGAGGGAGGCGGGGGCCGCATGGCACAGAAGCGCGTCACCTTCGGCGGCACCGCGCTGCCGATCCTGCTGCTTGCGCCGCAGCTCGCGATCACTGCGATCTTCTTCTTCTGGCCGGCCATCCAGGCGGTGCGGCAATCCATGTATCGCTCCGATGCGTTCGGCTTCGGAGAACGGTTCGTCGGATGGGATAATTTCACGGCGCTGTTCCGCTCGGCGCGGTATTGGGAATCGGTACAGGTGACGGCCGTCTTCGCCGCCTCCGTCGCCATCATCACGCTCTGCGTCTCGTTGGCCTTCGCCTCGGCGGTGGACAGGATGATCCGCAGCCGAACAACCTATTCGACGCTGCTCATCTGGCCCTATGCCGTGGCGCCGGCGGTGGCCGGCGTACTCTGGTGGTTCCTGTTCAACCCCTCGGTCGGCATCCTGGCCTACGTATTACGCGGCTTCGGCATCAGCTGGAACCATTTCACCAACGGCAACCAGGCGCTGCTTCTCACCATCATCGCCGCAAGCTGGGCGCAGATCTCCTACAATTTCATCTTCTTCCTGGCCGGCCTGCAGTCCATTCCCCGCTCGCTGATCGAGGCGGCCGCCATCGATGGCGCCGGCCCGACCAAGCGATTCTTCACGATCATCCTGCCGATGCTGTCGCCGACGATCTTCTTCCTGTCCGTCGTCAACATGGTCTACGCCTTCTTCGACACGTTCGGCATCATCGACACGACGACGGAGGGCGGTCCGGGCCGCCAGACGACGACATTGGTCTACCAGGCCTATACGGACGGCTTCCTCGGGCAGAACTTCGGCTCGTCCGCCGCCCAGTCGGTTGTGCTGACGCTCGTCGTGATCCTCCTGACCGTGGTGCAGTTCCGCTTCGTGGAACGGCGCGTACATTACTGACGAGGCGCCGAACCATGGTCGAGAACCGCCCTTTCCATACGTTCCTCACCCACGCGATCCTGATCCTCGGGGTTGCGCTCGTGCTGTTTCCGGTGTGGATCGCCTTCGTTGCATCCACCCATTCGTCGTTTCGCCTCAACAGCGGCATCGCGCCGTTCTGGCCGGGTGGCGAGTTCTGGACGAATTACGGCCTGATCCTGTCCGACGGAGCCAGCCGCAACGGTCTGCCGCCAGTGCTGCCGATGATGCTGAATTCGCTGGTGATGGCGCTGGGGGTGGCCCTGGGCAAGATCGTCATCTGCATCCTTTCGGCCTTCGCCATCGTCTATTTCCGATTCAGATTCCGCATGGTGGCCTTCTGGGCGATCTTCATGACCCTGATGCTCCCGGTCGAGGTGCGTATCGTTCCGACATTCCAGGTCGTCGCGGGGATGGGCTTGCTCAATTCCTATGCCGGGCTTGTCGTGCCGCTGATCGCCAGCGCGACGGCGACGTTCCTGTATCGGCAGGTCTTCCTGTCGATTCCGGAAGAAATGCTGGAGGCGGCGCGCATGGACGGGGCGGGGCCGCTGAAGTTCCTGTGGGATATCGTGATACCGCTCACCCGCACCTCGACGGCGGCACTGTTCGTGATCCTGTTCGTCTACGGATGGAACCAGTATCTCTGGCCGCTGCTCGTCACCACCCAGCCCGATTACTACACCGTCGTCATGGGTATCCAGCGGATCGCGCGGGCCGTCGATTCCGAGCCGGTATGGAACCTCGTCATGGGCGTCGCCGTGATGGCCATGCTGCCGCCGGTCATCGTCGTCGTCGCGATGCAGAAGCTGTTCGTGCGCGGCCTTACGGAAACGGAGAAATAGGAAATGGCGTCCATCGTTCTGGACACGGTCCGCAAGGTCTATCCCGGTGGACAGGAGGCGGTCAGGGGCATCTCCCTCGACGTGGCGGATGGCGAGTTCGTGGTGCTCGTCGGTCCGTCCGGCTGCGGCAAGTCGACATTGCTGCGCATGGTGGCCGGGCTGGAAACCATCACCAGCGGCGAATGCCGGATCGGCGACCGCCTCGTCAACGAGGTGGAGCCCGCCGACAGGGACATCGCCATGGTGTTCCAGAATTACGCGCTGTATCCGCATATGAGCGTACGCCAGAACCTTGCCTACGGTCTGCGGAACCGCAAGACCCCGAAGGCCGAGATCGAGAAGCGGATCGCCGATACCGCCGCGATCCTCGAGATATCCGATTTTCTGGATCGCAAGCCACGGCAATTGTCGGGTGGCCAGCGGCAGCGTGTCGCCATGGGGCGCGCCATCGTGCGGGAGCCGGCGGCCTTCCTGTTCGACGAGCCGCTGTCCAACCTCGACGCCAAGCTGCGGGTGCAGATGCGGGCCGAAATCCGCGCACTCCAGGCCCGCCTCGGGACAACCAGCCTCTACGTCACCCATGACCAGCTTGAGGCCATGACGCTGGCCGACAGGCTGGTGGTGCTGAATGGCGGGAAGATCGAACAGGTGGGCACGCCGCTCGAGGTCTACGAGCGGCCGGCCAGCCTTTTCGTCGCCAGCTTCATCGGTTCTCCCGCCATGAACCTCGTGCCGAAGGATGTCCTGTCCGAACTGGTCGGCCAGCCGGCGGCGGCCACCACCATCGGCGTGCGGCCGGAGCATATGCGCGTTGCCGAGCGCGCCGGCCCGGGGGAACTCGGGCTCGATCTCAAGGTCAGCGCCGTCGAGGTCGTCGGAGCGGAAACCTATCTCTATGGCCTGCGCGACGGGCTGACGGCGCCGATCGCGGTGCGCATGCCGGGATACCAGAGGCGCGACATCGGCGCGGCCTTCACGGCGGTCGCCGACCTTCAAAGCCTGCATCATTTCGACCGGGAGGGCAGCCGTATCGATTGATATGGAACCTGTAGTATATGATGCGAGTTTAAATAATGCCTAAAAGTTAATCTTGCCGCTCGGTGCGGCATTGTGTATAAACACCCTACACGCCGCTTGCGGGAGAGACTGGTCTTTATCGGCCGGCGCCGAAGGAGCAACCGCCCCGGAATCTCTCAGGCAGAAGGACCGCGCGGCGTTAAACATCCGGAGAGTGGTCGCGGAAACGCGCCCCGCCGAAGGAGAAAGCGTTGCGGGACTGACTCCTGTTACGTGAAGCTCTCAGGCCAATGACGGATGGGGCACGCAGTCAGCGCCGCGAAGCCGCGGCCGAAAGGATCTGTCGTGACCTCAGTTGCCGTCATCGGCGCCGGTATCACCGGCGTAACAACCGCTTACAAACTCATGAAGCAGGGCATGGACGTTACGGTCTTCGACCGGAACCCCTATGCCGCCATGGAAACCTCCTTCGCCAATGGTGGACAGCTTTCGGCGTCCAACGCCGAGGTATGGAACTCGCCGTCCACCTTCATCAAGGGCGTGAAATGGATGCTGAAGAAGGATGCGCCCCTGCTGGTGCATCCGGCGCCGACCTGGCACAAGCTGTCCTGGATGGCGGAATTCGTTCTTGCGGCCCGCAACTACGAAGAAAACACCATTGCCACCGTCAGGATGGCGGTCGCCGCGCGCCGGCATCTGCTGGAGATGGCCGAGGCCGAGGGCTTCGGCTTCGACGTCGAGAAGCGCGGCATCCTCCATGTCTACGAATCCAAGTCCGAATTCGAGCATGCGAACCGCGTCAGCCAGCTCTACAAGCAGGGCGGGCTCGACCGCCGCGCCTTGAGCGACAGCGAGATCCACGACATCGAGCCGGCGCTGGCCGGGAAGTTCTACGGCGGCTTCTTCACCGAAAGCGACTTCACCGGCGATATCCACCGATACACGCGCGGGCTGGCCGATGCCTGCCGTCGCAAGGGCGTCACCTTCGTCTACGAGGCCGACGTCACCAAGCTGCAGCACGGCCCCGAGGGCGTAACCGTCTCCAGCGTCGTGGGCGGCGCGCCGCAGGCCACCGACCGGCGCTACGACGCCGTCGTCATCTGCGCGGGCGTCGAAAGCCGCCGCTTCGCTTCCATGCTGGGAGACCGCGTCAACATCTATCCGGTGAAGGGCTACTCGATCACCGTCAATCTCGAGGATCATGAAAGCCAGCAGGGCGCCCCTTGGGTCAGCCTCCTGGACGACAAGGCCAAGATCGTCACCAGCCGCCTCGGCCGCAATCGCCTGCGGATCGCCGGTACGGCCGAATTCGCCGGATACAATCGCGATATCCGGATGGATCGCATCCGGCCGCTCGTCGATTGGTGCCGCCATCGCTTCCCCCGCGTGTCGACGGCGTCGTCCGTGCCGTGGGCGGGCCTGCGGCCGATGATGCCCGACATGATGCCACGCGTCGGACGTGGTCATGCGAAGGGGGTCTACTACAACACCGGTCATGGCCATCTGGGCTGGACCCTGTCGGCCATAACGGCCGACACCATCGCAGCGGAGCTGGCCGGCGACATGCTCGGCGGCTATCATGTCGCGCCTTCGCTTCCGACGGTCGATGACGTCCGCGATGCGGCGGCGAAGCAGGTGTCGCGGCAGGCTGCCTGACAATTGCGAAAGGCCGGGCGGCAAGCCCGGCCTTTGTCCGTCTGCCCGTCGGGCGGGGGGTGGCTATCGCAAACCGCTCGCCTATGTTCAGGGGCGAGATGCAAGCCAGAACCCAAATTGACTTCAGTCGCCATGCCCTGTTCCTCGACTTCGACGGCACACTCGTCGATTTCGTCGACGATCCGTCGGCCGTTTCCATTCGTCCAGCGACGCTGCGAAGCCTGATCGCGCTGCAGGCCGCGCTGTCCGGCGCGCTCGCCATCGTCAGCGGCCGGCGCATCGCCGATCTCGACCGTTTCCTGTCGCCGCTGGAATTCGCAGCCGCCGGCGTCCACGGGCTGGAGCTGCGGCCAGCGCCGGGCGATCCTGTCGAGCGGATCGCCAGCCCGCAGGATCTGGACACCGTCCGCGCCGCCCTTGCCGAGGGGGTTGCGGGGGATGCCGATCTGACGCTGGAAGACAAGGGAACGGCGCTCGTCCTGCATTACCGGACCGCGCCCCATCGCGGGCAGGATGCCGGACGCCTGATGGACGAGGCCGTGTCCGGTGTGCCGGGCTTGAAGGTCATGCATGGCAACAACATCGTCGAAGTTCATCCCGCGGGAATGGACAAGGGTGCAGCCGTCCGCAGGCTGATGCGCGATGCGCCCTTTTCCGGCCGCAGGCCGATCTATATCGGTGACGACACGACGGACGAGTTCGCCTTCGCCGTGGTTCCCCAGCTTGGTGGCGCCGGCATCAAGGTGGGCCCGGGTGCGACGGCTGCAACGGAGCGGCTGGACGATGTCGCAGCCGTCCAACGCTGGCTGGCAGAGGCTGGAGAGCGCATATGAGCGGGGAGGCGAAAAGGCTGGTCGTGGTTTCCAACCGCGTCGGCCCTCTCAACGACGAAGGCAAGGCCGGGGGCCTGGCGGTGGGCCTTGCGGATGCCCTGCGCCGGCGCGGCGGCCTGTGGTTCGGGTGGAGCGGCGATGTCTCGCCGCAGGGCACCTTCAGCGAACTGAAGACCGAGATCGTCGGATCGACGGCGCTCGTCACCATCGATCTCAACGAGGAAGAGCTGGCCGGCTTCTATTACGGCTATGCCAACCGCTCGCTTTGGCCGTTGCTCCATTACCGCCTGGATATCGCGCAGTTCGACCGGCAGTCCGATCGCATCTATCGCTCGGTCAACCAGCGCTTCGCTGCAAGGCTGTTTCCCCAGCTCGACGAAAGCGACATCGTCTGGGTCCATGACTATCATTTCTTCTATCTGGGTTCGGAACTGCGGCAATGCAGCTTCAAGGGCCGGCTGGGCTTCTTCCTGCACATTCCGTTCTGCCCACCCGAGATCCTGACCGCTTTGCCGGCCAGCCACGACCTCGTGCGTGCCATGCTCGCCTATGATGTCGTCGGCTTCCAGACGGCGCAGGACAGGCGCAATTTCGTGGCCTTCTGCATCCAGGAGCTGGGCGGCGAGGAACTCGACAATGACCGGGTCCGGGTCTCGGGCCGCACCATTCGCGCCAGCGCCTTCCCCATCGGCATCGACGCCGAAGGCTTTGCCGAGTTCGCGCTGAGCCCCGAGGCGGTCGAGCACGAGGACATGGTGCGCGATATCGCCCATGGCCGGCACCAGATCGTGGGCGTCGACAGGCTCGATTATTCCAAGGGCATCATCGAGCGGCTGCGCGGATTCGAACAACTGCTGGAGGACTACCCCGAAAACCGCGGCGCATCGCAGTTCCTCCAGGTCGCGCCGCTGTCGCGGGCCGAGCTGGACGCCTATGCGGAACTTCGGGTGGAAGTGGAGCAACTGGCCGGCAACATCAACGGCCGCTTCGCCACGCTGGATTGGACGCCGGTCCAGATCATGACGCGCGGCTTCACCCGCCGGGCGCTGGCCGGTATCTACCGTGCCGCGCGCGTCTGCATGGTGACGCCGCTGCGCGACGGCATGAATCTCGTCGCCAAGGAGTATGTCGCGGCCCAGAACAGCGACGACCCGGGCGTACTGGTGCTGTCGCGCTTTGCCGGCGCGCGGGAGGAACTGGGGCAGGCGCTGATCGTCAATCCTTACTCGTCGGAAGACGTGGCAAGGGCCATGCAGCGGGCCCTGACCATGTCCCTCTCCGAACGCAAGGAACGCCACGACGCGCTGCGGCGAACCGTTTTCAGCAATACCGCCGGGCACTGGTGCGCCGCGTTCCTGTCCGCGCTGGAGGACGACCGGCCCGAAGTCGCCGCGCAGGGCGACCCGGTCATCAAGGGCTGATATCGGGCGGATCGCTCCCGCTTCGGCGTAAAATGCTCTAAAAGCTCGGGCGAGCGAGTCGCGATGCGGTTGCCGCATGTCCATGAGAGGGAAGTGATATGGCGCAGAAGACGGATGCCTTGCGGACGGTGCTGACGGGACAGGCCGTCATTCCCGTGGTTGCTGTCGACAGCGCCGCTGCGGCGGTGGACCTTGCCCGTGCGCTTGCGGCGGGCGGCCTTCCCGCCATCGAGATCACGCTCCGCACGCCGGCGGCGCTGGACGCCATCCGCGCCGTTGCATCCGATGTGCCGGAGGCCATCTGCGGCGCCGGCACGATCCTGACGCCGCAGCAATACGACGCCGCCGAAGAGGCCGGGGCCACCTTCATCGTATCGCCCGGCGCGACGGTGGAGGTGCTGGATGCCGCCAAGGCCGGCGATGCGCCTCTTCTGCCCGGCGCGGCAACGCCCAGCGAACTGATGGCGATGATCGAGGAAGGCTACGAGATCCTCAAATTCTTCCCGGCCGAGCAACTGGGCGGCGTCGCCTATCTCAAGGCGCTCGCCCCCGTGTTCCAGAACATCAGCTTCTGTCCCACCGGCGGCGTATCGCCGTCCAATGTGCACGAGTATCTCTCACTGCCGAACGTTATCTGCGTCGGCGGATCCTGGGTCGCGCCGAAAGACCGGCTTGCGGCCGGAGATTTCGCTGCCGTCACGGCCCTGGCGGCGGAAGCTGCGGCCTTGCGGCGCTGAGAGCCGCGATGCGAATGGACCTGTCGCACTACACGCCGCGCCCGCACCCCGGCATGGCACCGATGGCGGGCCGCTTCGCGGATGTGGTGCGCG
Source organism: Aureimonas sp. OT7 (assembly GCF_014844055.1). Taxonomy (NCBI): domain Bacteria; kingdom Pseudomonadati; phylum Pseudomonadota; class Alphaproteobacteria; order Hyphomicrobiales; family Aurantimonadaceae; genus Aureimonas; species Aureimonas sp. OT7. The sequence goes on from NZ_CP062167.1 coordinate 741,359, forward strand.
TCGACCACGCCCATCTGCGCGATCTCTACAAGGCTTTCACGCAGCCCGGCGGTGAGCGGCTCTGGGACTATCTGCCCTACGGGCCCTTCGCGGATTACGAAGCCTTCGAGCGGTTTGCCGAGGCCACCTATTTCGGCGACGATCCATGCTTCTACAGCGTGATCGATCGCAGCAGCGGACAGGCGCTGGGTGTCCTGGCGCTCATGCGGATCGACCGCGCAAACGGCGTCATCGAAGTGGGCAATATCTGCTTTTCGCCGGCGCTGCAGCGCAGCCGGATCGCCAGCGAGGCATTCCACCTCGTCTTGCGGCGTGTCTTCGGCGAGCTGGGATATCGTCGCTACGAGTGGAAGTGCCACAACGAGAACGCACCGTCCCACGCGGCCGCCAGGCGCCTCGGTTTCCGGTACGAGGGCCTGTTCCGCCAGCATATGATCGTCAGGCACCGCAACCGCGACACGGCCTGGTATTCGATCATCGACGCCGAATGGCCGGCGCTGGACGCCGCCTATGCGGCCTATCTCGACGATGCGAATTACGACACGGAGGGCCGTCAGGCCCGCCCCCTGCGCCGGTTCATAGCCGGGGCGACCCGTTAGAGCGTTTCCCGTTCATATGGGATCACTCTGCCGGAGGCGCTTCGGGCCACAATCGAGGTGGGTGTCGAAGGCCATACTGGTGTATGACCAGGATGCACGCCGAAGACGGCGGCTCGAATGCCCCGGCCCTTCGGGCTTCCCGGGGGCGGACGTCCGCGGCGTCAGCCGGACTTGCCCGTACCGCCGGTACGGCCTGCGTCGCCTTCCTGGCGGGCCATCCGGCCTCGGAGAAACAGAGTGGTTCCATATGAGCGGGAAACGCTCTAGCCCTTTGCGGGCACGACGGTAATCAGCGCGGTGTCGGGATAGACGCTTTCGTAAAGGACGCCATCGCCCGGCAAGAACTCGAGCACCGTACGGCCCGTGTCGTCGGCCATCAGCAGGGTCCCATCCGCGCCGACGCGCCAGTAAGCGGCCTTGGACAGGTCGCTCGAGGATGCGCATTCCGGCCCCATGGCGATGCGCTGCCAGGAGCCGTCGACACCCGTCGGTTCCGGAACCTTGCAGCTTGCGCCGTCCCGCAGATCGATGAAGCGGAGCGCCTTGCGCTCCGCGCCGTCGACCCGGTGCACCGAATTGGTGATCTCCGGTGATGGCGACAGGGACGACAGCAGCGACTCGTGTGCGGCCACCGTGGCGCCCTGCATATTCGACACCGCGATCACACCGGCCAGGCCGATCGAAAGAACCATCACGGCGTAATTCATGGCGATCCCTCCTTCTCGATCAGAAGGTCGGAAGTATAGCTTTCTTAAGCTTACCCAAGAGTTAACCGTGGCGACGAACACCGGCCGAAACGCATTCGGAAACGGGGGTCAGGACGTCCTTTCCGGAAAACCATGCCTTCAGGTTCTGGACGACGAGGCTGCCCATCTCGTTGCGCGTGTGGTGCGAGGCCGACCCGACATGCGGCAGAAGCACGGCATTCGGCAGGTCGATCAGCGCCTGTGGAACCTTCGGCTCCTTTTCGAAGACGTCGAGGCCGGCCGCCATGATGGTACCGTCCTTCAGCGCGGCGATCAGGGCTTCTTCGTCCACGGTCGTTCCGCGGCCGATATTGATGAGAATGCCCTTCGGCCCGAGCGCCTTCAGCACCGCCGCATCGATGGCCTTGTCCGTGGACGCGCCACCCGGCGCCGCGACGATCAGGGTGTCGACTGCGGCGGCCAGCTCTTCCAGCGACCCATGATAGGCGTAGGGCACGTCGTCCCGCTTGCTGCGGTTGTAATAGGCGATCTCGACACCGAAGCTCTCGAGGCGCCTGGCGATGGCGATGCCGATGCGTCCCAGCCCCATGATGCCCACGGTGCGGCCGCGCAGCGTACCGTGGGTGAGGGGGTACGGCCCCTCGGCCTGCCATTTTCCGGCGCGTAAGTGGCGCTCGGCCTGCGGCAATTCGCGCACCGTCATCAGCAACAGGCCGAGTGCGGTGTCGGCGACTTCCTCGGTCAGGACGTCGGGCGTATTGGTGACCATGATGCCGTGGGCGGCGGCGTGGGCCGCATCGACGCTGTCATAGCCGACGCCGAAACTGGCGACGATCTCAAGCGCCGGCAGCGCATCCATCATCGCGGCGGACACGTTGCCGAAGGACGCGATGCCGCGAATTTGGGCCTTCTCCTCGTCCGACAGTTCGGAAAGATCGCGTTTCTGAAATTCGCGGACCGCGAACAGCGCCTCCAGGGCTTTGCGGGATTCGGCGTGGAAGCCGATCGGGACGAGCACGGGCACTGTCTTGAGGTCTGTCATTTTCAGTCGTTTCCTTCGTGTGGGGGCGGGCTTTTCGTCAAAGCCCCTCGGTGGATTGCCTGACCTTGATCTGCGGTGTGATCAACTCGACCGATTCGACGGCCGGGGCACCGTTGAGCCGGGCCAGCAGCGCGGCTGCCGCGCGGCGGCCCACTTCGCTCTGGCCATTGGCGACGGTGGTCAGCGACGGCATGGCGATGGCCGCCTCGTCGATATCGTCATAGCCCGTGACGGCAATGTCGACGCCGGGTCGAAGGCCTTCGCGGGCCAGCCCGTACATGAAGCCGAGCGCGACGAGATCGGAGAAACAGGCGACGGCATCGGGCCGCTCGGGCAGGCGCAGGAAGCCGGCGACGGCGTCGAAGCCCGAGTGGCGGCTGCGCGGTCCGGGGATGCGCCATTCCGGCCGATAGGCGATGCCGGCCTCCGCCAGCGCCTCGCGGTAGCCGCGCTCGCGTTCGCGGCCGGTGGAAGTGAGGTCCGTGCCGCCCACCATGGCGATACGGCGATAGCCCTTGCCGATGAGATGATTGACCGCCAGGCGCATGCCATAGCTGTCGTCGCCGCTGAAAGAGGTGACGCCGCAGCCTTCGACCGTCCGGGCGATCAGGGTGACCGGCAGGTCGTTCTGCTCGGCAAGATGGATGTCGGGGGCGGGCGTCCCGATGGCGGGGGACATGATGAGGCCGTCCGCGCCGAGCTGCAGCATCGTATCCACGAAGGCGCGCTGCTTGGAGAGTTGGTCGTAGTGATTGCACAATACGAAGGTCTGGCGATGCCGGTCGAGTTCGTTTTCGATGGCTTTCAGGATCTCGCCGAAGAACGGGTTCATGATGTCGCTGACGCAGACGCCGATGATTCCCGATTTCGACGTACGCAGGCTCGCGGCGCGCCGGTTGTAGATGTAGCCGGAGGCGCGCGCCTCTTCCTTGATGCGCTCACGGGTCGACTCGGCCACCAGCGGGCTGTCACGCAACGCCAGGGACACGGTTGCGGTGGACAGGCCGAGCGCCTCCGCAATCGTCGACAATTTGACCTTTTGAGCCACCGATCTCCCGAGACATTCGATCCGGCAGTGAATCTGCCTGAACGATCCTTAAGCGATGGACCGCTTTTCATGCAACAGAGGAGTGCGAAGCCGCCTCGACTTCATCGCTTTCCTTTTCGGGCGGCGCAAGGTTGCGGGCCATCTTGGCGAGCAGCTTGCGCAGCCGCCGGCGCTGCTTCTGGCTGAATCCGGCAAGCGCGGCCTCCTCCATGTCGCGCTGCGCGCGCCGTGCGGCGCCTGCCGCCAGACGGCCGCTGTCGGTCAGGAAGGCGAAGTTCTGACGGCGGTCTTCGGTCGACGCCCGCTTTTCCAGGAAGCCTTCGGCGGACATGCGCCCCACGGTCTTGGTGATGGTGGGCGCCGAGACGCCAAGCTTCGAGGCCAGCTCCGCCAGGGATTGACCGTCACGCTCGGCAAGCGCGAGAAGCAGCGCGTCCTGGCCAGGATGCAGGCCAAGGCCGGCCAGGTGCCGCGCCAGCAACTGGCGCTCCGCCCGCGCGGTCACGGTCAGCTGGCGCAGGATGGATGTCTTGCCCTTCTTCATGGCGCGCCTTTCCGCAGAAGCCTTCGTTGCGAAGCCACTTTTGCAGGGGCGTCGCCGGCCCGTCCATAGCAGGGGCGGCCAGAACCTGCATCCTTGCCAAAATCATCCGTGCAATCGTGGCGCCGGCTCCTTATATCGGTGTCCAACCTATCCGCAGGAGACAGGCAAGCCCATGTCGCGCACAGACAACGCCGCCGCCGAACAGGTTCCCGTAACCGTGTTGACCGGCTATCTCGGCTCCGGAAAAACGACACTCTTGAACCGGATTCTCACCGGCGATCACGGCAAGCGCTATGCCGTCATCGTCAACGAGTTCGGTGAGATCGGCATTGACAACGACCTGATCGTGGAGACCGACGAGGAAATCTACGAGATGAACAACGGCTGCATCTGCTGCACCGTGCGGGGCGATCTCGTGCGGGTGGTGGAAGGGCTGGTGCGCCGCAAGGGCCGGTTCGACGCGATCATAGTAGAGACCACCGGTCTGGCGGACCCGGTTCCCGTGGCGCAGACCTTCTTCATGGACGACGACGTGCGCGCGCGCACGCGCCTCGATGCCGTGGTGGCCCTTGTCGATGCCAAGCATCTTCCGCTGCGCGTCAAGGACTCGCGCGAGGCCGAAGACCAGATCGCCTTCGCCGACGTCGTCATCGTCAACAAGACCGATCTCGTGACGGCCGAAGAGCTTGCCGCCGTCGAGGCTACGGTGCGTGCCATCAACCCGCACGCGCGCATCCATCGTGCCGCCCGCGCCGAAGTGAACCTTGCCCGGGTGCTGGACCAGCGCGCATTCGACCTTTCGCGGGTGCTGGATGAGGACCCTGCCTTCCTTGAAGAAGCGGCCCATGCCCATGACGATCACGTCTGCGGGCCGGACTGCGATCACGGCCACCATCACCACCACCATCATCATCATGGCGATCACGATCATCATCATCACGACCATGAGCATCACGACGGTCACCATCACCATGGCGAGGTCGCGGCCATCCACGACGTGACGGTAACGTCGATCTCGCTCAAGGGCGGCGAGATGGACGAGAAGGCCTTCTTTCCGTGGATACAGGCGCTGACCCAGACCGAGGGCCCCAACATCCTGCGGCTGAAGGGCATCATCGCCTTTGCCGGGGATTCGGACCGCTACGTGGTGCAGGGCGTGCACATGATCATCGAGGGCGATCACCAGCGCGCATGGCGCGACGGCGAGCCGCGTGAAAGCCGCCTGGTCTTCATCGGCCGCGAACTGGATCGTGCGCGGCTGGAAGCCGGCTTCACGGCCTGCCTGGCGAAAGCGAAGACGCCCGCCTGATGCCACAGATCGCTCCGTACGAGTTCGACACTTTCGTCGCCTGCGCGACCTTCCTGGGCGACGACCCCTTCTTCGCGCTCGCCGACGGTACGGTCCGGCGGATGCAGGGCGGGGAAACCGTCATCGAAACCAACCCGGCCGGCCTGGTGGTGGCAAGGCGCGACGAAACGTCGAACCGCATCCTCTGCGGCGGCGAGGACGGGCGCGTCGTCGCGCTTGCCGCCGACGGCCAGGCCGTGGAGCTGGCGTCGATCGGCCGCAAATGGATTTCCTCGGTCGCCGGCGGTCCGTCCGGCGCGGTCGCCTTCACCTCCGGGCGCACGGTCCATGTCCGCCTGCCCGACGGCACCGTGAAGACCCACACGCATGACCGCTCGGCCGAGGACGTGGCGTTTGCTCCCAAGGGCATGCGCGTCGCCTTCGCCCGCTACGACGGCGCGAGCCTCTGGTTTCCGGCCATGCAGGCTCCGCCGACCGGGCTCGAGTGGAAGGGCGCGCACATGTCCGTGTGCTTTTCTCCCGACGGACGATTCCTGGTGACGGCAATGCAGGAGAACGCGCTTCACGGCTGGCGCCTGGAAGACGGAAAGCACATGCGGATGACGGGTTATCCGTCCAAGGTGAAGGGCTGGTCCTGGTCGGCCAAGGGCAAGTATCTTGCCACGACCGGCGCTCCGGCGGCCATCCTCTGGCCATTCTCCGGCAAGGAGGGCCCGATGGGCAAGGTGCCGCTGGAGCTGGGTACACGCGGCGACACGATGGTGACAAGCGTTGCGTGCCACCCGGGCGACGACATCCTGGCGATCGGCTATGCGGACGGGATGGTGCTTGCGGTTCGCTTCGCCGACCAGAAGGAGGCGCTGCTGCGTCGCGGCGGCACCGGCGCAGTGAACAGCATGACCTGGCACCGCGAGGGTCGTCTCCTGGCTTTCGGAACGGAGTCCGGCGAGGCCGGCCTCATCGACATCGCCGCCTGAGAAGCGTCCGCACGGCTCATCGCAAGGCGCCCGGCTTACCGGTCTTCCGCCTCGTCCTGGCCAAGGTGCACCGGCGCCTCGATGACGAGGCTGGCTCCATCCGGGGGAAAGGTCAGCTCGACCGTTCCCCCGATCTCGACCGGCAGGGACTGCCGGATCAGCTTCAGGCCCAGCCCGAAGCGGCGCGGCGGCTGCACCGCCGGGCCGCCATGCTCCTTCCAGCTCATCCGGAGGTGTGGGCCGGACGGCGTCATCGAAACCGACCAGTTCAGATCGACAGTGCCGGTGTCGCCGCTGAGGGATCCGTGGCGGATCGCATTCGACAGCATTTCGAACAGGGTCAGCGACAGGGCAAGGCTCTGCCGGGCGGACAACGGCACGTCGGGCCCGCCGTAGTGGATACGCTTCGTCACGTCGCGGTCGGCCATGATCCGGTCGACGACGGCGCGCAGCGGGGCGCTGGTCCAACTGGTCGTCGTCAGGATCTCGTGCGCCTCGCGCAGGGCCGCCAGCCGGGCCACGAAGGCCTCGAGGCCCTCTTGCGGGGTCGCCGCCCGGCGCATCGTCAGCCCCGCCAGCCCCTCCACCATGGCAAGCGTGTTGTTGACCCGGTGCCGCAGTTCCCGCGTCATCAGGGCCTGCTTCTCCTGCCCCGTCCTTTCTTCCGTGACATCATGCACCGCCCCCACGAAGCGGACGACGCGTCCTTCTTCGGCAACGGTCTGCGCTTCGAGGCGGACGTGCCGGATGCCGCCGTCGACACGGTTGAAGCTGCGGAACTGCAGGTCCAGAAGGCTTTCCGCAGCCGAGGCGAGCGCCTTCTCGACCTGGGCCTTTACCGCCGGACAGTCTTCCGGGGTGATCGACCCCAGGAGATCGTCCGGAAAGGTCGGCTCGGCCGTCTCGGCAATGCCGAAGATGGCCCTGCATCTTTCGTCCATGTCGAACGCGCCGGACAGGGGGCGGTAGTCGAGCGTGCCGATCTCGGCCGCCTCCTGGGCCAGTCGAAGCCGCGTTTCCGTTTCGATCAGCTGCCGTTCGGCAAGCCGGCGGCGGCTGTAGGTCCAGGCGCGGTTGAGGATATCGCGGACGAAGGCGAGCTGCTCCGCGTCCCAGTTGCGGGGGCGGGAGCTGAACAGAAACAGGATGATCCGCACGCGACCGTCTTCCACCACCGCCATGTCGATCATGGCCGCGACGTTCAACCCCTGCCAGACTTCAATGTTGTCGCGGGTCGCCGGGTGCAGGTGCACATCTTCCACAACCAGCGTGCCGTCCTGGGTGAGTCTGTCCACCAGCCGCCGCTCGATCCGGCCGATCTTCCCGGAGGACGGGATGGGGGGCGAATTGCCGTCGGTCCATTGCGCGGTGACCGCGAAGTACCGGTCGTCATCCGTAATGGCGGCGTATCCCGCCTGGCCGAGCTCCAGCGTCTCGCCTATGATGGCCAGCGAGCGCGCGGAATAGTCGACGGCATCGCCCAGCTGCTCGACGCCTTCGTCGCCCAGGCGCAGCAACGCGGCCTGCATGTTGCGCCGGCGCTTTTCCTGAGTGATGTCGATGATGGCCCCGGGAAACCGGATCGGATTGCCGAGGGCATCGTGGAAGCAGCGCCCCTGCGCCGATACCCAGTGGACGTCGCCCGAACGGTCGATGGTGCGGTATTCCAGGGCGAAGGGCTGGCCCGATACCTTTGCGCCCATGATCCGGCTTCGGGTCGTCTCCCGGTCGTCGGGGTGGACGCCCGCCAGGAAACGCTCGACGGGGGCCCGTCGCCGCGGATGTCGGCAGTCCGAAGAACTCGCGGAACTTGTCGTCGGCGTAGACGAGGTCGTTGACGACGTCCCAGTCCCAGGTGCCGACGAGGGACGACGAATTGAGGGCATAGTCCAGCCGCTCGCGGCTTGCCTCCAGCTCATGCTGGATACGCCGCTCTTCCGTCCGGTCGCGGAGGATGTGCAGGAAGCCCGCCAGGGCATCGCTGTCGTCCCGCAGGACCATGACTTCCCCCGACGCGAAGAAGTGCATGCCATCGGCGCGGCGATGCCAGCGCTCCTGCCGGGTCGAGCTGGAGGCGAGGGCCGCCCGCATCGCTGCCGCCGGTACCTTGGCAAGGATATCGGCCTCGGTGAAGATGTCCTCGATCGAGCGACCGACCATCGCCTGTTCGGACCATCCGAACAGCATGGACGCCGATTCCGTCCACAGCGTGATCCGGCCGTCCAGATCGGTCGCGATGATGGCATAGTCGACGATGCTGTTGACGATCAGGCGGTAGCGCGAGCGGCTTTCGTTCAGGGCCTTGCGCGCCAGGGCCAGCTCCGCCTCGAGCGCGGCAATGCGTGCTTGCGCCGCATCGAGGGCGTCAGGCTCGGGCATCGGAACGGGCGCACGGAGCAGGCATCGGAGCGCAATCGGCTAATCGCAATGATCGTCAGCTAAACGTGTATCGGTCGATTCCGCAATCACTACTCGTGGTTCTCCTGCGTTCGACTGATCTCGAAGGGAATATGCTCAATCAAAAGTTATAGGCGCTCGCCAGAGTCGACATAATGCAGGCTCCTGGCCTGCTCGTCCGCAAGGACGCCTGCGATGCACGCGCCCAAGGCGGTGAAACCCGGCTCACGGCCGGACGACGCGCGGTATGCCAGCGCCAGCCGGCGCATCGGCTGCGGTGCATGGAACGGCAGGAAGTCGATACCGCCATTGCGACCTTCCGCGGCCAGTGCAAGCAGCGGCGCCAGCGTCACGCCGAGCCCGCCGGCCACCATGCGCAGCAGCGTCGCAAGGGAGGTGGCGCCCAACGATGCCAGGTCGCGGGTTTCCACGATCTTGCACACGGCCAGCGCCTGGTCGCGCATGCAGTGGCCTTCTTCGAGGAGGATCAGCCGTTCGTTGACCAGCGCCTGCGGCCGCACCGGCGACGCGATGCGCGCCGCATCGGCGCTCGGCACCGCCAGGTAGAACGGGTCGTCGACGAGTTCGACGATGCGGAAGGAGGGGTCCGTGACCGGAAGCGCGACGAGGGCGCAGTCCAGGCCGCCGGCCGACAGATCCGCCAGAAGGCGCTCGGTGACATTTTCCTTGAGGCCGAGGTCGAGGCCCGGAAAGCGTGTCGAGGCCCGCGGCAGGAGTTCGGGCAGGAGATACGGTGCGACTGATGCGATGACGCCCAGCCGCAATTGCCCGGTCAGGCCCTCGCGCCGCCCTGCCATGGCCTCGAGGTCCCGGATTTCGCCCATGATCCGCCGGATGCGCTGGCGGATCGCGTCACCTTCCGGCGTCAGGACCACGCCCGATGGGCGGCGCTCGAAGAGCCTGACCGCAAAATCCGCTTCCATCTGCGCGATCTGGCCGGAAAGGGCCGGCTGCGTGATGTTGAGGCGATGCGCCGCGCGTCCGAAGTGCAGCGCGTCGGCAAGCGCTTCGAAATAGCGCATCTGGCGTACGGTGAGCATCGTCATCAGATAAACTGATCGCGATGCAATGTAAATACGATTGGAATTAATCGAGAAAGGATGTTGGAACGGCTCCAGCTTTCGCCTGTTGGGCGGCAGAACGGAGACTGATCATGACCGACCGAAAGACCCTGACGACGACTGCCGGCTCGCCGGTGCCCAACAACCAGGACACATGGACGGCCGGTCCGCGGGGCCCGGCGCTTCTGCAGGACTACCAGCTTATCGAAAAGCTGGCGCATCAGAACCGCGAGCGCATCCCCGAGCGCGTCGTGCACGCCAAGGGCTGGGGCGCCTTCGGAACGCTGACGATCACCGGCGACATCTCGCGCTACACCAAGGCCAAGGCGTTGCAGCCGGGTGCCCAGACGCCGATGCTGGCGCGCTTCTCCACCGTTGCCGGCGAAATGGGTGCGGCAGACGCCGAGCGCGACGTGCGCGGCTTCGCCTTGAAGTTCTACACCGAGGACGGCAACTGGGACCTCGTGGGCAACAACACGCCCGTCTTCTTCGTGCGTGACGCGTACAAGTTTCCGGACTTCATCCACACGCAGAAGCGCCACCCCAAGACCAACATGCGTTCGCCGACCGCCATGTGGGACTTCTGGTCGCTGTCGCCCGAGAGCCTGCATCAGGTGACGATCCTGATGTCGGATCGCGGGCTGCCCGTCGCGCCGCAATTCATGAACGGCTACGGCTCGCATACCTTCTCGCTGTGGAACGACGCAGGCGAGCGCTACTGGGTGAAGTTCCACTTCAAGACCCAGCAGGGCCACAAGCACTTCACCAACGAAGAGGCGGACCAGGTCATCGGGCGCACGCGCGAGAGCTATCAGGAAGCCCTGTTCGGCGGCATCGAGAAGGGCGAGTTCCCGCGCTGGACGCTGCAGGTGCAGATCATGCCTGAGGCGGATGCCGAGAACACCCCCTACAACCCGTTCGACCTGACGAAGGTCTGGCCGCATGCGGATTATCCCCCCATCGATGTCGGCGTCATGGAGTTGAACCGCAACGCGGAAAACTACTTCGCCGAGATCGAGAACGCGGCCTTCTCGCCGTCGAACATCGTGCCGGGCATCGGCTTCTCGCCCGACAAGATGTTGCAGGCACGCGTCTTCTCCTATGCCGACGCGCATCGCCACCGCCTTGGCACGCATTATGAGACCATCCCGGTCAACCAGCCGCGTTGCCCGGTGCATCACTACCATCGCGATGGCCAGATGAACGTCTATGGCGGCATCAAGACCGGCAATCCCGACGCCTATTACGAGCCGAACTCGGTCAACGGTCCGTTCGAGGACAAGTCGGCGCAGGAGCCGCCTCTGCGTATTTCGGGCGACGCCGCCCGTTACGACCACCGCGCGGGCAATGACGATTTCGGCCAGCCGCGCGCCCTGTTCAACCTGTTCGACGAGGGGCAGAAGGCGCGGCTCTTCGCCAATATCGCGGCGGCGATGGGCGGCATTCCGGAAGAGATCGCCGAGCGGCAGATCGCCTTGTTCGACAAGGTCCACCCGGATTACGGGGCCGGGGTTCGCAAGGCGCGCGCCGAATTCGCCGGCCGCGAGCCTGCCATTTCGGTAACGCCGGCCACACCGCAGCAGGCCGCAGAGTAACCGGGCGCAGGCCTGCGCATCGAGGGGGCTGCCCGGCGACGGGCGGCCCCTTTTTCTATGGGCTTGCCGATGCCGGGTCCCTTCGATACCAAGCGGCAGCAACGACCTCAGGATCTTGTCCATGCGCCTTGGCGGAAGAATCGCGGCTGCGATCGAAATCATCGAAGACATGGATAGCCGGCGCCGCCCCGTGGCCGATGCGCTGAAGGATTGGGGCCTGTCGCATCGCTTCGCCGGCTCCGGCGACAGGGCGGCCATCGGCAATATCGTCTACGACGTGCTGCGTCGGCGCCGTTCGCTGGGCTGGCGCATGGGCGACGATACCCCCCGCGCGCTGGCTTTCGCGGCGGTCGTGGATGCCGGCCTGCCGGTGGACGATCTTGCGTCGGCGCTCGCGGGCGACAGGTTCGCGCCGCAGATGCCGCATCCGGATGGGTTCGTGCGCCTGGCGCAGGTGCGGCTGGACGATGCGCCGGACGCAATTGCGGCCGACGTGCCGGATTGGCTGGCCGTCGCGCTGGCACGCTCGCTCGGCGATGACTGGGTGAGCGAGGCGCGCGCCATGGGCGATCGCCCGCCGCTGGACATGCGCGTCAACACGCTGCGCGCCACCCGCGACGACGTGCTGGCGAAGCTGGCCCCGTTCGGCGCCGTACCGACGCCGCACGCGCCCCAGGGGCTCAGGATACCGCCGATAAAGGGGGATGGACGCCATCCCAATGTGCAGGTGGAGGAATCCTTCCAGACCGGCCAGTTCGAGATCCAGGACGAAGGGTCGCAGATCGCGGCGCTGCTGGCCGGGGCGCGGCCGGGTATGTCGGTTCTCGATTACTGCGCCGGCGCCGGCGGCAAGACGCTGGCTTTGGCGGCGGACATGGCCGGGCAGGGCAGCATCCACGCCTACGACGCGGATCGGCAGCGGCTGGCCCCCATCTGGGATCGGCTTCGCCGGGCCGGTGCCGAGGCGATCGCCGTTCACGCGCCGCGCGACGATCTTTCGCCCCTTGCTGGGACGATGGACCTGGTACTGGTGGATGCGCCGTGTACCGGGTCGGGCACCTGGCGGCGCCGGCCGGATGCGCGCTGGCGGCTGACGGAGCAGCAGCTTCACCGCCGCATGGCCGAGCAGGAGAAGGTCCTGTCGGCGGCCGCGCAGTATGTCAGGCCCGGCGGGCACCTCGCCTACGTGACGTGCTCCGTCCTGGAAGAGGAGAACGGCGCGCGCGTCAGCCGCTTCGTGGAAATGCACCCGGACTTTCGCGTCGAGGATGCGTCCATCCTCTGGCAACAGGCGCTGCCCGATGCGGACTCCCCGTACATTCCCACCGACGTCGCAGGCGGCCGCGCAATGACGATGACGCCGCATCGCACCGGCACGGACGGGTTCTTCTTTGCCCGGCTGGCCCGCATTGGAGACGCATGATGAGCGAGGCGCGGATCTCATTGCTGGCCGGAATGCCGACCCTGTTCGTCATGGCGGCGATGCCGGAATACGGGCCGCAACTGCGCAAGCGCATCCAGCCGGCCATCGTCGGCGTCGGGCCGGTGGAGGCGGCGCTCGAGACCGGTCTGGCCCTCCGGCTGGCGCAGGAGGCCGGCACCATGCCGGGCCTCGTGGTGTGCCTCGGCTCGGCCGGCTCGCGCATCCTGCCGCAGGGAGAAATCTACCAGGCTTCGAGCGTTTCGTGGCGCGACATGGATGCCTCGCCGCTCGGCTTCGACAAGGGGCAGACACCGTTCACCGATCATCTCGTCGAAACACCGCTGGAGACGCCCTTGCCCGGGGTTCCCTCCGCTCGTCTGTCGACCGGCTCCGACGTGGTGACGGGATCGCGTTATCTGGCCATCGACGCCGACATGGTCGACATGGAAAGCTTTGCCGTCATGCGCGCCTGCCAGCGCTTCGGCGTGCCGATGGTGGCGCTGCGGGGGATATCGGACGGCGCCGCTGACCTTCGGCGCTACGAGGACTGGACGCATCTTCTGGACGCGCTGGACGAACGCCTGGCGATCGCCGTGGATACGCTGGCGGTCGTGCTTGCCGGGGGATGGCGCCCGGCGCCGATCGCCGCCGATGCGGGCGGCGTCTGACCCATCCTCGTCGCAGAAAAAGCCCCTTGCCTTTTGGGCGGCTTTATCTAGAAGTTCGCCATGACCCAGCACCCCGACACTATCCTCATCATCGACTTCGGCTCGCAGGTGACGCAGCTCATCGCGCGGCGCGTCCGCGAGGCGGGCGTCTACTCCGAGATCGTCCCCTTCCAGTCCGCGGCGGAAGGCTTCGCGCGGTTGAAGCCGAAGGGCGTGATCCTGTCCGGCTCGCCGGCTTCGACGACCGAGCAGGACTCTCCGCGCGCCCCGCAGGAAATCTTCGATGCGGGCCTGCCGGTTCTCGGTATCTGCTATGGCCAGCAGACCATGTGCGCCCAGCTCGGCGGACGGATCGAGGGCGGCCTGCACCGCGAATTCGGGCGCGCCTTCGTCGAAGTGCAGAAGAATTCGCCGCTGTTCGAGGGCGTGTGGGCCGAAGGCACGCGGCATCAGGTCTGGATGAGTCATGGCGACAGGGTCACGGCGCTGCCCGAGGGCTTCGAGATCGTCGGGGTTTCGCCCGGGGCGCCCTTCGCGGCGATCGCCGATGAGGGGCGGCGTTTCTACGGCGTGCAATTTCACCCGGAGGTGGTGCACACGCCGGATGGCGCACGGCTGATCTCCAATTTCGTGCATCGGATCGTCGGCCTGAAGGGCGACTGGACCATGGCCGCCTTCCGCGAGCAGGCGGTTGCGGAGATCCGCGCGAAGGTCGGCGACGGGCGGGTAATCTGCGGGTTGTCCGGCGGCGTCGACTCCTCTGTTGCCGCGATCCTGATCCATGAAGCGATCGGCGACCAGCTGACCTGCATCTTCGTCGATCATGGACTGATGCGCCTGAACGAGGCGCAGGAAGTGGTCACGATGTTCCGCGACCATTACAACATTCCGCTCGTGCACGTCGAAGCGCAGGATCTCTTCCTCGACGCGCTGGAGGGCGAACTCGACCCGGAGGTCAAGCGCAAGACGATCGGCCGGCTCTTCATCGAGACATTCGAGGCGGAAGCCGCCAAGATCGGCGGCGCCGACTTCCTGGCGCAGGGGACGCTCTACCCGGACGTCATCGAAAGCGTGTCCTTCACCGGTGGCCCATCGGTGACGATCAAGTCGCACCACAATGTGGGCGGGCTTCCCGAGCGCATGAACATGAAGCTGGTGGAGCCGCTGCGTGAGCTGTTCAAGGACGAGGTCCGGGCCCTTGGGCGGGAGCTGGGCCTACCGGAGCAGTTCGTCGGGCGGCACCCCTTCCCCGGGCCGGGCCTTGCGATCCGCTGTCCGGGAGGCGTCACGCGGGAGAAGCTGGACATCCTGCGGCAGGCCGACGCGATCTATCTGGACGAGATCCGCAAGGCCGGGCTGTACGATGCGATCTGGCAGGCCTTCGCGGTGCTGCTGCCGGTGCAGACGGTCGGCGTGATGGGTGACGGGCGGACGTATGAATTTGTCTGCGCCTTGCGGGCAGTGACGTCGGTGGACGGCATGACGGCGGATTTCTATCCCTACGACATGGAATTCCTCGGCAATGCGGCCACCCGCATCATCAACGAGGTCCGCGGCATCAACCGCGTCGTCTATGACGTGACTTCGAAGCCCCCGGGCACCATCGAGTGGGAATAATTCGCGCCTACCCAAACGCCGCCGATAACCGCCGATTACCCTCCATAAAGCGCTGAAAATAAAGAATTTTCTTTCCGGCGTCTTTCGCCGTCAATTGCTGGGAAAGCCTCGCGATCGACGGCGGAGCTGACGGTATGGGGCGTCTTGTGACATCGCGGAATTGCATATACCGTCATGGCTAGAGAGCTTGTGACGGTATTTTTTTGATCTTATTCCATTGAGGATAAAGGAAAATTCGCCGTCAGGATTGGTCGATTTTGGCCTGACGGTATTTTTAGGGGCTCTCTGGCGTTTTTTTAACGATCTAGGAGGGTCAGATGCTCACCGATGCGGCAATCAAAGCACTGAAACCAAGGGACAAATTATACAAGGTCACTGACCGTGACGGTATGTATGTCGTCGTGAACCCGTCGGGCGCCGTCGTATTCCGCTATGACTATCGTATGCACGGTCGACGGGAGACCTTGACCCTCGGCCGATACGGGCCGGCGGGCCTCTCTCTGGCCCGTGCGCGGGAAAAGCTGATCGACGCGCAGCGTTCGATTCAGGAAGGGCGGTCGCCTGCCCAGGAGAAGCAGCGCGAGAAGCGCCGCATCAAGGAAGCAAAGAGCTTCGGCGAGTTTGGCGAACGCTGGCTGCAAGAGCACCGGATGGCCGAAAGCACCCGCGCGATGCGCCGCTCGATCTACGAGCGGGACATTCTGCCGACGTTCCGCAATCGGCTGCTGACGGAGATCACGCCCGAGGATCTTCGGGCGATTTGCGACAAGGTGAAGAAGCGGGGAGCGCCGGCCACGGCGATCCATGTTCGTGACATCGTGAAGCTCGTCTTCGCCTTCGCGAAGCTGCACGGGGAGAAGGTGTCGAACCCCGCCGAAGAGGTCGGGCCGGCGTCGATCGCGACGTTCGTTCCCAAGGACCGCTCGCTCTCGCCCGCCGAAATCCGGGTCATGCTCGGCCAGCTTGAGCATGTGGCGACGTTGCCTACCATCCGGCTCGGCCTGAAGCTGATCCTGCTGACGATGGTCCGCAAGAGTGAGCTGCAGGATGCGGTGTGGGATGAGGTCGACTTCGAGAATGCGGTGTGGTCGATCCCGAAGGAGCGGATGAAGCGTTCCAAGCCGCACAACGTCTATCTGTGCGAACAGTCGCTCGACATCCTCGTCACGCTCAAGACCTGTGCCGGCAATTCGCGCTACCTGCTGCCCTCGCGCTACGACGCGGATGCGCCGATGTCGCGCGCGACCTTCAACCGCGTCACCTCGGCAGTCGTCGTGCAGGCCAAGAAGGCGGGGTTGCCGCTGGAGCCGTTCACCGTGCATGACCTTCGCCGCACGGGCTCGACGCTGCTCAACGAGCTGGGCTTCAATAGCGACTGGATCGAGAAGTGCTTGGCCCACGAGGACGGGCGCTCTTCGCGCGGCGTCTATAATAAGGCCGAGTATGAGCACCAGCGCCGCCACATGATGCAGGAGTGGGGCAATTTGATTGACGCATGGGTCGGTGGACAGAAGTACACCCCGACGCTCTATCCGGCTTCTATGGACCTCCTAGCCCCGGAGCCTAACCTTTGACGGGCCGGAATTTCCTGAGCTTCACATCAGGAGACGGAGCACGTTTGATAGCTTTGTCTCTGGAGGCTTGGCGACGTTTTTCAAGCCAAGCCTCCACCTCGGCCAAGTCCCAAACCACGCACCGGGCCGTCAGATAGAACCGTTGGGGAAATTCACCCCGTTGCTCCATGTCGTAGATTGTAGTGTCAGCAAGGGGAACGAGTTCTCGAAGTTGATGCCTGCGAATCGTCCGTTTACCCGGCGCAAATGTCGGATCACTCATCTTCATAACCTCGGTAGCCATGTTCAACGGGATTCCGGGCAACTGGAGGCTCCCGAAACTAGGCGAACCATGCAGCGAGGTCGGCGGCCTGTAGCGTGCCGCGTTTGCGCCTATGCGCTGGCGGCACCCCCTTGATCATCATCCAAGTTAAATTTAGGATTTCTGTTTGTGCGAAAGTCGGTGGGGGAGCGATGACTTACAGGAATTATATTAACTTAACCGAAAAACAAAAAGATACGCCAATATACCGAGTATTTCCGGTGGGAAGATTTATTCAGATTTTGACGACAGGGAATCTAACCCTTGTGAAGCCCAAAAAATGGGACGATCCTTTTGAAAATATACTATTATCATCAAAATTCAAGATAGGAAGAGAATTGGCTGAAGTTTCAGCAAGAGACTCCGTCTATGGTCAATGCTGGACTTGGCACAGGGAAACCGACGCAATGTGGAGAATTTATTCTCCAAACAAAGATGGTGTCCGTGTCAAATCGACGCCGAGAAAATTACTGGAGTCATTAAGAAAGTCATGCGGAAAATTTTCCGATGTTCAGTGCTTCATCGGTGGAGTTAAATACATATACAAAAAAGATATGAGGGAGAAATTTGAGAATATTAACATATTTTCAACAGACGGCTCTGGAATTGCAGAATCTCTTCTTTATAAACGGAAAGAATTCTCGCACGAAAGAGAAGTCAGAATAATATATTCCGGAAAGGACGGAGAGTGTGAGAGAGATATTTTTGAATTCCAGATCGATGTATCGAAAACTATTGATAGAGTTCTATTTGATCCAAGAATGAGTGAAGATCTCCGTAGATCATATATAGAAGCTATAAAATCTCTCGGATATAAATCTGAGATAAAAAGGTCCAGCCTTTATGATCCGCCTGAGCAGCTAACTATAAATACATCTCAGTAACGGCAGAAATAAAAGGTTTTTATAGGTAAGATCAATTTCGCCGTGCTTTGGCAAAACCGCGATCCGATGCTATGAAGTGTTGAAGCATAGGCACGATGAGCCTGACGGGATCAGCGGCGGGCTGGCCGCTCTTGCGGGCCAGCACTTCGGCATAGGCGATCAGATCACGTTGAAGCGGTGCAGGCAGTTCCACCGTCACCTTTACCGGCTTGTCGTCGGGTAGCGGCCCGAGTTTCAGCTTGGTCATGGTCAATCTCCTGCCGGCTCGAACACAAGATCGCGGGTGACGATGATCCTGACCGGAAAGCCCGGCCGGATGGTGAGCGTCGGCGCGACCTGCAATTGGCGCTGGACAATCTGCTGACCGGCCTGGTTGATCGTGTCCTGCGCGCCGTCGCGGATGGCGCGGATCAGCCGGTCATTGTCGTCGGTCGCGAGTTCCGCGCCGACGCCGAGCAGGGTCGAGAGCGCGGCGGCCTTAGCGAGATCCCACCAGTGATAATCGACACCATCCTCCAGGCCGGCATAGCCCTGGGTATCGGCGCCTGGCTGGCGCTCAAGAACCATCGAGCGCCCGTTAGGCATGATGAGGCGGTTCCAGACGAGCAGCACGCGGCGCTGGCCGATCTGCACCGCGTTGTCATACTGACCGATCAGCCTAGTGCCTTGCGGCACGAGCAGGATGCTGCCCGTCGGGCTGTCATAGATGTTCTCCGTCACCTGCGCGGTGATCTGGCCGGGAAGATCCGAACGGATACCGGTGATGAGCGCGGCTGAGATGACGGCTCCGGCTTGCAGGACGAAGGGCGATGCCGGCGGCGTGACGCGATCCGGCGTCACGGTGCGTCGATCGACCGCCGCATTGAGGAAAGCAAGCTGCCGGTCCTGGGCGCTCGGTTGCCCTGTGGCGGCGCTGCCGGGGTCAAACCCCGCAAGGCCGGGCGTGGCTCCCGGCGTCGCGGCGGCCGTCGAGCCCTGCCGCGACTGGAAGAAGACGGTGCTGAGGCGCGCGGCTTCCTCCTCGGCGCGGCGGAGTTGCTCGGCCTCGTCGACGCCCGGTGTCGGAACGACAGGTGGCACGACGGGCTGGCCGGCATTCTGCGCGGACAGGATGGGGCCGCCCAGATCGCCCGGCAACGCCGGTCCAAGAATGGGAACTGTATAGTCGCGTGGCAGTCCGGCAAGACCATCGGCGGGCTGGCGGTTGGACGTAGAATATAGCTCCTGACCGTCATCGCCGCCCGTGCGCGTCTGGAGCGCATAGATCAGCGCGCCGCCGATCCCGACCATGGCGACGGCCGCGAAGCTGGCGAGCATCTTGCGTGACAGGCGCGTGACTCGGGGCGCTTCGGCACGCAGGCGCATCGGGGCGGTGTTGGTGTTGTCGGGATCGCTCATGACTGCGGCCTCCCATCCGTGCGGACGATCCTGACGGTCTGCTGGCTCTTGCCACCGCCAAGACGCAGCTCGGCCGCGCCGAACAGGCGGTCGACGATCAGGATGTGTTGGTAGACGCGGCTGTTGGCGATCTGTGCCTCGCCTTCGGGGCCAATGACGAAGATCGGCGGCATTTCACCCTGCACGATCCCGCGCGGAAACTCGACATAGACACGGCGGCCGTCGTCATAGACAGCAACGGGCTTCCATGGCGGATTGCTGGAGCCGGTCAGGCCATAGCGATAATTGCGTGCGGCTACGGCCGGAATGACCGGCGTAGCCGGAACGGCTTGACGCCCGCCACCTGGTGGCTGCGGGTAGGACCAGGCCACGGCGGGCATATATGGCTTCTCGCCGGAGCGCAGCTCGACCATGTAGGTGCGCCGGTCGGTGGTGATAACCAGATTGGTGGTGATGTCGGCGCGCGTCGGCTTCACCAGCACGTGGACGCGACGGGCGACACCGGAGCCGGACTCGGTGTCGCCGATGATCCAGCGGGCGGTGTCGCCGGCGGCGATCGGTCCAGGGCCGGTCAGGCTCTCGCCCGGTTCGAGCGCGATATTGGTGATCTGGCCTGGTGCGGCATAGACCTGATAGAGCGCGCCTTCCGACCACGGATAGACCTGAATGGCATTGAAATAGCCTTCGCGGCGCGGCTGCACGCGGGCGGCGGCATTGGCGTTCTCAACGCGGCCGGTCGCCGTGCTGGCAGTCTGGCCGCCGCGTGCGACTGTCCACGCCGGCGGGACATGGATCGGCCTCAGCCGCTCGTCCGTCACGGCGGCGGGAATAGCCGGCAGCGGCGGTACCCTGTTGTCGTAGCTGATTTCTGGCGGACGGTTGGTGGCGCAGCCAGCCAGCATGGTTGCGGACAGCAACAGAGCCGGAATGGTGGAGGTGCGAAGGACTGGGCTCATTGGCTCAGCTCCCGAGACCAGTTAATGGCGTTGACATAGATGCCGAGCGGATTGGCTTTCAGGCGTTCGGCGTCTCGGGGCGACTGGAGGACGATGGTCAAGATAGCCGTCCACCGCTCCGTCGTCGCGAGCTTGCCATCCTCGTAACGGCGCTCGGTCCAGGCGACGCGGAAGCTGTCGGCCGAGGCGCGAATGACGCTTGAGACCTCAACGGCGATCTGCTGCTTGCCCACCTTGGTGAAGGGGTCATTGGTGCGGGCATAGTCGTTGAGGGCGCCCGCCCCACGATCGGTCGTCCATTCATAGGCCCGAAGCCAGTTCTGGCGCACAATGATCGGATCGGCGGGGATGCTTCTGACCTGCTCGATGAAACGGGCGAGATGCCACGCGATCTGCGGATCGGTCGGGCGGAAGTCGGCAGTCGCCGGGGCGACGGTCTGGGCCTGGCCGAGCTTGTCGACCTGCACCACCCAGGGAACGACAGTTCCCTGCACTGACTGCCAGACAAGTGCGGCGGCGAAGCCACCAGAGAGAACCAGCGAGCCGAAGGCCATTAGCCGCCAGTTCTTGGCCTGCACACGGGCCGAGCCGATGCGCTCGTCCCAGAGCTGCGCGGCCTTCTGGTATGGGGTCTCGGGTTGCGGGGTTTTGCCGTAATGCGTGGCGGGTCGTCGAAACAGGTTCATGAGTGGTCACTTTCGGAAAGGTTGACGGAAGAGCCGGAGCCGTGGCCGTCGCCGGAGCGGACGGCATGGGTTGTGGTCTGGACGCCATGCGAGAGGCGCTGCGAGCGCTGCATTCGCTTCGCCCAATCGGGCTGGTCCTTGGCGGTGTGGATGGCGGAAGCGGCGTCGGCCGCCGCATCGGAAGAACCGCCGACTGTCCCCATGGTGGAAGAACCGCCCGTGACGCCGAAGCCGCTTTTCACGCCATCGGAAAAGCTGGCCTTGACGCCCTCCACGATGTCGATGGTGGGGACATAGACGTAACGCTCGGAACGGCTGTCATGCGCCTCGCGGGCGAAGATGGACGGGACGTGCCGAAACAGGGCCTCATTGTCGAGCGGTTCGCGTCCGCTGATCTGGTGAGCATTGCGGCCGAACCGGGTGGCGAGCTGGTGATACATGTTCTTTCTCCTGTGGGCTTGGGTTGGAGCGCAGCGCTGCGCTGCAACCCTGCCCGTCGGCGAGACCGGGGGGTGCAAGGTGCAAGGGCACCGGGACGGAGGGGGATCACCCGGCCTGCACGGAACGGAGGAACGGCGTGGAGGAAGGCCGGGGAACCGTCCCGGTCGAGAGTCAGCGATCCCTTGCGCCGCGCCGGGGGGAGACCCCCAAGCAAGCCGCCCGGCCAGCACGGAGCGGAAGCCGGGCACGAGATCCGATCGGGAGTCCCGTTCTCCCGATTCCCTGTTCCTTGAAGGTGGCGGACATGAGCATGAAGAAGCCCCGCCGCGGCGGGGCTTCTTGAGGGGCCGGTCTTACTCGCCGTTGCGACGGGACCAGATGAGGTTGTGGCTGCTGCCGTCCTCGGCTTCGACCAGGCTGGCGTAGATCGGGGCCGGGAAGCTCGGATCGTCCAGCTTGACCGAGAGGTATTCGCGACCGGTTTCGCGGGCGGTCTTGTTCCAGGCGGCGCCGAACTCGGTCGCGCCGGCGAAGATGACGCCGGACTTCGCAACAGGTGAACAAAAGCAGCTGCAATGGCGCGCCTTCGTTGCGGACTTTGCGCACAATCCGCGCGAGCTCGCCGATGTCGTGAGAGAAATAGCTGAATTCCTGACACCGCATGCCATCTCAGCATCGAGAATGGGCCGATGAGCGGCTTGATTTCAAGTGCTGGGCTTGTGGGGCACGAAAAGGCAGTCGCGCTGCGCCTCGAGCCTGACGTTCGGGCCAGACGCACTCACGGCGGCTGTCGCCAAGGGTCGCCACGACGCGGTGCGATGCACCCAGTTGGCACACAACCGTTTTAAGGGGAGCCGCGCCGCAAGCTCACTATTGACCTCCGGTGACGAGTCCAACATTATATTCATGGTTTGTTCTCGATCGTGGGCTCCGGCGTCAACGCGGATTCGAGCCTCCGTATGAGATTGGACTCCGGCGACGTGCGTCAATGGCGCGCAAACACCGGATTTCCGAAAATCTGGAGACCTGATGTCGGCGAGTCTTATTCTCGGCAGTTCCATTGCCAGAGGTCGGGCAAGTCAGAGGAAAGTAGTCGGCCACTAAAGCAAGCGTCACATAAAACGACCGGAAAAATACTTCAATAAAGCGCAGAAAGCGGCCTTTAGCGTGGAATTTACTGCAGTTACAAATTGTCAGCAATGGGTTGGTAGCCTCTGGACTTGGAGCGGGACAGAGGATTAAATGGCGCGCCGAGCGCCCGCGCACCTGCGCGGGCGCTCGGCTGTGAATCGGCCTTCGACGATACTTTTCCGGCTCGGACCGGCGTGGGAGAAAACTGGGGACGAGCGTGCATATAAGTAGTGATCAGCCTGTCTTTATCGATGCTTTCGCGGGCTGTGGCGGCCTCAGCCTGGGCTTGCTGCGGTCCGGGTGGCGGGGCATGTTTGCGATTGAGAAGGATGCATTTGCATTCGACACGTTAAAAACCAACTTGATCGATCCCGGCGCGCGGTTTCGGTACGATTGGCCAAATTGGCTTGAGCAGCAACCATGGACTATCGAATCGCTGATGGAGGCACATGGGGACAAGCTTTCAGCTCTTCGTGGCCAAATCGATCTCCTTGCCGGAGGGCCACCCTGCCAAGGGTTCTCAAGTGCAGGCCGTCGACGGCAAGGCGACCCGCGGAACGAACTGGTCGAACGCTATTTGGAGTTTGTTGATCTCGTGCTCCCCAAAATGGTGCTGATCGAAAATGTGCGTGGGATTACCTATGACTTTGTTGATGATGATGGGCGTGTGCCGCCTCGGAACTTCGCGGCAGAACTGATTGCCCGGCTTGGCCGCCACTATCATGTCTATAAGGACACAGTTCGGTGCTCCGAATACGGGGTGCCCCAGCAGCGGCCTCGCTTCTTCCTCGTAGGCATGCTGAAGGCTGAGATGCGTAAGCTGTCGCGCCGCGATGACCCGTTTGCTCGGCTGCGATCATCAAAGGTTCGCTTCCTCGCAGAGCGGGGACTTCGATCAAGGGTGAGTTGTAAGCAAGCGATTTCCGACTTGGAGCGCACGCACGCAGGCGCGGGCCCTTGTCCAGATTCCAAGGGATACGAAGCGTTGCTGACAGCTCACCCACGCACGGCCTACCAGTGCTTGATGCGGGATGGATTTGCTGGTGCTGTTCCAGATACCCGGCTTGCCAAGCATCGCGCTCATATCGTCGAGCGCTTTACAAATATCATCGCGGATTGCAAGTCAGCTGGTCGGCTCAGTGTACAACTGAACCGCGAGATGCGGGATCGCTATGGGATAAAGAAGATGGCGACCCGTGTACTGGATCCGGACAAGGCCGCCCCGACGATAACCAGCATGCCGGATGACCTGCTCCATTATTCGGAGCCCAGGACGCTGACGGTCCGCGAAAATGCGCGGCTGCAGACCTTCCCGGACTGGTTTGCGTTCCAAGGAAAGTACACGACCGGAGGCGAACGCCGAGCTCGCGAGGTGCCGAGATTCACCCAAGTGGCTAACGCAGTTCCACCACTGATCGCAGAGATGTGGGGAGAAGTTCTACTGAAGTATCTGGCTGCGGCGAGAAGAATTGACAGGTTGGCCGCGTAGAATGGGCGGCGATGAAAGGGTAGCTAATCAACTTGGATAAGCCTGTGGAGAATGAGAGCCGAGTGATCTATCCAGCGGGCTTACTTGACTGGGCGGGGCACCGCGGCGGCGGGGTGCGACGCCTCTTCGACCCTGGCAGCGGCCGCCCCGGCGAAACTGTTTTTGAGACAAATCTTCTCAGCCGACTTCGAGATTGGGCGCGACGCATCGCGACATCGGACGAGAATGCGCCGCGGGTTGTGCTACTTGTCGGCGGGCCGGGCAACGGAAAAACCGAGGCTGTAGAAGCAACCATAGAGGAACTCGACAAGGCGCTTGATTGCCGTGGCGCGCTGGTGGAGGAGTTAGCAAAATCCTATCATCCGCCCGAGGGCAAGGCTGTCCCGCGGCTTGTTGTCGTGGACGCGGGCGCGACGGGGCAACCGAAGCGAGATCTTCGTATCGAGGTGGTCCAAGACGCAACAGTTGGAGGACAAGGCAGCCACTCTCCCGCGATGTTACTCGTGGACGAATTGGAGGGCGCCCTACAGTCGCCGACAGGGGCATACATCTGCTGCGTGAATCGCGGAGTCCTTGACGACGCGTTAATTCACTCGATCGACCATCGGCTCAGCAAATCGCAAGACTTACTTGAGGCAATCGTGCGTGCGGTGAGCCTCGCACCCGACGCACCGTCGTGTTGGCCGCTGGATGAGTATCCGTTGGTCGCAGCGTGGCCTATGGACGCCGAGTCCTTAATCGAGCCAACTGACAACCACGATAATGCGCCAGCCGCGGCGGTGCTTAGCCGGGCGCTCGATCCGGCGCGGTGGCGGGAGGCTGGTGCGTGTCAGGCGGGTAGCGCCTGTCCTTTCTGCGGCAGCCGAAAGGCGCTGGCCGGGCGAAAGGAAACGGAGTCTTTTCTCCGTATGCTACGCTGGTTTGAACTTGGGACGAGCAGGCGATGGGCGTTCCGGGATCTCTTCTCCCTAACCTCCTACCTGTTGGCCGGTAATGGGACCGGACAGCGCGGAGCGTCCGTCGATCCATGTGAATGGGCTGCGGGTCTGGTAGAAGCAGACAAGCAGGCCCAACTGCGTGGAAGGCCCAAGCGCGACACGTCGGCGGCGCTGTTTTGGCTCGTCTCCGCGCAGTACCAACACGCTCTTTTCCATCGCTGGGAACGCGGCCTCGCGTCCTCCTTGCTTCAGGATATTCGGGACCTCGGGTTACAAGAGGACAACACAGCGATGGGGCTGCACTACTTCTTGCAGTCACGGATCGCAGGCTATGTCCCGGCGACGATTGCTGCGTCGCTCGACGCCTTTGTCGAACTATTAGATCCCGCCATGTCGTCGCCTGATGCCGAAGTGGCAGTATGGGGGGGGCCAATTCGACTGGGCGAATTTGACGCCCGTTTCAGCCGGTCCGTTCGCGAAGGCTTGGACTATGCGATTGGCTGCCGGGCGTTGTCTCATAACGAGCGCATGCTGCTCGAGCGGCTTTCCGGGCTGGATGAACTTCTCGCTGTTCCGCGGCTGCGGCTCAAGCGGCCAGCCGCAGCCAATCGCATCCAGCGCGCAGTAAGGGATTTCGCCTGCAGGGTGACGCGCCGCAGCGTCGGCGCGAGGAATGCGGCAGTGCCAGATGCCGCAACGTTGGACGCCTTCAAGCGCGTGGTGGCGGACGCTGACGGGCAGGGCCACGACTTGCGAGAGATCGCGAACCAGGTAGAGGACCTTCTCAACGAAGATCACAATTTCAATGTGTCGCTGACGACGACATTCGGCCAGCCATTGCCACCGTCCCGGCGCCGAGCGACTTTGGTCGTGTCGCGCCGGCGAGTCTTCCCTCGCGACCTGGCTCACTCGGGACGCCCGCGTCCGTCGATCTGCTTCCTAGACGTGGAGGTTGGATCAACGCTGCAGCCAATTGCGTTGACATACGACCTGTTCAAGGCCGTGAGCGATCTTGAACATGGGCTGTCGCCGGCGTCGCTTCCCCGTAGCGTGCTCGCCCTTCTCGACACAACGAGGGCTCGAATGGCGGGATCTATCGTCCGGGATCGCGACGTACGCGAGCGGCCTACGATCATCCTGGGAGAAGCAGTATCGGTCGAACGATACAGGGGACGTTTCGAGGCAGGGAACCTTGGGGGGCGCCGATGAGCCTTGCAGAATTTAAGGCGTCGCCGTGGGCGAAGTCCCACCAGCTGTATAAGGCGGCAGCGCTTTCGGTAACCCCGGCGCCGGAATATGCAAACTCTGAAGTCCTTGTAGCGGGCCTCTATCGAACCATCGGCCTTGCTGGACTGAGCGAGGGAATGGTTCCTCTCAAGGGAAGGGAGCTGGATCGCAATATCGGCACAAGACGTGACAGGCGGACCAAGCCCGACGGCGCATCGCTGGAGGGCGATGCTCTTCACGCGCTCCTGCACGATGTGCTGGAGAGTCCGAAGCTTCCCAATCAGTCGACCAAGCGCTTCGTACAAGTGACGCCTCTAGTCGGCGAGACGGCATCGTTCTCGGGGTCTGCGCGGTTAGCCGGCAATCCATGGCCGGCGGGCGCTCTGGTCCGTAGGATGATTTGGCTTGGATCCCACAGTGGCGAGGCGGCCGAGGCCCGCTGGTCAAGCCTGTTTGATGCATTGATGGTTCATGACGATGACGATGTTTTCGCGCGGTTCCTGAGAGACGAGCTGTCCGCTTGGACTGGAATCACGTGGGGTCCTGCATGCATACCACCCGACGCGAGCGACGTGCATTGCCTTCCACCTGATGAACTCGAAGGCTACGCGTTTCCGGCGCGGCAGTTTGTTCGAGACTTGGACGCAGTCGTTGCCGCAAAGCCTTCGATGACGCGCCGGCAGTGGACAAGCCTCCTAGAAGCCCTGGTGCGGGTCGCCGCGGTGGCGCATGTGGCGTGGCTTTGCGAAGTTCAAAAGATGACGTGGGATAGCGTAAGGCTTGCAATCGACGGCCAGACGGTCCCCGATGACCCCCGCACGCTGTTTTACCCTCGCGTGCTGAATTATCTCAGCTATGGCACTGGCGCTGTTTCGGAGCTCAAGGACCGCACGTCGAAGTACCTGCGATCACGCCTCGGAATGAATGCCGTGCTCTGGACTCTCGAAGAGGCCGGAGCAGCGTATGCGGGCACACTTTCATCTGCCGCTGACCTCGGCGCCTTTTGCCGCCACGTCGGCGCACATCGGTCGAAATTAACGGAGGTCATGAGCCTCGTCGACGACCTTGCCGATAGGGAGGCCCGCGCGCTCCTTTGTCGCAAGGGCGTGGGGTCGAACCTCATGGAGTTCGGGCGGCATGTCCTCTACCAGCGACAGGCCGCAAACCCGATCCTTCGCGGTTACGACCAAGGCTATATATTGCGCAAGCGCGGGGCGGCAAAATCGAGTCCGTGGGTGTGCGCCCCAGGTCCAGTGGCCGTGCTCGCCTTGGTACATTGTTCACTTGCAGGCCTTGCTGGGCCTCGATCCGTACATCGGCTCGCCCAGCATATGGCGGCCTACGGGATTGCAGTAGACTATCGCGACATTGCCCAAAACGAGCTGGGCCACCAGCTCCGCATGCTCGGTCTGGTGCTGGATAGCCCCGACGCCGAAAGCGGGATGCTCCTAGTCCCACCATTTGCGGCCGCTGGACAAGGCCGCGCGGGTGTAGCGCAATGAGCAAGCTTGTCGACTGGCTCGCCGGGGAGATCCTATCGCGTGTGGCTGAAACCGCCGCCGGGGGTGAGTCTCGGTTGATCTTCCATGGGCCTCCGCTCGAAATTCTTGGACAAGTTTACGAGCGGCTTACGGCGGGAACCGCAGGTCTAGGCCTGCCCATTCTCCTTCAAATCCCCCAGCACGAGCCAGATGGCACCAATCCTCCGATCGGCGCTTCCGGCCGATGCGATGAAACCCATTTGCTGGACTTGCGGAATTCGCCTAACGCTTCGAGTTACCTTGCCTTGGTCCCACCGCGGCAACACGCGATCCGGTCGGTGTCGTCGACAACCGACGAGTTTGGTGTGTCGGGCGCATGCAACGGTGCCAACGTGCCATTTGACGAATGGTGGGCCGACTCATTCGTCCAAAAAGCGATAGGAGCCTCGCTTGAGACCACCAAAATCTCTGCCGAGCTGCGCGATAGTGGTGCCGAGCTTGTGCAGCGGGCGATGCGAGCCATGGATGACGTCGACCCGGACAAGGATAGCCGCCGAGCAGCGTGGCGGCTCTTGTCACGCGTTTTCGCGGTTGGTGACGGTTCCCTCGCTGCTGCGCGAGGCATCAGCCTGGCCTGCGGCGTGCCGCCAATGTCTGGCGACAAGCTTTCTCCAAGTGAGCAGCACGCGAGTCTGGACGGGGTTGCTGCAGCGCTATCGGACGGGTTTAGGTCTGGCCTCGCCGACGCTTTCGACGCCGCCGCGACAGACCAAAAGCTGTTGCTTGAAGCCTTCCTCCAACACATTCGGTCAACCTGCGACGTCCCAACCGCTTTAGAGCGAGCGCCAGAAGCATTCTATGCGCCCGATGGTGGCCTCGGCCTCATTGATCCACCTGCTTGGTGGATGGGCCTGACGGCCGAACTATGGGCGGAACTGCTGAGCGACGAGCCAGAGATTACGGGCGATATACGGCTGGAGTGCCTCAATCCACTATTGCCCGCCTCGAAGGGTGTGCCCTTGCTGGTCGAGCGTGACGTGCAGCTTGCGATCCGAGCGGGAACCGAGGGCGAGGAACCCGTTGCGGTGACGCTCGGGCGCTCACCCGGCAAAAATGTCGGGGGGTTTCCTGGCGTTGTCGACGTCGAAGGCGGAGCCGAGTTCACAGACGCATCTCCGCCGCCGCATCGCTCGCCCATCCAGTACAAGGCCAGCGCCGAGAACCACAAGCTGGCGTCTATAAAGGTGATATCGCTGGAAACTTGGCTTCCGGGCATCTTTGTAGCGTGCCGCCTTGCGAGGAAAATTACCGCGCCGAAGGCGCCCGCGAGGCGAACACGCGGAGCGAACTGGGAGAGCAGTATCTCGCTTCCAGGCCCCGGCCGATACGAGCTCCTGATATTTATGTCGCCCGGCACGACGGCAGGCGGACGCGCGACAGGGACAGCGGGCGGCGAAGGTAATGGCGGCGACGAATCCCAGGAGCTCGTGCTCAGAGAGATGCGCCCGGGCTTGCACCAGCTCGAGGTTGAAGCGGACGGCTCGTATCAGTTCGACATAGCGTTCGAGCGGGCATTGCCGAACGGCAAGATTGCTTCGGAGACGTGCCGCGTATTCCTTTCATGCGAGGATGTAGTTGAGGATGGTTGCAAGAGCGAGTTCGAACGACTGATCAAGCTAAACCGGAGGCAAGTCGATCCGACTGGATCGAAGCCGGTTGTACAGCTGAATAGGAGCGCACGGACAAGCAGCTTGCAGGCATGGATGCTCCAGGACGAGGATGTCTCGCAATCCTACCTGCCGCTTGTCCTAGCCGAGGACTATGGCGAACAGTGGGTCCAACCGAAGTGGGCCGAAGAGACCGGGCGTATCTTGTCTGTTGGGCGGTTTCTTCAGGATCCACGCCCGCCGGCGAGCCACTTTGATCCTCCCGCCGCCTTTGTGGGGGCTCGGCGCGCGATCGCCGCGCTGATCCGAGGTCCAGGCGATCAATCTGGCCTCTTAGAGGCCGCCCCGCTGGGAGAGTGGATACGCAACCACGAGTCGTTCCCGGGGCTCATTGAGCAGTACCTCGATGCCTACGCTGCGTGGCTGAAGGCGAGCCCAGAGGTCGCGACGTGGTCCGACGTCGTTGCTGTAGCTTCTCTGGAGCCGGGCGGTCGCTCCTTGTCCCGAGTGCCTGACGCGATCCTGCTCTCGCCTCTGCATCCCTTGCGGTTGGCTTGGCACGCTGTAGCCCAGGGCGTGCTGGATGCGTCGGCATCAAGCAGCCGGCCTTGCCCGGCAGCTGGCGTACTCGACCCCGGCATGGTGCCAGACATCCTTCGGATGCCGATTATCTCCCCCGAAGGTATTGAGCACATCCCATTCCTGGCCGTTGAGTCCAACTCCGACTACTGGTCTGTCCTCTGGAACGGGACGCGCCTGCGCACGTTGCCAGAGCGTTCTCGATCCGCGCCTTTCGGCCCGGCGCTTGGTATTTCGGTTGGCGGAATCTCCACGGGCTTTAGTGCCAGTCAGGTGGAACGCGCGCTCGATGACGTCTCGAATGTGCTTTGCGCCAAGCCGATCATAAGCGTCGTTGTTAATAGCGCAGGAGGCGCGACCGACTCGTGCAACGAGGGCCTCGTGGCGTGGTCGGGCGCCCGCTACGCCGAGGGAGGCAAGCCGGTCAGGCGGCACGCATCCGGCCCCCGGCGCCTTGATGTATTTGACACAAGAACGGAGGCTGCGAGGCCGGACGAGGCCACGATTGCCAATCTCTCTGAGGACACCAGGAACCATGTCAGGTGGTTTTCGGGGCATCCACCGGGCGTTGGCCTTGACTTGGGCATTATCGCGCAGCTCGATTCCTCGGAACCTGAGGCTTCGGAGACGCCTTCGCTGTCAGCGCTTGGGGCTGGAGGTCTCATTCGCCATCGGGTACGCCGCCAGCTTCCGGGCTATTTCCTAAGCGAATCCCGGCAGGCGCGACCGGCCGGGACTTCGGGCGATCCTCTGGCAGACAAGGTTGCCGCTTGCATCGGGGCTTTGGAGAACACGAGTGTGCAGCCCGCAGGGCTTCGCTTCGCACCAAACGTCCATGCAATTAGCGACATGCTCGAGGAGAAGAAGACCGATTTTGTAGCCGTTTCGTCATCTGCGGTGGACCCGGCTTGCTTTCTCGGAGGCTGGCTCCCGCAATCCTACCTGTGGGACTATGACCTTCCCTCCTATTCGCACCGCGCCGGCGACACCAACGGCTATTATCTTTTGTCGCGAGTGAAGGCTTCGGACCGCGATGGCCTGAGAAAGGTACTATCCCGGCTCCCCGGCTGCGAAACGCTCGACGATGCACGGGTGGAAGACATCCTGCTTGAAGTCGCGCGCCGCGGAATCCCAACGATCCGCGGGCTCGCCGGCGACGATACCGGAGCAACAGGGGATTTAGGTCTTTTCGTTGCCGCCCGCCTCTTGCAGGACCGGTTCCGACTAGGGTCAAGCGCCAACAGCCTTATGCCCGTGATCGGCGGAAGTAGTGACCAACCAACAATCTCCTTGGTGATCCCGGTCGACCCATTCCGGGGATATCTCGATGACCTTTCTCGAGCGTTGAACAAGGATCGGCCTGACGCGACGTTGGCGCGGCCGGACCTCCTGGTCGTTGGCATCACCTTGGGTTCAGGGAAGACCCATATCCACCTTACTCCCGTCGAGGTGAAATGCCGCCTGGGCTCCGTCTTTCCGGCAGCCGACGTAAAGGACGCCCTAGGGCAGGCAAGATCCCTGGCGGACCTGCTTTCCGAACTAGCGGAGGACCACGACGCTCTGTCGGCTTGGCGTCTCGCCTACCAGCACCTCCTCCTGTCGATCATCGGCTTCGGGATGAGGGTGTATAGTGCGCATCAGGATCTGGTGGGCGCCTCGGCCGATTGGGCTGGCTTCCATGAGAGGATCGCCGGCGCTGTCCTAGGGGTAAATGGAGACGTCACTATCGACCGCCGTGGGCGTCTTATCGTCGTCGATGACACGGTCATCAGCGATGCAGTAGATCGGGACGGCGACGGCTTTGAAGAGACGATGATCATAGGGATGCGCGACGCTGAACGGATCGTGGCGGGTGACGCGCAGGGGTTCTACGATAGCGTCCGCGCGAAGATTGCCGACTGGTCGATGGGAGCGAGGTGCGCGGACCACGCCCGCGTCCCCGGCGGCGCTGCTGTCGCCGCCGATCCTTTGGACCTCATCTCCGAACCGTTCGACCTGACCGATCCCGAAGTTAACGGGGCTAATGGCGTTGTTATTTCTCCGACCGGCTCCGCGCCAGCGCCGGAGGCCAAGGATGCACCGACGCAACCGGACCCCAGTCTCGACGATAGCGGCGTCAAGCTTGCAGTCGGGATAACAGTCGACGGGTTTGAGCGCCGCGACGTCTCGCTTCTATTGTCGGACACCAGACTCAATCAGCTCAACATGGGCGTCGTAGGCGATCTTGGCACGGGGAAGACGCAGCTCCTAAAATCACTGGTCTTCCAGATTGCTTCTTCTGCACCAAGCAACAGGGGGATAAAGCCGCGCATTCTGATCTTCGACTATAAGCGCGACTACAGCAGCGGCGACTTCGTCAAGGCCACGGGTGCGAGGGTCGTGAAGCCTTATCGTCTTCCTCTCAATCTTTTCGATACGGCTGGAATGGAAGACTCGATGGTGCCCTGGCTCGATCGCTTTCGGTTCTTCGCCGATGTGCTCGATAAGATCTATTCGGGGATCGGTCCGGTCCAGCGGGATAAGTTGAAGCGCGCGGTGAAAACCGCCTATGAAAATTGTGCTGGGCGCGCGCCGACCATCTATGATGTCCATGCCGCATATGCCGACTTGTTGGATGGCAAATCAGATTCCCCGATGTCGATCATCGATGACTTGGTCGACATGGAAATCTTCGAGCCCGACCCGGCAAAGACCAAGCCATTTGCCGACTTCCTCGATGGCGCCGTGGTGATTTCGCTTGATGCGCTGGGCCAGGACGATCGCAGCAAGAACATGCTGGTCGCCGTCATGCTGAACATGTTTTACGAAAATATGCTTCGCACGCCCAAGCGACCGTTTATTGGAACGACCCCGCAGCTTCGCGCCATCGACTCATATTTGCTGGTCGACGAAGCGGACAACATCATGCGATATGAATTTGACGTCCTGCGCAAGTTGCTCCTGCAAGGGCGGGAGTTCGGCTGCGGTGTAATCCTCGCCTCGCAATACCTCCGGCACTTCAAGGTAAACGCAACCGACTACAGGGAGCCCCTGCTGACCTGGTTCGTGCACAAGGTCCCCAACGTGACGGCCGCGGAACTCAGTGCGCTGGGTCTGGCGAGCTCCGCAGGCGAGATCGCAGAACGGATCAAGGGCTTGCCGAACCATCATTGCCTCTACAAATCGTTCGATGTCCCCGGCCAGGTTGTCAAGGGCCTGCCTTTCTATGAGTTGATGGCGAACAAGGCCGAGGGCTAGGACATGGCGGATTTCCTGTCGCCCGCGGAACGCTCGGCTAGGATGGCGCGAATACGATCTAATGATACCTCGCCGGAGGTCGCGCTCCGCAGGGCGCTCCACCGTCTGGGCCTTCGATATGTGCTTCGCAAGAAGGGCCTTCCTGGCAAACCCGATCTGGTCTTCCCAAAGCATCACGCAGTCGTATTTGTTCACGGTTGCTTCTGGCATCGACACGCAGGCTGCAAGGTCGCCTCTACACCGAAGAGCAACACGCAGTTCTGGACGGACAAGTTTGACCGAAACGTTGCGCGAGATGCACGCGTCCAGGATGAGCTGCGAGCGCAAGGATGGCGTGTTTTTGTGATATGGGAGTGCGACCTTCAGTCAAAGATGCGGGCAAACTTAACGGCGGAATCGCTAGCCGCCGATATACGTTGTGACCTGACCTGGAATGAGCCGCCGACTCAGTCATGAAGGCCGCAATGGTTAGAATTTGGGCGGGGCGGCTTTGCCGGGCTGCCGCCTATTTTCCAGATGGCTCGGAACGCGCCACGTAGGTTTGGACGATGATGCTTTCTTTCGGCTGCCCGCTTTTGTCTGTCAGGACGAGGTATAGCCCACCCGGAAGAAGTGGCTTGTTGGTCACAGGCATGCCGTTAGCCTCCGCAATCGCGCGGCGCTTGCCGAATTCGCCCTCAGCCAAGATCAGGTAGGCTTGCTCGATACGCGAGCCTGGAAAGTAAGTCGCAGGATCGTAACCTTGCATTCTCTTGAAGGATGCAA
The DNA here is from genome assembly GCF_014844055.1 of Aureimonas sp. OT7. NCBI lineage: Bacteria > Pseudomonadati > Pseudomonadota > Alphaproteobacteria > Hyphomicrobiales > Aurantimonadaceae > Aureimonas > Aureimonas sp. OT7. The sequence goes on from NZ_CP062167.1 coordinate 775,121, forward strand.
GTAGCTCGTCGCTAAGGAAGTAGAATTCCTCCCGCATGAGGCCTCGCTCGACGGCATCGTCAGTGAGGATGCTATAGAGCCGCTCCATTATGGCCAGCTTCTCGCCGCCTTGTGCATCTACCGGTAATGACAGGTCCGGCCGCGCGTTAAAGCCTCGGTGCATCTCTCTGTGACACGGACTGCAAAGCGTTATGCCATTTCCAGTCTGAAATTGTGCCACGGTCAGGAACGACTTGCGACAAATGTGGTGAGCGGACAGACGGCGGCGCGAATGGCAGTCCACACACCTATGTCCGTCACGTTCTCGGATGAACTCGCTCCACCGGCGAAGACAGCGCTCGCGAGACAAGCCCTCCGCTACGGCGGCCTGGAGCTTCGTTAGTTTGGCGGTGATCGCTTCGAGAGCGGAAACATCGGCCGTTTGGGGCATTTGGCTACCTAATGCGACTGAACTTCAGTGGCGAGGTATTCAGACAGCGCCGACTGCATACGCAGACCGCCAATTTCCCGGACCGAATAGCGGTAGTTCGGCTCCGACACAATGACCGACTGGCCTTTCATGTCTTCGGCAGTAGCGAGCTGCGTTGTAATGCAATCCCTGCAGATTTTCACGATAGGTAGGTGATGTAGGCGTGGCTTGGTCAATAAGTTCTTCGATGGAATTGTGGCCTGCAATCGTGTGGAGGCAAGCGCGCGGCCACGCGCGATGTATGCGCCCCGACTTCTGCGGTTCATCCATGAATTCCTCAATTTTATGCATAATCCCTGCCCCCGGTTTGTTCGCTGAAGATACATCATGCCCGGACTGGCAGGATAATTATCGTCGCTGCCAATTACCCCACTTTCCCATAATGAAGTTACCACGACCGAGAGTTCAATCGGAACGGCCTGTGTCAGTGCTGTCATTTAGTGAGCAACGGCGCTAATGCGCGTCCAGGCGGTTAGGAACGTTCAATATCGCTGATGCGCTTCAAAATAGCGCCAAGGAACAAATCGCGCGGATGTTCACCTGGGCTTTCGCCTAGCTCAATCATTGCGGCCATGTCGTCTACAAGATCAGCGCCACCGGATACATGGTACTGAGGTTCGCCGCTGGCTCGATGCAACTGACCGGCAGCGATGCGCTGGATCGAAGCTGTATCCAGAGGTTCGATTTCACGGCTCAAAATTCTCAGCTTCTCGCCCGCAGGGAAATCGCCCACATCCGTATAACCCGGAGGAAGTCCGATGGCAGCTTCAACATCGCTCCAGTCGTAACCCAATGCCGTCATACCTTCTTCGGTAAAGGCACGACAGGGGCAGGAATCAAAGGGGAAGACCCTAACACATTCAAGAAGCAGGTTCGCCAATTTGACCAGATGGGCTGCACAACAGGCGTCAATGTCGCGACCTATGAGTTCTTCTGGCAGGGAATGCGGTCTGCCGACGAAGCGATAGGTCCACCCGCCTCCCGGGAGCGATCCACCCACGAAGGAAACCGGCCCTTGTTTCTGCGAGATGTTCCGCAATTCGATAAAAAAACGCATTGCGGCATCCGCCTTCATCACAGCTTGTTGCTGTCCGTACCATGAAGCAAAGCCGGTCACATCTGACATGGCTTTCTGAAGAACAAATGTCACGCTTCTGCTAGCGGAAAGGAAAGCGTTCAGCTCGAATTGAAATTCTAACCCATTCGAATACGTCAAGCGCGCGAGAAAATGCTCGGCCTCAAGGAGCTTTTCAACAGGGTGGCGAAGCGTTGTGAAGCTGTGGGTCATATGTCAGAGTGTAGCGGATGTTTTCTTCCGTGACCCACCCAGCTCGAAGAGCGAAAGAGCTCCCCATGCTAAACGCTACATCTATACGCTCGGGTTGCGCCGGAATAAGTTCTGCTTTGCTCAGCTAGTTGCGATCTTCTGGGGTCATGGGCACATTATGGTTTGGGAATAGACAGATCGATACCGTCACTGCTTCGAGCTATGCCGGCACGCAGCCGGGTGACCTACCTACAGACGTAACGTCGGTAGGGCCGCGGAGTCATGTGGAGACGATTGCCTCGCGGAAGATTAAGGGCTTTCTAGGCACGATAGACGAGAACGGCGAATACTACGATCCAGTCCACAAACAGAACCAGAGTCTCTCCCAGCACATCATCGCCGATTATCACGGCCGCTTCCTGATCGAGCTGATTCAGAACGGTCACGATGCGCACGACCGAAATCGCCGGGATGGCGAAATATCGGTGCTGCTGGCCAGCGACGAGGGTCATAGCGGAACGCTATACGTCGCCAACAGAGGACAGCCCTTCCGCCCGAATAACGTCGACGCACTTTGTGAGATGGGGCTTTCCAGCAAGCCGCCGGGGGAGGCCGTCGGGAACAAGGGCCTCGGCTTCCGGAGCGTGCGTCATGTCACAGACATGCCGCAGGTCTTCTCGCGGCTAGTCGAAGACGCATCAGGTGGCGCGTTCGACGGGTACTGCTTCACGTTTGCACGTGACGCTGAGCTCGATCCGCTGCTGCCCGATGAGACCACGCGGGCTTTGGCGCGCTCGGACCTACCCGCCTTCTACATCCCGCGCTGGATCGAGGACGTGCCCGATGCCGTCGCGGGCTTAGCGAGGAACGGCTTCTCGACGGTGATCCGGCTGCCGATCCGCAACGAGGCGGCCCTTAGCGCGGTCCGCGACGAGATGGTTGGGCTCGCGCAGGCCGACGCACCTATGCTGCTCTTCCTGCGCCGCATCGGCCAGATCAAGGCCGAGATCGCTGGCGAACGGCTGGCGGATGACGCCTTCTCGCTCACGCTGACCAGGGAGGAGACGCCGCTGGTCGAGAAGTCTGGGCCTGCCCTCGTCGATTTGGGGGAAAACGGGCGCTTCTGGATCGCGCGCGTCGAGATCCCCGAGCTGGAGATGCAGGCCGCAGTGGCCGAAAGCCTCGAGTCAGGCGCGCTCCCGGAGAGCTGGAGGGGTTGGAGGGGCGCAGGCGAGGTCGCGGTGGCGGTGCCCATCGGCGAGGAGCGTCCGGGATTCAATCCTCGACTGTATACGTTCCTGCCGATGGGGCGTGGCGCGACGTCTCCGTTTCGGGGATACCTGCACGGCAGTTTCTTCCCGAGCTCGAACAGGATGAGTCTCGATCCGGCGGTCAAGGTGAACACCCTTGTGCTCGAGCACGCGGTCACGCTAGCTGCGGACACGGCGCACTGGCTCGAGGAGCGAGGGTCGAGCGAAAGGGACGCCCCCGTTTCGGCCGTCACGGCGGCAAGAGCGGCGGTGGATCTGTTGGTCTGGAAGACGCCTGCGAGCCTGCTGCAGGCCGACAAGGACGACGACGGGGACGCCGTCGATCTGGGTGCGGGCATGGCGGCGGCCATTGTCCGACGTTGGTCGGCATCGTCGCTGGCCGATGCCAAGTTCGTACCATGCCTCGCGGATTGGACCGGTGATCCTCTGACGCGCCCGGAATTCGGTCCCGTCCGCTGGTCCGCGCCCGCTGCCGCGCGCAGGCCATCGGCCAGCGGCAAGTCCTTCTCGCTGGACGTCATCGCGCGCCATGGCGGATCAGCGTGGGTCGCGCCGCTGTGGCCTGGGCTGGGACAGCGCCGGGCAGATTCGCTTGCGGAATTCCTCCGCGTCCACTCTGGGGGCCGCTTCAAGGACCGCTTGTCGCCCGTCGAACGTGCCGAGATCGTGGAGGGGCTGGCCAAGGCGCTCGCCAAGGCTAAGCGGCCGGACTGGGCTCGCTGGCGCGCCTTCTACGGTGATCTATCGGACTTCATGGAGACCGACGGCGACGCGCTTGCAGCGCGCGAGATCCTTATCTGCCAGGACGGCAGCCTCCGGGCAGCTAGATCGAGTGCGCCGGTCGTGCAGGCGCCGGGTGGATCTCCCAAGAGGCGTCGTCGGCGCAGCCCGCTCGAGGCCTCGGTCTTTGTGCCGCCGCGTCGCGGCGAGGCCGAGGAAAGCATAGGCGAGGAGCTCTATCCGCCTGCTCCGGTCCGCGACTTCTTCGCCTTCCTGCATGATGCGCTGCCCTGGTACGGCGAACTCTCGGACGCGCGTCTTTTCCTGGAGAAGAAGCTCGCACAGCCCTTCGAGAGCGAGGCACTCCTGACCCGTATCTCCCAGATCGTCGAGCGTGACGAGACGAAGAAGGTCCGGGTCGCCGGCCTGCGCTGGGCATTCACGATCTGGCGGCGCTCGGTCGCGGTCAAGCGCGCGGTGACGCTGAGTCCGAGTTACCGGCTGTACGTGCCGACCCTCAATGGCGAATTCATCCGCGCCTCGGACGCGGTCTTCTCGTCGTCGTGGCCGGACCGCACCCTTGGTCACAGGCTGCAGCAGTTCCTCGAACTGGCGCCGAGCGGATCGCGTGACATCAACGAGGTCCGCGCGCGTCGGATCGCGTCGCCGTCGAACTCGGTTTTTGGTACTAAGCATCTGGAGGAATGGACCGACTTCCTCATCGGGATCGGCGTCCAACGCGGGCTTCAGCCCCGGTCGGTTAAGCTCGAAAACTATGTGGAGGCCTGGCGCGTCACGAGCTTCGATTTCCTGAAGGATGTCGGCTTTCCGGAAGCCTTCGGTTCATTGCTGAAGGAGGATATCGCGACCCGTCCTGGATGCAGTCTCGGCCTGCAGACGTCGACCAATTATCAGGTGACTGATCCGCTCTGGTGGCTGCCCGGACAATCCGACGTCGGCGAATTCACCGACGACGCCCTGGATGCGTACGCGACGCTCATCGTCGAGTGGATCGGCCGGGTCGAGCACCGGCAGCTCTGGATGGAGGTGCGCCACCAATACAATTACAGGTCGGACACCCGGAACTGGCCCACGCCGCTTGCGGCGTTCCTGCGATCGGCCGCCTGGGTGCCATGCGAGGAGCCCAGCGCGGATGGATGGAGGCGTCGGCGCTGCAAGGCCGCGGACGTATGGCTCTCGACGGGCTCGGATCGTTATCCACCATTCCTGCGGCGCCCGTCGTTCAAGCTGATGCGTGCCCTCGACCGTGTGCCCGAGGCGGTGATCGACCAATTGCGCAGGCGCTCCGAGTTCAGGACGTTCAACGCGAACGAGACCCTTCTCGATCAGCTCGGGTTCCTGGCGGCACAATTCGCCGAAGGTTGCGTCAGGCGCTTCTACGAACGCGAGCTGGTCAACATCTATAACCGCTGCTGGGTGCGCCTGGCGGACCAGTACGGCTCGCCGCAGGGGCCGGCTCCTGCGGCAAGGCCTCCGGCCCGGCTTCTCGTGCGTCGACGCGGCGAGCTTGGGTTCGCCAAGGTCGCCGGAAGCGGAGCGGAGACCGTGTACGTCCGCGACAGCGCGGATTTGATCGCGGCGGGCCTCGTCGAGGCGATCGGCGATCCGCTCATCGACGTGCGCACCAGCGAGCCTGCCAAGATGGGGACGCTCCTGCAACGGCTATATGAGAAGCAGATCCGCCGGACGTCGGAGCTAGCCTACGCCATCAACGTCGGCGGCGCCCCGCTGGGGGAACTCCCGCTCGGTCCGCGGCTGGTGGATCAGTGCCCATGGCTTCGCCCGATGCTCGCCGTGGCGCTCGAGGCGTTGGACAGCGTCGATCTTAACCGCCTACCTGCGGACCGGTCGAGCATCGTCCAATTGCTGGACCGCATCGAGCTCCAGATGAAGGACAGCGTGAGCTTCATGCTCGAAGGCCACAACGTGACGCCGCCGACGCTCCGTCCAGCCTATACGTTCCAGCGAACCGACGGCGAGCCCCTCGTCATCATCGTGGGCGACGGAGCGTTCAGCTGGTCGCACGTGGAGGCGGCGCTGCCGGCGATCGGCGACGCGATCCAGCACTCCGCCATCGTGCCGCACATGAAGCTGCTGATCCGCCAGCTCTCGCTCGACGGGATTCCCGTCGATGATAGGCCGATCGGGCATGAGGATCTGCTGCGGCTCTGTAGGGCGCTCGACCTCAGCGAACAGGCGAGCGAGGCCGCACGCGACGCACTCGGCGAGCGGATCGACCGTCAGCTTCCATGGCTGCGGGCCGTCGTTCATCTGGTCGGTGGGGAGGAGGCGCTGGAGACGTGGCTGGAGGGCGAGCTCGGTGCCGCCGAGGACCGCGCAGCCCTTATCGATCTCCTACGCGCCTGCCTGCCCGATGACGCTGTTTCGCCCGAAAGCATCGTTGAGGCGGTCAAGCTGAGCTTCTCGATCGGCGAGCTGCGGGAGCGGCTGACGCTCGACTTCGCAGCGTTCAACGCGAGCCTTATTGTGACGGGAAGCGTGCCCGACGTCGACCTGGAGGGGCAGACGTCGCAGCTCGCGTACTTCGTGCAGGACCGTCGCATCGCCATCGGCGATGCGCTCAGGAACATGGTGGCGCCGACGGTTCTCGGATTCGAGCCGGATGAGCGCTACAAGGTCGCGCGGGAGGGTTTGTCCGACCTGCGGCCGGATCCAGATTGGCTGCTGCGGTTCCAGCGCGTGCCGGACGAGCTGCTTGAGGAACACGTTGAGAAATGGCTCTCGGCGAAGGGCGCCCCGCCGATGGGAAGCAACCCGCTCGGGCTCGGGGACGTGGCGGCTGTCCGGGCCGCGAACACAATGGCCGTCAGGCAGACCGGGCGGACGGCGCAACCGCTCGTACGGGCGTGGGGCATACAGCATGCAGTGCCAATCCATGACCTCTGGCGCGACCTTGAAATGGTGGAATCGGACCTGCGCCGGCGGCTCGACGACGCCGGGGCATTCGACTGCAAGGCCTGGAGCGAGGGCGAGATGTTGATTTGGTTCGGCCGGCTTGGGCTCTGGCCGACCGGGATGGAGCTGACGCTCGACCGGGAAAGGCTCGGTGTTCCCGGGACGGAGGTCGAGGCCGAGGCGCAGAAGGCGCGCGAAGACCGCGAGCGCCGTGACCGGGAGGCGCGGTCGATGCGACTGAATGGCGAGTTGCGCGATCCGCAGGCGGTCGATTGGTTGAAGCTGTCTGAGGAGATCGCGGGCGGGCTTCCGAAGAGCGTGCTCAATAGGCCGATCGGCACCTTCGCCGATCTTGCTCCTGCACAGGAGGCTCGGAAGCGTCGTTGCGGATCCAGCGGAGGTGGTATTGGTGGCAGCTACGGTGGGATCCCGCAGGAGAAGAAGGACATGATCGGTCGGCTCGGCGAGCTGACCGTCTACCACTGGCTAAAGGCGCGGCAGCCTGGTCAGGACATCGACCGCTGCTGGATGTCAGGTAACGCGGCCCTATTCAACGGTCAGGAAGGCAACGATGGGCTCGGTTATGACTTCTGCATCAGCTTCAACAAGCAGATCTGGTACATTGAGGTGAAGACGAGCACAGACGACCCGTGCCAGTTCGAGCTCGGTGAGACAGAGGTTCGGAAAGCGCGCGATGTTGCTCGCTCAAGGACGGCCGAGCGTTATGTGATAGCATATGTGGCGAACGTCGGGCAGACGGGTTCGACCACAGTCGATATCCTTCCCAATCCGTTAAGCCCCGATGCCGATGGGTTGCTGAACATCGCCGGTGACAGCATCCGCTATACTTTCAGACGCCGATGACGCCGAGCGTCGTAGACAACCCATGTTAGGCCCGATGGGGCGATAGTCGTCGGAGGTCGGCGTGGATGGATGAGCAGAGGGCTGGCATGAGCTGCTATTTTCCAGGCTGCAACGAGAAGGGGACCACGAAAGAGCACATACCGCCGCGCTCGTTCTTTCCCGTGGGCGAGAGGTTGCAACTGCTAACCGTCAAGTCTTGCAAGAAGCACAACAATGATAAGTCAACGAACGACCTATATGTGTTAGCGCAGATATGCATGAACGCGTCGCCGAGCAACCGGGCACGAGAGGTGTTTCAGGAGAGGGTAGCACCGCAGCTTTCGCACAATAACGATATGCTCCGACGGATGCTGCTGAAGGGGGCATTCAAGGTCCGCGGAGGTGTTGCGTACCCTGTGGACCACGCGCGTTTTGACGAGTTCTTCACAGCGCTATCATGTGGCCTGATTTACAAGTCGCAGAAGGCTCCTCTGCCGTCCGATTACAAGGTCAGCCATATCTATCACCGATTCATCAGCGACGCAGATGCCGAGCGGCAAGCACTCGAAGCAGGTATCGACCGCTTTTATGATGGAAAGCCGCTGGATTTCATGTCGTTCGGGAATCCCGACCTACGCAACGAGCGGATCTACACTGTCGAGATCCACGGCCTTCCCGGCTTCCAAGGAAGCATCACAATCGTTCATAAGTTCTTTGGAGTGTTCAAGGTGACCTCGATGCTCACTCGGTTCGTGAGCCGAAAGGGTGGCGATCCTATGTAACCGGGACGCTGGCCTTGGTCCGCTTCCACGTCCCACTTCAAAGCTGCATTATTGCAAACGGTCCATAGCGTTTCATCCCAGGTTGGTGTTTGCCGGAACGCTCGCTGCGTGAAGGCGCAACACGATCCCTAACGCATCATTTGCAGGAACAAACGCGTGATTGTAGTCGAATGCGTGCCAATCGATTTCTGTCCGAGCGCCAAGCTGATCTTGATGGATCTTGTCGCGCACGGCTTTTACTCATCGCATCTTGATGTCGAAGTCGAGTGTACCTTGCGGGTCCGCCGCCGCCACCAAAGAACCAATCCAGTTGTTGGGTGAAATACGTGGAGCCGCAGCTCCATCATCATTTTGGCTACGAAGCCAAAGCGCTGAACCAATACCCTCGCAAACAGAGAATACTCCAACGCAGAACTCGAACGTCAGCAACTGACAATACGGCTCAAAAAGCACGGCCCGGTTGGAGATCCGCGTCGCATGCGGCACGATCAAGGCGGCTTTCATCTCCAGACCCACCAAGATGTGTTTAAGGTTCGAACGGAGACGGCTCGTCACACCGGCATGGAGACCTGCAGGAATGACTGCATTGAGCCACGGCTCCCAGTCGGTAGAGGTCGAGAGTGTCACGTAACCTGATGGGTTTTCTGGGTACTCTGAAAGGTAAAACACGTTGTTCGCTCCCGCGTACATGAATTAGCGGATGTTACGTGCTGTATGCCGCCAGCGAAATAACCCTCTCGGATTGTTCGTCAAGAGGGAGGCTCGTGCACGCCCAAATCACACAACACCCGGATGGGGCGTGCGGTAACGTTGGTCATGGATTTGGACCAAACCTACTGCGTAAAGCTTCTACCTGGAAACCGTCTTTTGTCGGTTTTGACGGTTAGTGTTCCCCATGTTCCGCCATTGATCGCCTCACCGGTGCCGATCTCCCGTCCACAACTACACTGTCAATTTTCGGCCCTTTCGAACTGTTATCTGTCGAATAACCCATCGTTACCAGCGCGCTTTCGATCCCAAGCATCTAGCAGCGTCTGAACTGTATTAAGGTCGTCCTGGTTCAGCTTTCCACTTGCCGCGATTTCCTTCAATCGAGCCCGAAATGCCTCGGAGTCAATAATCTCGGTATCGTCGCTGATCTGTGCCACCACGGTGACTTTGGAAACACGATCACCGAGGCTTCCAAATCCGCCCATTCCCATAGACCATGAGCGTCCCGTGAAATCCCGAGCAAGTGCGACAAGGCTAGGATCTTCGAGGATACGCGCGCCCGTCCACTCGCGCACTTCGGTCGAGTCGCCGCCGAGCAGATCACGCCAACGATAAAGGACATAGACGAGATCCCGGTGGTCAATCAGCGAGCCGTTCGCCGCGGCCGTACGGATCGTATCCAATGCTAGTTTGCGCACAGGCTCGATGGCGGAGGCTTGCACAAGGCAATCCTCGTCCCGCTTTGGACCTTGCTTCCGTTCCTCCTCATGATCGCCAATGGCTGATGAAGCAAAATCGACTAGCCAACCGAGGGCCGCATTCTGAATCGCCGCAACGAGGACATTGCTCCGTTCCTCCGGCGTGAAGCGCTCGCGCGTAACGCGGCGTAGTAGCCAGTGATAGCGCAGGCTCGTGTTTGCTATTCCGCCAAAGCCGCGCTCGGAATCGACGTCGAGGTCGATCTCATCGTGGATCTCAAATAGTGCCCCGAGAAACGCAGTTACTTTGCCTTTGTCGACGCGAGCGGCATGTGTCGTCAGTTCGTCTAGATAGACGGGCACCATCGATTTCCCGTTGCGGCGAATCGCTTTCGCGGCCGTTCGCATCGTCATCTTGATGAAATCGGCATCGTCAGCCCGCTTTGCCATCTCCTCAATGATCTTTGTCGGGAGTGTTTCGTCACTCAGGGTGAGGCGGAAATAGGTATCGAAATGAGCCTCGATGCAGACGCGGCGTTCGGCATCCCAATGTGAAATCCAATCGCCGCCGTAGCCCATGTTTTCGAGCCTAGGGAACAGGCGCTGCAATGCTACCTTTGCTAGATCGTGACGTGACACAGGAACATCATCCAAGAACGGCTCCAGACGATCATCGTGATTCTGATTGCCGTTATGCTGATTGGAGACACCACACGCCTCCTCTTTTCGGGAGCGTATCGCCCGAAACAAGCCAGGCTCATACAGGCGCAGTGCTTCCAGAGCGATGAAGTCGGCCAAGCTCACCTCGCCTGCAACGGCGGGCCACGTCACGCTGATCGCATTCTGATATCTGGCCACATGCCGAGGGGTCGCCATGTATGGAGCCACGATATCGTAGAACAGGTTCATGATGCGGACGATCTGAGCCTCTTCTGGGTCGCCGCAAATCTCCTGGATTGCGGTAAGGACCGCTTGGTTCAAGTCTGTTTGGAGAGGGGCAGGCACTTCAAATCCCGCTTGGACGATCTTCTCCAAAAAGTGGGGGCCTTCCGAAGGAAACCGCTCCTGCACCGCCTTTTCGGCCAGATCGCGGTCGAACACCAGCAGGTACATGATATTGGGCAAGCGGCCGACGGACTTCACCAGCCGGAATATCGCTATCGCTTCGTCGGGCGAGAGACGATCGATGTCGTCGATCACGACGAGGAATCGACGATCCTCATCGGCAATGATTTTTGCCAGCTTCTGAAATGTCTTCTCGAGAGTATCGCCCTGGGGAAAGAAAGTGCTCACAAACTTCGAGCCGCCGGTGAACAGGGCTGTCAATGGCGCGCCGCTTGCCAGAGTCACTGCTGCGCCGATAGTCGGTCCGGCTTGAAGCAGGCGTTGAGTGATGCTGGGGATCAGGTCTCTTACCTTGTCGCCCAGGCTGGTTCGCAACGTTCCATTTAGGCTTTGCAGAAAGGCGAGCGCCAGCGCTTCTTCACCTCGGTACCACCAGCATTTGAAATCCGAAACCACCAGCTTTTCGCTGCCGGATTGTGCTAGCGCAGCGCGGATGAGGTTGACGACGCTGCTTTTGCCGGACCCCCACGGCCCATTGAGTGCAATGGTCGTTCCAACTGGCTTTTGCATTCGCATGATGCTCTTCGCGATCGATTCCGCAAAACCGGTCACTCCATAGCGGTCATCGTCGGCTGCTTCGATAGGGCTGTCATTGAAATAGCTTCGTTCGGAATCGCTCATTGTTTGCCCACTCCCATCCGCTCGCAGCTGCTTACTCTTCCACGAATAAATGTAGAGACAATGGAAATGAACGTTATTTCCGAACCCTACATGATTTAAACTTACCGATGATTGTCCGCGCTGATCAGAAAACGATATTGCTTCGGCTTCAAGCTCTTCGAACGACAATTTGATGGCTGGGCACAAGACCTTAGTGAGGGCGACATCTGCGAACTGAATTTCAGCTTTGCTAAGTCGAACGTCGAAAGGTACCCGTCGGGTGCCGGCCTTTACAAGAAATTGGCCTGATAACTGGTTGCCATCAGCGACACATGCGCCTCCAACGGAGGCCGCAACTCAAATGCCCGTGGCTCCCGTCCGAAATTCCATAACCTCACCAGTCGCCAATCGCCGCGGCGCTCCTCGGCAAGGGCCAATTCATTCCGCGTGATGTGAAACGGCGTTCGTTCCCAGCCTTTGGTCGTCTTCACCTCGATCAGCCGATCGCGGCCATCGGGATCGAAACTAAGGATGTCGTAGCCGGCACCGTCGCCATCGACCTGCGATACCCAGCGGATGCGATCTGCGAGATCACTTCGGCCGGCGGCGAGCAGGCTGGCACGCTCATGGGCGAGGATCCGCTCCTCGCCGGCGCGGCCCAGTGCGCGGTTGCGGGCATCACGCTCGGCCACATCGTACTTCCGGGCGATAGCTGTCATCTGCTCGAGTTCATTGGGCGGCGGCGCATTGCTGTGCGTCGGTGGCGGGCCGATCCATAGAATCGCCTCTTCCCTCAGCGCTGTCGGCGACGGATTCATGGCCGTCCGTGCGATGGATACGAGCCAATCCGGATGACGATCCAGCCAGCGAACCACCGCGTCGACGAGCGACGCTTGGAAATTGAAGGCCGGTTTATAGCCAGGGATCCAATCTTCCCCGAGGCCCTTTAGCACTGCGCTGATGTTCTGGTGCTTATATTCTATGGAACCCCGAGGCCGCCCAATTACCGCCTGCAGCAGCCGGTTGTGGTCGGCCTTGCTGTATGGCCGGCCGGCGATGTCGTCGGCGAGCATTGCGAAGTAATCCGCAACGATCGCGTCGTTCTGCTCCTCAGTCCAGACACCAGCCATCTCCGCCATCGCTTCGCCTATCTCGTCAGGACCTCTTGAAGCTGTTTCACCAGCGTCCCCCGCTTCTCGGCACTCAGGCTATCGAGATTCTGTTGCCGCCACCGCACGGCCGGCAGACTAGCGGCTGCCTCCAAGCCGACTGTTGACCAATCGGGCTCGCCTCGTTCGAACGCCAACAGGAATTGGCGGTGAGCATCAGGCATTGAACCGACGATTTCGCTGATCAGCGCTTCACGCGCTGCCAGAAGGTCGTCGAGTGCAACCGGCTGCCGCGTCATGCCGACGAAGCCGCGCTCGAACTCAGCTTTGATGTCTTTCCGGCGCGCCGCAAGCACCTCGGCCATGGGCCGGTCGTGGCTGATGAGGTAGACGAGAAAGGTCCGCCGCAGCGCGTCGTCGATGCCTTCGTTTGCCAGGAGGTCGCGCGCATCGAAGAGGTCACGTGGATGCTGCCGGTCGAATGCGGCGACGATCTTCCCGGCGTAGAGATCGGGGAAGGAGACAATCCGCATTTCCGCGAAACCAAACTCGTCTTCGACGCCAGAGGAAACCGCACGAAATTCGGGTTCGAATACGCAGCCTCGCAGGACCGGCGTGACCTCGATTTTGATCTGCGCACTGTCGCTGCGAACCACGAGCTTGGTGACGACGTTTTCGCGCGAGCGCGACGGTGCGACGCGGGTGCCACGAACCGCTTCAGTGATGCGCTCCGCGATGCGTAGCATCGCCGCATCGATCGCAGCTAGCGAGGCCGCGCGTTCCTGAACCGGCACATAGGTGAGGTCGATATCGACCGAAAGCCGTGGCAGGTCCCGGATGAAGAGATTGATGGCCGTGCCGCCCTTCATCGCAAAACACTCTTCCGCTGCGACTGAAGGCAACGCGCGGATCAGGAGCGCGACCTGGTTGCGGTAGGCGTCAGCAAAAGCCATCAGGGTGCCTCATCCAGTTCTTTCGGCACGGTGATCTGATAGACGGGATCGTAGCGCCCCTCCTTGAACAGCATGCGCTTGCCCGAGCCAAAATCGATTGCAGCGCGCTCAATGTGTTTGAGCCATGCGTGGCGATGCCGATCGGCAAAGAAGAAGAAGAGGCGCTTCACCTTTACGCTTCGACAGCGGACAAGCAGCTTCTGCAGCCGTCGCGGAGCAAGATCGCTCAGGCCCTCCATGAGCACGTCGACCTGATGGAAGCTTTCATGGTCGGGCAGTTCGTCGAGAAGCTCGAGGATGGCACGTTCCGGTGCTGAAACCGTAAGCGGCCAATCCCATTGTCCCCAGGCAAGGGAGCGCAGTCCGGCCTCCTGGAGAGGCCGGTCGCCTTGCTTGCCGGCACCCGGAACGAGGGAAGGGAAGTCAACATCGTCCAGGTCGCTCCCAAAAAGCGGTGTGCTGTTGCGGTAGACGAATTCCTCCTTGAGTGGCAGCGCGGCGAGCCAGTTGGGAGGCTTGGTTGGACCGTGAATATAGACCTTAGAACTGCCTTGCGAGACGTAGTGGGCATAGCCTTGCAGTTCGAGAGCTGTCCGACCGCCAACGACAAGGCGATGGTCGAGGAGCGTCTGGAGCGAGATAATGACCTGCTGCCAGCTCAACTGTCCGCGGGGGCGTCGATAGACCCGGCGTGCCGGCTGTTCGAGCCAGCCCGAGGCGACATATTTGGTGCGCAGCGAAGTATAGTAGTCACGCGCGGAGAGCCACGCGGAATCGACGAGCAAGCCCTCCGGGAGGAGGCGCTCGAGCTGTTTCAGCTTTCCTGCGTTTTGCTCACTCATGGTGGACTTTTTAGCCCATATTCAAACTGCACACCAGTTCGAAGATATCCCCGTTAGCGTCACTTCGGTTGGCAAATACGGCATATGGCAAACCGCAAGGCCTTGCGTTGATACAAATCCTCGAATTTTGATGGCTGAAACTGGTTTCGTATCATTCAGTCGGAGAGGCTTCGCCCGTTTCTGCTTCCTCGATCGGCAAGGCCAAGGCGTCTGTCCACTCCAGCGGCGAGCACGAGGTGGCCAGCCCCTTTTCGTCGTCGACAGACCAGAGTTGGAGGGTGATGGGGGGCGAATAGTAAAAGCTGCCCCTTTCTGCTTCCTGTTCAGGATCTGGCTCGGCGAAATCGACTTTCGACGATCTCGCCGAAATGTCGAGAAAATGGGGATTGATCAGGGCGTCGATCTGGTTCAGACGCTGCCGGACCCAAGTCGTCATTGCGCTCACTCTTGCAGCATCCTCAGACGTTGCATTTTCGAGATGATGCAGCACTGCAGTAAGTTTGTCCCGTTGGCTCAATTGCTCATGGACTGCATCCACAAACTCCATGCGGCGCTTCTCGCGGCTATTGAATGCCTCTTCACGCTGGCGTCGAGCTTCGGCCTCTCGCTGGCGGCGCTCCCGCTCGTCGGATTCTCTCCTGCGCTCACTAATGTAGGCTGCGTGCCCGGCGAAACCTGCCAATATGTCGGGCAGCATGCTTTCCAAGGTTTGTGTCTTTCCGTCTGAGTAAGTGCGGCGAAGACCCGAATATGGGTTGGCGTGAATGACGATGGCGAGCCGGCCGGATGGAAATTGGTCGTATTTAGGCCATGGATCGGTGGTGTAGCCCCAGCGCGCCCTTTCATCCCGCCGCTTCAATTCCGCGGGTGTTGGTTGATGCAAGGTTTTCTCGGGCTGTTCCTCCAGGCCGAACGCAATTGACTCATTCTCGACAATGAGCACCAACCCGTCTTCAGTCGCCTTGGGCAAATGGCCTTGGGTTACCGCAAGAGTGAACAACTGGCTTAGAACCCGAATTCCCCGTTCAATCGAAGCACGAGCAATTTTGAGTGGGACAACGCCTTTCGAGCGGACCGACGCGAAACCTTGGTCGTCAGGACGCGCTTTCAAAATCGCGCGCCTTGTCGCAGCGAGAGACGGCGGTTCAACGATGCTTAGCGTCGGTTCGGATTCAGAGACCAGAAGCGGCTTAGCCGTAGCGTGCTTGTGGAGCCTGTCTCTGGCTTTTTCCTTGGCGTCGCGGACCGACGGAGACAGATGCTGCTCGGAACTTCCTGATATCCTCACCGTAGCCAAGTTTGGTTCGCTCAGTGGCGGTAGTGCTTCCTTGTTGACCCGCTTTCCGTATTCCAGCTTCGCCCAGTATCCACGTTCTGGTGTTGGAATGTCGTGGCGGTCACAGGTCTTCTTCAACGCCGTACCCGTAACGCCATAATCAGCGGCAACTTTGGTCATGGGTTTGGACCAAACCAGCTCGTAAAGCTCTTCCCGAGAAACTGTCTTCACCTCTCAACCTCTGCCGTCCATGCAATGTTCGATCTCAGCCCGCCGATCCACGACCAAGTGGGAGCATTGATTTTGCCGGTTTTGACGGTACTTTATCGACGCATCAGATTCGACGTTTGTGGTTGCTGCCTCACTGCGAAGCAGCCGATAGATGCCGAAAGTTCACAGGATTTTTTCAGCAAGTTTGACGCCTGAAAACTCAGCAAAATCAAGAGGCTAGGTTTTTGACGGCACCTTACACGGCATAATCGGACGCTGAAATTATTTTTCGCAGATATATCAGATGCTTAGGGCGAAAAAAATATTTGAGTGGGAATAATTCGGGCCTATCCGAACGCCGCCGATTTTACGCTTCGGCACGATATAAGTTACTGAAAACAAAAATAAAATCATCCTGTGTCTATCGACATCTATCGGTGGGCATAGATGGCGTTCGGCGGTCTCACTGACGGGCCTCACCCCCATTGATCAACCGGAAAAACGAAAGTACCGTCAGGTCAACCGAGGCCAATGACGGTACTTTTTTCGAACCAATGCGCTGAATATAAGTGTTTTCGACGACATCGGCCAGCAAAAACCGCGTGACGGTACTTTTCCGCGCGGAGGCCCTAAATGTTGACCGATGCAGCACTCAAGTCTTTGAAACCAAAAGCCAAAATGTATAAGGTTTCCGATCGTGACGGCATGTATGTGCGCGTCGCGCCGTCGGGCGCCATCTCATTCAGCCTCGACTATCGGCTGAACGGCAGGCGGGAGACCGTGTATCTCGGCAGATATGCCCGTGACGGAATATCGCTCGCCAGGGCTCGCGAGCTATGCATCGACGCGCGGCGCGCGATCACCGAGGGGCGGTCTCCCGCCATCGAGAAGCAGCGCGAGAAGCGCTGGATCAAGGAAGCAAAGAGTTTCGGCCAGTTCGGCGAGAAGTGGCTGACCAACGCGACCATGGCCGACAGCACGCGCGCGATGCGTCGCTCTATCTTCGAACGCGAACTCATGCCCGTCTGGCGAAATCGTCTACTGACAGAGATCAAACCGGATGATCTACGCGCTCACTGCGGCAAGATCGTCGAACGGGGTGCTCCTGCAACTGGTATCCATGTGCGTGATATCCTTAAGCAGATCTACGGTTTTGCCATTCTCCACGGCGAGAAGGTCGCCAATCCGGCCGATGACGTCGGTCCAGCCTCGATCGCTACCTTTACGCCAAAGGACCGCGCGCTTTCGCCGGCAGAGATTCGCATCATGTTCAAGCAACTCGAGCATATTGCGACGTTGCCAACGATCCGCCTCGGTATGAAGCTCTACCTGCTCACCATGGTCCGGAAGAGCGAGTTGCAGGATGCAGTTTGGGACGAGATCGATTTGGACAACGCCGTCTGGACCATCCCGAAGGAGCGCATGAAGCGGTCGAAGCCGCACAACGTCTACCTGTGCCGACAGACGTTGGACATCATGATTGCGCTCAAGACCTGCTCCGGCAACTCCCGATATCTTTTGCCGTCCCGGTACGATGCGGACGCGCCGATGTCGCGCGCGACTTTCAATCGGGTCACCTATGCTGTCGTCGAACAGGCCAAGAAGGAGGGGCTACCGCTGGAGCCTTTCACGGTCCATGATCTGCGGCGGACGGGCTCGACGCTACTAAATGAGCTGGGCTCTAACAGCGACTGGGTCGAGAAGTGCCTGGCGCACGAGGATGGGCGTTCGTCGCGCGGCGTCTATAACAAGGCCGAGTATGAGGTGCAGCGTCGGCATATGATGCGGCAGTGGGCGGATACCGTGGACGCCTGGATCGACGGCCGGAAGTATGCCCCCACGCTCTTGCCGCAAGCTATGCCCTTGATGGAGCTTGATCCCGCCCTTTGACCGGGCGGGATTTACGCTTGGAAACATCAGGATGTTGGGCACGCCGGATCGGCGCAGCCCGCCGTGCCGTGAGCCAAGCCTCAACCTCGGCCAAGTCCCATACGATACAGCGCGGCGAGAGCGCGAACCGACGGGGGAACTCGCCACGCTGCTCCATTTCATAAATAGTGCTGTCAGCCATCGGCACCATCTCACGCAACTGCTGCCGCCGGATTGTTCTCCGAATTTGCGTAGTTTCGATCTTTGCCATGCTCAATCTCCTGCGTTGCTGAAGCGATTGAGACTGATAGATGCTGATACTGGAAGCCCCGTTGAAATCCCATGCGGTGTTTTCGGGCCATAGCGTACACATCGGCGGGTTTTGCCCGACTGCTAGGTGCAGAGTAGGAGCGAACAGGCGCTGCTAGACGAGCTCGAAACTTGCGGCACCCGCTACGAGGAGGCGCATTCAGTAAACGCGACTCCCTTCAAAATCCGGTTCCGAAAGGAGTGTCGGTTCGATTCCGACCACCCGCACCATCCTTCTTCAAAGGGCTCGACGTAGTTGAGTTCGAGTCCGGCTCGGCTCCCCGGACTGAATGAAGAAACGAATCTCATGTCCGAGATTCCCCGAGAAACTACGCGGAAACCACACGCGAAGCAAAGGAAGCGTGATCGAGAACGGGCGGAGCGTGTACGTCTAGCTGGGAGCTCCTCCTTCCCTGAGGTCGCGGGCCGTTGCGCTGGCTCTTCAGAAGGGAGAGGTTCGAACGAAGGATTTGACCGATATTGGAGTCCCTCGTTGTTACCTGTCTCGCATGTGCGACGAGGGGCTGCTCGTAAAGGTGGCTTATGGACTTTACCGGGCTGCACTTTCTGATGCTGCTTGAGCGCGTAGGTGGCAGCCGAAAGATTGAGGCCGGTGGCGTCGGCGCACCTGCCGCTTTGCCGCCTGTTCATGCTGTCGCAGCGGTTGCCTGCGCGGTAAGAAAGTCGATGAACGCCCGTAGCGGCGGTGGTATGTGACGGTTCCGCGGGTAATAAAGTGTCCAGCCTGGAAATGGCGGGCACCAGTCATCGAGCAGGCGTACCAGGCGCCCGGCATCAAGATGGTCAGTGATCGTCGCTTCGGTGATACAGGCCAGACCGGCGCCATCGAGCGCGGCCGCGATCAACAGGTCCACGTCATTCGTCGTCAGCGGGCCGTCCAGTGATAGCGCCACCTCTTTCCCCGCTCGCGAAAACTCCCACGGCAGCAACCGTCCGCTGAACGGCAGCCGGTAATTGAGCCAGCGGTGATGGGACAACGCCTCCGGCGTGGTCGGCACGCCGGCGACCGCAAGATATGCCGGGGAGCCAACGACTACACCGCGCAAGGCGCCGCTTACCGGAACCGCCTCCATGTCACGGCGGACGCGCTCGTCCAGGCGAATACCGGCATCGAACCCGTCGGCGACGCTGTCGACCAAGGCGTCATCCACCGTAATCTCCAGGCGAATATTGGGATAGTCGGCCAGAAACTGACCGAGGATCGGGGACAGCACCATCTGCGCTGCCACCCGCGGCACGGTCAGACGCAACGTGCCGGCGGGCTTGTCGGCGCCGGCCGCAGCCTCCTGCACCGCTCCCTCGATGTCGGCGAAGGCCGGTGCAAGCCGTCGTTCCAGCTGACGGCCGGCATCGGTCAGCGAGACGCTGCGCGTGGTGCGGTTGACGAGCTTGGTACCCAGGCGGTCTTCAAGGGCGCGTAACGTGTGACTGATCGCTGATGGGGAAACGGCCAAGGCGTCCGCCGCCTGACGAAAGCTTCGATCGCGCGCGACGGCCAGAAAGGCCACCAGCTCGGCATATTCAACTCCGCGCAATTGCTGCTCCCTGCTCATTAATCTGCTGAGATACTAGCGTATTATACCGTTCCGCACATCGCCTATCTTTTGAGGTAGAATTTCAAGTGGAGACGGGCATGACGAAGACAGTCGGCAGGTTGGATGGCAAAGTCGCACTGGTGACAGGCGCAGGAAGCGGAATCGGCGAAGCCGCTGCGCTCCGCTTTTCGCGCGAAGGCGCCGCCGTGGCGCTCGCCGGTCGCCGAGAAGCCCCTTTGGACGAGGTCGCGCGCACGATCGAGCGCGAGGGCGGCAGGGCGATCACGGTCCCGACCGATGTCTCTGACGAACGTGCGGTCGAGGCATTGATCGCGCAGGTGGAAAATGCGCTGGGACCGCTGGACATGGCTTTCAACAATGCCGGTATCCTTGGACCGTTCAAGCCGATCATGGAACTCTCCGCCGCAGACTTCGACGAAGTGGTGGGCACGAACCTGCGCGGCGTATGGCTGCTTGCGCGCGCGGAGATCCGCGCCATGACGGCGTCCGGTCGACGCGGCAGTATCGTAAACACGTCGTCGTTTGTGGCCGAGGCCGCAACGCCTGGCACATCGGCATATGCCGCGAGCAAGGCCGGGCTGAATGCGCTCGTGCGCGCCCTGGCTCTCGAAGTCGGACCTCAGGGCATCCGGGTCAACAACGTCGCCCCCGGCGTCATCCGGACGCCGATGTCGGCCGGGCTGAGTGATGACTTTTACGAGGCGCTCGCCAACAATGCGGCGCTCAAGCGCCTGGGCGAGCCCCGCGACGTGGCCGATGTCGCGGTGTGGCTCTGCACGGAGGAGGCGCGCTTCATCACGGGTCAAACCATCCGTGCCGACGGCGGCTTCGCGATCCCGGGACTGCGCTGACGCAAGAAGACGTGCCTCCCAAGGTAGAGACGGGCGGCGGACGGACGCGGTGGATGCGCCCGTCCGAACATCATGCAGACACCTGACTGCGTGGTGAAAAGCCTCCCCGCATGTCGCTCACCGCAGTCGTCTTCAAAGTCCAGCCGTCACGAGCGCATGGACCACGGGGAAAGCTGTTCTCGCTCCATCGGCCGCCGCGAGTATCGCCTGTTGCACCGGCCCTGCCGCACAGTCCCCCGCCGCCGATAGACCGGGGACGGAGGTCTCGCCGCGCTCGTCCCGCCAGATGGCGCCGTCTTCGCGTAGACGCAGCCCGAGCCTGCCGACCAGGGGCGCCTGGCTCTGTACCGGCCGCACCCACAGTGACCCCACCTGATGGTCGGACCCGTCTGCAAGTTCGACGCCCCGCAGCGAATGTCCGTCACCGCCGACGACCCTGGCGATGGCTCCGCCAACGAGACGAATGCCGCGTTGACGAAGCGCGTCGTGCCGTTCAGCGCTCACGTCGCCGGGCCGTGCGAATACCGTCATATGATCGGTCCACCCGCGCAGGAACAAGACGTAATCCAGAACCTCGGGCTGATCCGCGAGGACGCCCCAATGTCGATCACGATGTTCGTAGCCGTCGCAGTAGGGACAGGCATGAACACCCTTGCCCCAGTTCTCGCCCAGACCTTCGATGTCGGGGAGCGTGTCCACGAGGCCGAGGGCGAGGATAACCTTGCGGCTCGTGACCGTGTCATCCCCCATGACGACCTCGAACCCCTGGCCGGTGCTGCGGATGTCGGCTACGACGTCGGCACGGCGCACGATGGTGGAATAGGCCGCCAGTTCGTCGTGACAGATGGCGCGGAAGTCCCCCGGCAAAATGCCGTCGCGCGACAGGAAACTGTGCATGGCGGGCGCGGCTGCATTGCGAGGGCTGCCGCCGTCGATAAGGATCGCGCGCCGGCGCGCCCGGCCGAGCACCAATGCGGCGGATAGGCCCGCGGGGCCGCCGCCGACAATGGCGACTTCGAAATCATTCTGCATGTCGCTGCTCCTCATACCGGCCAGCATCGGCTGTGCTGTGGCAGTCCATAGGCGCGCTCCAGGAACGCTGCCGGATAGGGAGGACAGCAGGCGCTCGGCCGTTCCTTGAAGCGCGTGTACCAGGCGCCGAGTCTCTCCAACTCTTGCGGCAGCGGCACGCCATATGCGCCTTCGGCGAATTCCAGCGTCGCCATGGCCACGCAGTCGGCCAGGCTGATCCTGTCGCCCCCCAGGAAAGGTCCGCCCGTCTCGCGGAGCAACAGATCAAGACGGTCGAGCTGCCGCCGATAGGAATGTGCCGCAAAGCGCGCCGCATCCTCACTCTGCTCCTCCGCGCCCGCAAAGACCGGGCTGCCCTTGTGGCACCAGATTCCCAGGTGCAGCGCCGCTTCGTCCGCCACACTCATCAGCTCGCGGGTGAGCGCCCGTTCTTCCGGCGTGTGGCCGATCATGTCGGGCTCGGGAAACCGCTCTTCGAGATATTCAAGGATCGCGATGGAAGACCGAATGCGGCAACCGCCTTCGGTTTCCAGAACCGGGACCGTGCCCAACGCGCTCAAGGCCTTGAGCCTTTTGCCCGATCCTTCATCCATCGCATCGAACGCAATGCGCTCGATGCCCTCCATCCCCTTCTCGGCAAGATAGATGCCTATCCGGCGCGGATAGAGTGCCCAGTCCAGTTCATAAAGCTTCACCGTTGCTCTCCTTTACGCATCATCATAAGTTACGTGATGGCAGGGCGCAAGAGATAAGCAACATACGAAGTTGCATGATAACCTGAGCCGACCTATTTCGACGAGGCAAGCTGATGAGACCTGACAGTCGCCTTTCCCGTATGCTGCACGTCCTTCTCCACATGGCCTGTGCGGAGGGCCCGCTCACGTCCGAGCAGATCGCCGCCATGCTCGGCACGAACGCCGTCGTCGTCCGCAGGACCTTGGCGGGGTTGCGGGACCAGGGCTATGTCCAGTCGGACAAGGGGCATGGCGGGGGCTGGCGCCTGGCCTGCGATCTGCGCCGCGTCTCGCTGCTGGATATCCACAAGGCAGTGGGCGGCCCGAACCTGTTCGCCATAGGCAATGCCTCCGACAATCCCGATTGCGCGGTTGAAAAGGCCGTCAACGGAGCGCTGACCGGAGCCCTCGAGGCGGCGGAAGCGATCTTGTTGAAGCGACTTGCGGACACGTCTCTGGCCGACCTTGCCGAAGACTTCGGCGCCATCTGTGGAAGCGATCGGAAAGCCACCGCCTGAGAGGCAGCCCTTCGGGGAAGAAGATGGATGTTCGCGACTGATGCCGGTATCTATCGATCGATAGGCTGTTCGGTTAGTTGTGCTGAACAATGAAGATCGACTTGAACCTCCTGCCCTTGTTCCTCGCCGTTGCGGAGGAGCGCAACTTTCGCGCCGCGTCCGATCGCCTGGGCGTGACGCGCTCGGCCGTCAGCCAGGGAATACGCCGTCTCGAGGACGCCTTCGGCACGGCGCTCCTGATGCGAACCACACGTTCCGTGCACCTGACCGAGGCCGGCGAACGCCTGCGCGATGCGTTGACGCGGCCCTTCTCGGACATCGCGTCGGCGCTCGAAGGCGTGGCGGAAGAAAACGAACCGCGTGGGCTCCTACGCATCGCCGCGACTTCGATCGCCGAACGGTTCCTGTCCGGCTCGCTGCTCGCCTCGTTCGCAGCGGCCAACCCGGGTGTGACGATCGACGTCACGGTCACGGACGAGGAGTTCGACATCGTCGCCGCCGGCTTCGACGCAGGCGTCCGGCTTGGCGAGGTGATCGAGCAGGACATGATCGCTGTTCCCCTCGGCGGCGACCAGCGCGAGATGGTGGTCGCAGCTCCGGCCTATCTGGCCGCCCACGGCGCTCCGGCGCACCCGCGCGACCTCGTCCATCACCGCTGCATCGGCTGGCGCCCGGCGTCGAATGTCGCGCCCTACCGATGGGAATTCGAGGAGAACGACATCCCCTTCGACGTGGCGGTCGAGCCCCAGATCACCACCAACGACCTGCGCCTGATGCTACGCACCGCGCTTGCGGGAGGCGGCGTCACCTTCGCGTTGGAGGAAACCTTCCGGTCGTTCGTGGAGAGCGGTGAACTCGTGCCCCTGCTGGATGATTTCCTGCCGCCATTCCCCGGCTTCTTTCTCTACTTCCCCCAGCGTCGCAACATGGCGCCTAAAATGCGCGCCCTGATCGAGCATGTCAGACAGTGGAGGTAAGGGAGGCCCGTCGTGATGGAGCGCCCATCGCGGGTCAGGACCCAAATCAGACGGAGCAGGCATTCGCTGGTCAAGGGACCGGCGTGACGGATTTACTCGTCGGGCACGGCGACCGGACGAAGCAGACGGTGGATGCCGGGTATGATGGCGAACACCATTGCGGCGACGATCACCGGAACGATGACCAGATGGCGTTGCCACAAGTCCCATTCCGGCGTGACCGCCTGCATCAGATACGACAGCCCGGTCACCAGCGGGTACACGGCGCCGAACACCAGGATGCAGAAGGCCAGACGGCCCGTTCGGTATCGGCGTAACATGGCGGCACCCATTCAGTAGTCCGCGCTTGGCCGGTCACGAAAGCGCTTGTACCAGCTGTCCAGCCGCGGATGATCGTTGCCGAAGGCAAGGTCGAACCGCTCGCGCGCCGTCTGGAAGATCGGGAAGGCGGTGAAGTCGGCGATCGTCGGCGTCGGGCCGGCAATGAACGCGTGCTCGCCGATCTCCTTCTCCAGCACGTCCAGCAGCTCGGTGATGTAGCGGAAAATTCGGTCGGCGGCATCGCGCGACGGCGCAGGCTCCTTGCCGGGGAACGCGTCGGTCTGGTTCCACAGCCACAGCTGGCCGCGCGCCACGAGGTCGGCGGAAAGACGCTCGAGCGAGCGCACCCGGGCGCGCGAGGCCGCATCAGCGCCGATCATCGGGCGCTCGGGATGCAGTTCCTCGAGATACTCGACGATCGCCGCCGAGTCCGTAATCGCGAGACCGGCATCGGTCACCAGGGTCGGCGCGCGGCCGGATGGATTGATGGCGCGGTACTTCTCGGAGCGGTGCTCCTTGTTCTCATAGTCGAGTTCGTAGCGCGGGACATCGATGCCTTTCTCGGACAGGTAGATGATCACGCGGCGCGGGTTGGTGCCCTTGCGGAATTGGTAGAGTAGCATGGCGTCTGTCCTCCGGGTCAGATCTGCGAGGCTGGCGTGCCGGCGCGCAGCGGTGCGAAGATGTGCTGCTCGGCCAGCTCAGGAGTCCACTGGACGTACTCGACCACGCTGCCGTCGACGTGCTTCATGTACATCATGCGGCCGGTGGGCACGTCCTCGATGTCGCGCAGCACCGTAGAACCCAGCGCCAGAAGCCTGGCTTTCGCGTCGTCGATGTCCTCCACGATCCAGGGGCCGAGGCTGCCGCGGATCGGCTCCAGCGCCTCCTCCGTTCCGCCGACGGCGAGCACGTCGCCGATTCCGACGAGCGTCCAGGGATCGAAGTCGAGCCTGAAATGCGGCTCGGTGCCATGGACCGCCTTGAGCGTGGCGACGGTCGCGTCGAGGTCCGTCGTGAAGATACGGGTGTAGGTCTTGAGGATCATGAGCTTGCCTTTCTGCTGGGAGGTTAGAGCCGGGAGAAGGCTGCCAGTTCGCGATTGAAGCGTGCAGCATCCTCGTAGAAGGGTGAGTGACCGGCTTCCGGATAGATCGAGAGGTTCGATCTGGGGTTCACGATGAGCATGCGACGCGACATGCCGGGGCGCACGAGGGCGTCGCGGGCGCCATGGCTCAGCAGGATGCGGGGCACGCGCGCATAGCCTTCGTCCAGCCCGTTGGCCTCGATCGACCCCAAGCCAAGGTGAACGGCCCGAGGGACCATGCCGTTATAGGCGAGCATGCGATCGAGGTCGGTCTTGGGCGGAAGCTTGGCGAAGCACAGTGAGAGGAAGCGGGCGATCGCTTCGGACCGAACGTCGAGGTCCGGCGAGGCGAGACGGGCGCCCCAATGGCCGGACTCCTCGGTGCGGAACTGTGGGTCGAACGACGTGACCGCATCGACCAGATTGACGCCAGCTACTGCGCCCGTACCGTGGCGGCGCAGATAATGCCCGATCACCAGGCCGCCGAACGACCAGCCTACAAGGATGGCGCCTCGCGAACCAGTCTGCTCGATCACGGCGGCCAGGTCATCGGCCCAGCGGGCGCCGTCGGCATAGGCTTCAGGTTGAGTCGGCTTATCGGAGTCTCCGTGCCCTCGCAGGTCGAAGGTGATCAGGCGGTGGTGCGCGAGCTCTGCGACCAGCTGGCGATCCCAGCACAGTCGGCTTTGGCTGAGACCGTGAACGAAGATGATCGGCGGCGCGGCCGCATCGCCGTAGCTCATGGCGGACAAGGCCAGGCCATCCCTCGTTCGGATGGAGACAGGCTGGCCGACCGGCTGGGCGGGGTCTGTGGCCATGGCTGTGGCCGGCATCAGCGTGCCCATGGCCGCGACGGTCAGTGAGCCTGCTAAAATTTCCCGTCTGGTCGCCATGTCTCCGGCCCTTGTGTTGTTTAGTGGTCGCTATATATGCGATGAGCGAACTCAGGCAAGGGTCATTTTTAGTGGTCAGTAAAAAAGGTAAGGGAGGTGCTGGCGGTCGACCGGCCAGCTTCGAACGGGAAGCGGCGGTGCGTACGGCGTTGGACCTGTTCCGGGCTCGCGGTTATGAGGGTGTGTCGATCGCCGACCTTACGGCCGCGATCGGCGTGGCCCCCCCGAGCCTCTACCATGCGTTCGGCAGCAAGGCCGGCCTGTTCGAGGAAGCGGTGGCGCTCTACGAGCGCGGTGAGGCCGGCCTCGACCTGGACAAGCTGGCGGATGCGACGACGCTCGCGGAATGGGCTCGCGGCCTGCTGGAAGCAGGCGCGGAGAATGTCACGAAGAGCAACAGGGGGTGTCTGATCTCGAGCGGCATGATCGTGTCCCACCCCGACAATCGGGCGGTTTCAGAGAGGCTGGCCGACCGCCGGGCGACCTTCCGACGGGCGATCGGAGAGCATCTGCTCCGCTGGCTGCCGGCGTCGGATGCCCATGATCTCGCCCGCTATCTCGCTACGGTTCTGCAGGGCCTCTCGATACAGGCGCGGGACGGCGCGACGATGGAGGAACTTCGTCCCACCATCGATCTGGCGCTCTTGGCTGTAGAACAAAAGGCGGTAGATCTGAAGGCAAGTACGGCCGTTGGCATGGACCCATTGATCACGACTTAGCTCAGCGCGTCGCCGGCTGCGACGTGAGAAGTAGTCCGTCCAGAAAGACGTCCAGCAGCGCTATGACACGGGCTTGCCAGCCCGGCTCGTCGAATTCGTAGCAAAGCGCGACCAATACGCGCAGCAGTTCCTGCGCGGTGATCGTGCTCCGCGACCGTCCCTCCCGCAAGGCATCACGCAGCAGATCCTCCACGCTACTGGTGAGGCGGTCGCTGGTATAGGTTGCGAGATCGGCCGGCATCCGCGCCGACCAGCTTAGCGCTTCGGCCATTCCTTTTTTGGTGGCGACGAAGTCGACCGTGGCGCGCAGCCACTTGCGCAGGGCAGCGGGAGCATCATCGGTGCGGTCCGCCGTGCCCGCCAGTGAGACCAGCTCTTCTACTTCCTTTCGGTATACCGCCCCCGCCAGTGCCTCGCGCGAGGCGAAGTGGCGATAGAGCGTCCCGATGCCGACCCCCGCACGCTTGGCGACGGCTTCGAGGCTCACCGTCCGCTCACCGGCGCGAAACATCACGCCGGCCACTTCGATGATGCGCTCACGATTGGCGGCGGCATCCGACCGAGGCGCCCTGTCTGATTTCTTTGCCTGGAGCCCCACGCCTGTCCCTTCAATAACCGGAGGTGCCTCCGTATATAGTTCTCAGAGACGGTATGGATACCCTGAACAGCGTCAAGAAGGCGACATATGACACAGACAGATCACCGCACGAAGGCAATGGGCGAGGAGCAGATCGAGAAGGTCCTGAAGGGTATTGCCGACGCCTTCAAAAGCCAGCTCCGTGCGCCCATCCTGCGCACGCCCGCCGACGTTGGGCTCACCTTCGAGGAGGTGACGTTTCCTGCCCTGGACGGAGTGCCGCTGGAGGCCTGGTTCATCCCCCGCGAAGGCTCGGACAAGTTGGTGATCGTCAACCATCCGCGCGGTTTCAACCGCTACGGCCAGCCGGCGCATCTGGAGCCGTGGAAGTCGATGCTTGCGCCGGCTGGCAACGACATCGAGGTGGACTTCACCCTCGATTATCGAATTCTGCACGATGCCGGCTACAATATCCTCACCTACGATCTACGCCACCACGGTCTTAGCGGGATCGGCAACGGCATCGTCACGAGCGGCCGGTTCGAGGCTCGGGACGTGGTCGGGGCTCAACGCTACGTCCGCTCTCGCGCGGACCTCAACAGCATGACGATCGGGCTGTTCAGCCGGTGCCTCGGCTGCAACTCGACGATGTTTGCGCTGTCTTCCTATCCCGAGGAGTTTGAAGGCGTACGCTGCCTCGTCGGCGCGCAGCCGCTGTCACCGCAATACTATTACGAGGGTCAGCTGGCGCTGTCCGGGGTGCCCGCCGACCGGATAGCGGAACTCGACAGGCTGATAAAGATGGCGACAAGCTTCAGCTTCGATCAACTTTCGCCGCGTGAGGCTGCCAAGGACGTCAGGCTGCCCACCTTCATCTACCAGGTGCATGACGACTCGATGAGCAAGCCGATCGACGTGCAGACCGTCTTCGACAACATCGCGGCCGACGAGAAGGAATTGTTCTGGATCGAGGGAACGACGCGTCGCTGGGACGGCTACGGCTATTTCTCGCGCAATCCTGCGCCGATGCTAGCGTGGCTGGATCGATACATGAGCTGAAGTCATACCGCCCCGAGAACCTCGGCGTGTGAGGACTATGATGCCGGCCTGCGAACTGCGCACCTACGTCACAAGCGATCCAACCCCTTCAGCGTGATCTGCAAGGCGTCAGCCAGCGGGGTGGCCGGCACGTCGCGCAGAAAGCCGCGCAACTTGCCATCCAGGAGTCGCAGCGGACGACGCCAGAGATAGATCATCTCGCGCATCTCCCGCGCCGTTTCGTTGAAGGGTGCGGCG
Organism: Aureimonas sp. OT7; assembly: GCF_014844055.1. NCBI lineage: Bacteria > Pseudomonadati > Pseudomonadota > Alphaproteobacteria > Hyphomicrobiales > Aurantimonadaceae > Aureimonas > Aureimonas sp. OT7. The sequence continues at coordinate 803,694 of NZ_CP062167.1, forward strand.
GCATGTACGAGGGCCCAGGGGAACGGATAGATCGGTGCCACGGGGCGTCCTGCCGCCAGACGGATCGCCTCGGCGAAGGTGCGATTATCCTCCACCCAGGCCCCGCCGAAATGGAAGATGTCGAAGTCGGGCAGTTCGTGGCGTCGCTCCAGCACACGCACCATCGTCTCCGCGAGATCGGGCAGATAAGCCCAGGCGTGGCCCACCCCCGTGCGAGCCGGATTAAAGACCCTCTTCACGGGGCCTCTTGTCGGAACCATGCCTTGCGCCAGCCAGCTGTTGCCGCTGTGCGGCCCGAAGAAGTCGCCCGCGCGCACCACCAGCGCCTTTGCGCCTTCCCGGCTTGCTTGCTTTAGCCGGCGTTCCATCTCGACGCGGATCGCGCCCTTACGGGTGATCGGGTTCTGCGGCGCGTCTTCGTCGACTGCTTCGCCTGCGTCCGGGCCATAGTTGTAGACCGTGCCCGGCAGCAGCACGCGTGCGTCGTTTACCTTTGCGGCAGCGATGGTGTTGTCCAGCATCGGCAGGACCAGACCAGCCCAATTGCGGTAGCCGGGCGGGTTCACGGCGTGAACGATCACCGACATGCCTTCCGCCGCCCGGGTGACCGCGGACCGCTCCATGGCGTCACCCTTTGTCCAATACAGGTCGGGGTTGCTCGCGCTTGCGCGTTTCGGATCGCGGTGGAGGGCGTGCACGTCCCAGCCCCGGGCGAGCAACGCCCGGGCAACCTCGCCACCGATGCCACCGGTCGCGCCCATGACGAGCGCCTTGTTCGTTTCGTTCGCCAAGATATGCCTCCGTGAATTGTGACAGAGGTGGGTGGAACTGGGTCAAACGGAAATTGCGTAAAAGTGCATTTCGGATATACAAATATGCATGGATAGTAGCGACCCCGGTTGGGACCTTTGGCGAACGTTTGACGCGGTCATGCGCGAGGGCAGCCTTTCAAGTGCGGCTCGTGCTCTGGGACTTACTCAGCCGACGGCCGGTCGCCACATCGCGGATCTGGAAGCGTCGCTGGGCTCCGGAGCCCTTTTCACCCGATCAGCGCGTGGTTTGCAGCCGACTGAGACCGCCATGGCGCTGGCGCCCCACGCCGCCGCCATGGCCGCGGCTGCCGCGGCGCTGGTGCGTACAGCCTCCGCCCCGGCGGGTGCGGCTTCCGGCGTTGTCCGGATAAGCGCAAGCGAAGTGATCGGCGCCGAAGTTCTGCCGCCGATACTGGCTGCGCTTCACGCCGCCCATCCCGGGCTGACGCTGGAACTGGTGCTCACCAACGCCCAGTCCGACCTGCTGCGACGCGAGGCCGATCTGGCAATCCGGATGGTCGAGCCAAAGCAGCAGGCATTGCTGGTCAAGTCGATAGGCCGCATTTCCCTCGGTTTCTACGCGCACCGGGATTATCTCGCCCGCTCGGAAGCGATCGAGCGGCCGGCCGACTTGAACCGTCATGCGATCATCGGCTTCGACCGAGACGCGGAGTCTCTCCGGTTGCTTGATGCGGTCTGGCCCGACCTGCCGGCCTCCGCGCTTCGCACGGACAACCAGCTCGCCCAGATCGCGATGGTGCGCGCCGGATGTGGAATCGGCGTCATGCAGAAGCCGATCGCCATGCGCGACGCGGCGTTGGCGCCTGTATTGCCCGACGTTTTCGGCGCCGATCTTCCGGTCTGGATCGCGATGCATGAAGACCTTCGGTCGACGCGGCGCATGCGGATCGTCTTCGATGCGATGGTGCAAGGCATGACCGCTCACGTTGGAGCACAGCGTGCCGCTGTTCGTTCTTCGTCGCAGAACCGCCGTTCCCGCTGAATCCAACCGCGCAGCCAGTTTGGCCACGACCAAGCCGGTGGACCCCTGACTTGATCGGCCGCTGCGCGCACGCTGGCAGCGGGCGACGTCGGCCACTGACGGGCGCTGAGGACACCTACATTGTCCAGCACGGCTAACCAAGCCATGCAGGATTGGGGCAATAGTTGAGCCGTCCATGCGGCACTACCTTTCTGACGAACACTGAAAGGAGAACACCATGGACAAGATCGTACTCATCACAGGCGCGAGCAGCGGCATCGGCGAGGCGACGGCCCGCGTGCTGGCACAAGCAGGCATGACCGTCGTGCTGGGCGCGCGGCGCACCGATCGGCTCGAACAGCTCCGGCGCGAGATCTCCGCGGCGGGCGGCAATGCCCGCGTGCGGCGGGTCGACGTGACCGATCGCGACGACGTGGCCGCGTTCGCGCAGGAGGCGCTCGACGAATTTGGACGCATCGACGTGATTGTCAACAATGCCGGCGTCATGCCGCTCTCTCCCATGTCGTCGCTCAAGGTCGACGAGTGGGAGCAGATGGTGGACGTCAACATCAAAGGCGTGCTGTGGGGCATCGCCGCCGTGCTGCCGGCAATGAACGCGCAAGGCTTCGGCCACATCATCAACATCGCTTCGATCGGCGGCCTGGCCGTATCTCCGACGGCCGCGGTCTATTGCGCCACCAAGTTCGCGGTGCGCGCCATCTCGGATGGGCTGCGCCAGGAGAACGACCGCATCCGCGTCACCAGCGTGTGCCCCGGCGTAGTCACGTCCGAGCTGGCCGACAGCATTTCCGACGAAGCCGCCCGCCGCGAGATGGAAGCCTTTCGCGCCGTTGCGCTCCAGCCCGACGCGATCGGGCGCGCCATTCTTCACGCGATCATCCAGCCCGAGGACGTGAATACGACCGAGATCGTCGTGCGTCCGGTCGGGAACCCGGCGTGATGGAGGCGAGCCATCCTTATGTCGGGATGTGGGTGACGGCGGACGGCCGCATCCGGCACGAGTTGCTGCCGGATGGTCGGTACGACGAGGCGCGGGGCGGTCGGGCCCACGCCTACCAGGGACGCTACCGCGTCTCCGGAACCCACATCGACTATGTCGATGACACCGGCTTCACCGCCGATGGCGACTTCGTGGCAGCCGATGTGCTGCACCACGCCGGGATGGTTCTGACCAGGGAAAAGCCGGCGAAGTGAGCCCGAAGAACCAGGCGATCGTCGACGTTCGATAGCTTCGATCGCCTGAGAATTCATTCGACACCGTGCCTTCCTGGCAGCGCTGTCGACAGGAGACGTGAAATGTCAAAGACCATCCTAATTACCGGAGCCGGCACCGGCTTCGGCCTGCTGACCGTCAAGACCATGCTGCGCGCCGGTTGGGCCGTCTATGCCGGCATTCGCGAGCCGGAGACCCGCAACGCCGAGCGGGCGACCGAAGTGCGGGACTATGCCGCCTCGGTCGGCGGCGAGGCTGTTGTTATCGACCTCGATGTCCTGAAGGAGGAGAGCTGCGCGGATGCCGTGCGCACCGTCATGGCGCGCCACGGCCGGCTCGACGCGGTGTTCCACAACGCCGGGCATCTCTACATCGGCTTCACCGAGGCGTTCACGCCGGAGCAGGTGCGCGAGGCGTTCGAATTCAACGCGTTGGGCGCTCACATCCTGAACCGTGCGGTTCTTCCGGTGATGCGTTCCGCCGGCCGCGGTACGCTGATCTACAACAGCACGGGCAGCGCCTATGTGATCGGCCCCTTCATGGGTCCTTACGTCATGGGCAAAATGGCCTTCGACGCGATCGCCGAGGCGACCGCCTACGAGGTCGGCGCCTTCGGCATCGAGAGCGTCATCATCATGCCCGGCGCCTTCACCAAGGGCACCTCGCACTTCGACTCTCACGTGGCTCCGTCGGACAAGGCCGTGCTGGCCGAGTACGGTCGCCTTCAAGCGGATTTCGACAATTACGGTCCCGGCCTGGAGCGCCTGTTCGAAGGGCGCGAGCAGCCGGCGCAAGCCGTCGCAGACGAAGTTGCCCGCGTTCTGGCGCTCCCCCGCGGGGAGAAGCCGCTCCGCAGTGAAGTGGACTTCTCGGAATGGGGCGCGGGTGTCGTTGACGCCGTTTCCCAGCACGAAACGCGCCGCCTCTGGGGAAAGATGGGCCTCGGCCACCTTCTGCGCCCCGATGTGACCGCAGCCGATTCAGACGACTGAGTTCAATATGATGGAGAAACCTATGAGCCCCGAAGATCACATCCGCCGGCTCTATGCCGCGGTCAACGCCGGCGACCTCGCCACGATCGAGGCGTTCGGTTGCGAAGCGAGCGAATGGCTCGACGTGCCGTTCGACTATCTGGCGACCGGCACGCGCGCGATCGTCGACCCCTGGGCCGCGTGGCTCGGCTATTTTCCCGATACCGACTGCCAGCCCTACAGCATCGTCGGGATGGGCGACACCGTGGTGGCGCAAGGCATCACCGTCGCCACCCATCGCGGGGCGTTCGACTCCCCTGCCGGCCGGCTCGAACCGACCGGCCGCCGCATCGAGACGCGCTTCTGCGACGTCTACCGATTGCAGGGCGACAAGATCATCCGGGCCGACAGCTATTTCGATTTCTACACGCTGCTCGGTCAGCTCGCGCCGGAATTGCTGCCGAAGGTGGCGGCATGACGGCCCCTCGAACCTGGTTGATCACCGGCGTTTCGCGCGGACTTGGACGCGCGCTGGCCGAGGCTGCTCTCGCCCGTGGTGACACGGTCGTGGGAACGACCCGGAGCGGCACAGCTGATCTCGCACCTGGCTCGGGCATTTTGCACATCCTGCCGTTCGAGCTCGCTGATGCCGGGGCCGTCGCCTCGATGGTGGCGCGCGCCTTCTCTCTCGCCGGGCATATCGACGTGCTGGTCAACAACGCCGGCTACACGCTGCTGGGCGCGCTGGAGGACGCGAGCGACGCTGAAGTCGAGCGCCTCTTCTCCGTCAATGTGTTTGCACCGCTTCGCGTGATCCGGGCCGCACTGCCGCGACTGCGCGCGCAAGGGCGAGGCCACATCGTCAACATCACCTCCGTCCAGGGCCGCGATCCCAGTGCCGGGGTCGGCGTCTATGCGGCGAGCAAGTCGGCGATGGATGCGCTGACGCAGGCGCTCGCTCTCGAGATCGAGCCGCTTGGACTTCGCGCCACGGCCGTTGCTCCGGGCGGATTGCGAACCGAGTTCCTGTCGGATCGCTCGGTCGACCGTAGTTCGGGAAGCAGCGTCGCGGCGTACCCCAGCGTCGGCGCGGCGCTCGACCGCTTCAGGACAGTCAGCGGCCAACAGGCGGGCGATCCCCACCGGGCCGCGGCGGCCATCATTGCCATCGTCGATGCCAAGGAACCTCCGCGGCGCTTGCTGCTGGGTTCCGATGCAATCGACCGGGCGCGCCGGAGCGTCGAGGACGCGGAGGCTGAGCGCGCGCGTTGGGAGACATTGTCCCGCTCCACCGATGTTCCGGAGGCCGGAGACGCTTAGCCGGCGTGCGGCCAACTCCAGCAACGAAGCAGCTGCAGAATGGCGGCCGCGCTCGCGCAACACCCGATCGCTATGATGACACACCCACGGAGTGACCGCATGACCGACCGTTCCGACCGCTTCCAGCACGGGCTGGATGTCTATGACGTGATGACTGCCAAAGAGTTCGGGAACGAGCTCAGCCCCGGTCTGAAGGCGCTCGAATCAGATTTCCCGTTCCTCGTCGACGCGACGATGAGCTACGCGATCGGCGACGTGTGGGGGCGGACGCAGATGCACGCGCGCACGCGCGAGCTCGCCATGATCGCGGCGCTCGGGGTCGTGGGCGCCGGTGCTGCTGTGCAACTGCGACAGCATGTCGAATATGCGCTCAACCTCGGTGTGAGCGCCGACGAGGTACGGGAACTGGTCTATCTGACCTCGGTGGCAGCCGGCTTCCCCCGCGCGCTCAACATGGCGGCCGAGGTGAAGGCGGTGTTCGAAGCCAAGGGCATCCCCGATGTGCCGGCCGAGCGCTCCGATACGCCGGACCGTCACCAGCGCGGTCTCGACAAGATGGCGCAGCTTGGTCGTGAAGAACAGGTCGACATCGCCGCGCATCCGGTTCTCGGGCCGCTGTCGCGCGCCTTCCCGTTCCTGATCGACGGCGTGATCGAGTACGCGATGGGCGACGTCTGGACCCGTCCCGCACTCGACATCGCGATCCGCCAGGTCGCAACGGTCGCGGCGTTCGCCGCGTTGGGCGATGCGTGGCCACAGGTCAAGCTGCACACCGGCCATGCGTTACGGCTCGGTGTCTCGCGGGAGACGTTGGCAGAGGTCGTCAACCTTCTGACCGTCGCGGTCGGGTTTCCGGTCGCGCTGAACGCCGCCGCCGCCATTCGTGAGGTTTTCGACCAAATGGATGCTTAGCTGTCACCTATGCATGCAAAGTTAGCTGTCATGCAGTTTATGTAAAGGAAGAGACTATGGAAGTGAATCGTCGGACGTTTACCACCTCGTTGCTAGCCGCCGGCGTGACGCTCAGCGGGCCGGTGGCCATCGCCGCCACCCGGTCAGTGCCGCGCGCCGACAATGTCGTCCTCGTCCACGGCCTGTTCGCGGATGGCTCCTCGTGGCTGGAGGTGATCCCGCATCTGCAGGCGCGCGGCCTGAACGTCACCTCGGTGCAGAACCCGCTGACCTCGCTCGCCGACGCGGTCGCCGCTTGCAGCAGGGTGCTCGATCGGCAGACCGGTCCGACCGTGCTCGCCGGCCACTCCTTCTCAGGCATGATCGTCACCGAGGCCGGCGTGCACCCGAACGTGTCGGCCCTGACCTACGTCGCTGCGCGCGCACCGGATGCGAACGAAGACTATACGGCGCTCGCCGCGAATTACCCAAGCCGCCCGCATCGGCGGGCATCGTCTTCGATGGCGACGAGGGCCGGCTCAGCGAGGAGGCGTTCCTGCGCGACTTCGCCCCCGACGTGCCCCCGGCGAGGGCACGGGCGCTCTACGCGGCCCAATGGCCGTTCAGGAAGTCGCTGACCGAGGCCAGGACCACGCACGCGGCCTGGCGATCGAAGCCGAGCTTCTATGCGGTCTCGACCCAGGACCGCGTGATCGATCCGGGCCTCCAGCGCTTCATGGCCGAGCGGATGGGCGCAAAAACCGTCGAACTCGCCGCCAGCCATGTGTCGCTGTTGTCCCGTCCGCGCGAGGTCGCAGACCTCATCCTCGAGGCGGCGGGACGCGCCTGATCGCCCTACCGCCGCCGCGCCGCGGCGATGAAGTCGAGAAAGGCGCGCAGCGGCGGCGGGACCAAACGGCGGCTGGAGTAGTAGAGGAACGGCCCCGGAAAGGGAGTCCACCAATCGGGTAGAACCGGAGCAAGGCGGCCCGCCTCGATATGCGGCCGCAACCACTCCTCGAAGAGCCCGATAATACCGGTCCCCGCAATGGCCATGTCCACGGCGAGATCCATCGCGCCGCTGATGCTAACGGTGAGCGGCCCCTGCGGCTCGATCCGGACTGTCTCGTCGCCCCGTTCCAGTTCCCAGGGGCTGAAGAGCGATCCATTGCCGAACCTGCCGCGCAGGCACCGATGCCGCAGCAGGTCCCTTGGATGCTCGGGGCTGCCCGCCGCCGCGAGATAGGCGGGCGAGGCAGCCATCGCGAACCGCTGGACCCGCGGACCGATCGGCACTGCGATCATGTCCTGCTCCAGCTTCTCGTCGTAGCGGATCCCCGCGTCGGCGCCCGCCGCGAGAACGTCGACGATGGTGTCCTCGGCGACGACCTCGACCTGGATGTCGGGGTAGAGGGCAAGAAAATCCGGCAGGATGCTTGGGAGCACCAGGCGCGCGACACCGACCGGCACGTTGAGCCGAAGCGTGCCGGCCGGGGTGTCGCGCAGGTCGTTGAGGCTGGCGAGCGCCGCGTCCATCCCGGCGAGGAGCGGACCGAGCTGCTCGACGAGACGCCCACCGGCTTCGGTCGGGGAAACGCTGCGGGTCGTGCGGTGAAGCAGGCGGACGCCCAGGCGGTCTTCCAGCCGACGGACGGTCTCGCTGAGCGTCGTTGGGCTGACGCCGAGCGAACGGCCAGCCTCGCGGAAACCCCGCGCTCGCGCGACGGCGACAAAAGCAGTCAGGTCGTCGATGTTCGCAGCCAATGTCCAATTATCCGTACAGCCTGTCTCGATTATGCCGGATTATCATCATGATCCGCAAGGGGTACATGATGGACATCAGCCACCATCCAAACCCGCTGAGCTCTGAAAGGACATCGACATGACCCAGGCAACACAAGCTGAAGCAGCCCAACCGACCCGCGCCGACTTCGTCGCCGGCCTGGTCTCCGCCATGCAAAATCCCCCGCGCTCGCCCATCCTTCGCTCACCGGCGGACGACGGCATCGCGTTCGAGGACATCTATTTTCCCGCTGCGGACGGCGTGACGATCGAGGGCTGGTTCATCCCGGGCGACAGCGACAAGCTGATCATCGCCAATCACCCGATCTGGGCTAACCGCTATGGCTTTCCGGGCCATCTGAAGCCCTACAGCGACGCCTGGGAGGCCAGCGGCAACAACATCGAAGTCAACTTCATGCCGGACTACAAGCATCTGCACGAAGCCGGCTACAACATCCTGGCCTACGACCTGCGCAACTTCGGCCAGAGCGCGGCCGGCAGCGGCGGCGTGATCGGCAACGGCATTCGCGAGTATCGCGACGTGATCGGCTCGCTGCGCTACGTCCGCTCGCGGTCGGACCTCAAGAACCTGAAGCTCGGCCTGCTCAGCCGCTGCTGCGGCATGAACGCGACCATGGTCGGCATGTCCAGGCATCGCGAGGAGTTCGACGACGTCCGTGCGATCGTCGCGCCGCAGCCGATCTCGCTCAGCTCCTTCTACCGTACGATCCTGGCTCACATGGGCATGTCGGACGCACTGCCCGAAGTGGCCGACGCCCTGCGCCGCGCGACCAGCATGGAGCTGAAGGACATGGACATGCCGCCCTATGCGACGGCAGTGGATATCCCGACGTTGCTTCTGCAGGTCCGCGACGACACGCTGACCACGCCCGCCGACGTGCAGGCGATCTTCGACGCCATGCCGACAGAACAGAAGGACCTGATCTGGATCGAGGGCACCAACCGGCGCTTCGACGGCTACAACTATCTGCCCGCAAACCCCAAGCCGATGCTCGACTGGTTCGAGCGGTTCGTCGCCTGACGCCAATGCCGGTGTGATCAGACGCCTCAGAGGTCAACCGGCATAAGGACCAGGCGTCCGCTAATCATGAGAGGGGCTCCGCTCTGTGGAGCCCCGACATGTTGCAAGGATGTCATCCATGTACTGGTTCTCTATCGGCGTCGCGTTGTTGGTTTCAGTCGGCATCATCGCCATCGGCGGGATGTATCTCGCGCGCCCGGCGACCGCGATGCGCAGCTTCGGATTGCCGCTGCCGGGAGCCGGCGACAATACCCTGTGGTGGCTGCGCCTGAAGGGCGTACGCGACATCGCGACCGGGCTGGTCGTTCTCGCACTGCTGCTGTCGGGCCACCCCCGGATTATCGGCGTCGCTTTGCTGATCGATGCGCTCATTCCGCTCGGCGACATGTCTCTTATCCTGGCCGCAAAGGGTTCGACGCGAGCGGCGCTCTCGATCCATGGCGTCACGGCGCTGTTGATGGTCGCAGCCGCCATTCCCCTGATTACGGGGCTGGTGTGACGCATACATCCGAATGGATTGCGAGGCTCGTCCATAACCGACGGCAAAAAGCCATCGCCGCGACAAGCCGTTATTACGGTTGGTCGTCAAATACCTGAACGAGCCAGTCGATAAAGACGCGCAAACGCCGCGATACATACCGCTGGCTTGGATAGAGCACGGACAAAGGCGTGGGTGTGGGCGGGTTTTGCGGCAGCACCTCGATGAGCGCGCCCGACGCCAGATCGTCTTCGAAGCGAAACCTGGGAGCTTGCGTCAGGCCATATCCCTCGCGAACCAAAGCCGCGCTCGTGTCCGAACTGGTGACCGTGAGGGGAGATGAAAGGGTGATAAGCCTTGTCGCACCCGCCTCCGTGAACTCGAGGGGCAAGGTCAATCCCGTTCTCGAGGAGACGAAGCCGATCATCTTGTGACCTTGCCTCTCCAGATCGTCGATGATGAGTGGCACGCCATGCGCGGCGAGATAGGAAGGGCTGGCGACCGTGACCTCTTCCATCAACGCGAGACGGCGGCCGATCATGCCGCTGTCGCTTTGCTCGCCGGCGCGCACGACACAATCGACACCTTCGCGCACGAGGTCCACCAATCGGTCGCCGTCGCCGATATGCAGCGTCAATTCGGGATGCTGGGCTGTGAACTCGCCGAAACGGGGCAGAAGCAACTGCCGGAACAGGTTGCCGTGCACATCGATGCGCAGATGGCCCCTGACGGCGGAGGTGGTGAACTCGTCCTCCATGGCTTCAAGGTCCGACAGGAAGGCCCGGCACCGCTGCGCATAGGTTTCTCCCTCCGATGTCGGAGCGACATGCCGTGTGGTCCGTTGCAGAAGTCGTACGCCAAGACGCCGCTCCAGCGCCTTGATCGCATTGGTGGCTGTCGCACGCGGGATCCCGATGTCATTGGCGGCTTCGCTGAAGCTGCCTCGCTCCACGATGCGAACGAACAGGCGCATGCTCTGTAAGAGGTCCATGCTCCCATTGTTATCTTCAGTGGAATTATGATGTCAATTTAACGCTGATTATTATCAGACGATCGTCTTCTAAGCTGAAGGCCTCACACTGGAGAGAGCCACATGGAAGACAACCACGAACAGAAAGACATCCTCAACACGAGCCGGAGAAACATGCTTGTCGGATCGGTCGCCGCGACCATTGCCGCAGGCTATCTCGCATCGGGTTCGACGGCTTCGGCGCAGGCACAGCCTGCCGCGTCGGCCGCCCCGACCCGCCCGGCGCTGCCCGCGAGCGGAAACACCATCCTGATCACCGGCGGCAGTTCCGGCATCGGGCGCGCCCTTGCCGAGCAGCTTCATGCCCGCGACAATACCGTGATCATCGCAGCAAGGCGGACAGCCGTCCTTCAGGACATCGCCAGCCGTTTTCCGAACATGCATGCCATGACCGTCGACGTGCGCGATCCCTACAGCGTCAAGCGTCTTGCACGCGAGATCGTCGAAAAGCATCCCACACTCAACGTTGTGTTCAACAACGCCGGCATCATGCGCCCGGAAAACGTCTTCGATGGCGACAGCGCGCTTGCCGAAAGCAGCGATCATATCGAAACGAATTTGAACGGTCCGATCCGTCTCACCGCCGCTCTTCTGCCGCATCTGGCCAAGCAGCCGCGGGCGCGCATCGTCAACACCTCGTCGGGTCTGGCCTTCGTGCCTCGAGCAACTTTTCCGACCTACTGCGCCACGAAGGCCGGCGTTCACTCGTACACGGTCAGCCTGCGCCACCAGTTACGTCGCACGTCGATCGACGTCCTGGAACTCGCGCCGCCCGCGCTTCGCACCGAACTGACCCCCGGCCAGTCGCGTATCGAGGCGTTCATGCCACTCGACGCTTTCATCAACGAGGTCCTGGGCCTTCTCGACCGAAATCCGGTTCCTGACGAACTGATCGTCGAACGCGCCAAAATCCAGCGTCTCGCCGAAGCCGAAGGCCGCTTCTTCCAGACTTTCGAGGCGATCAACCGTGCCGACGGCTGATCCCCATTCCTAAGGCGAGCAGACAAGGAACTCACTATGAACTTTTCTAAGGCAACCATCCTCATCACCGGGGGCAATTCGGGCATCGGTCGCGGACTCGCCGAGGCGCTGGCCGCTCTCGGCGCGAAGGTCATCATCACCGGGCGGAACAAGGATCGCCTCGATGAGGTGATCGGAGGGAACCCTGGCATGAGCGGATATCAGCTCGATGTCACAAGCGCCGACGATATCCAGGCTTTCGCCGAGAAGCTGATCGAGGAGCATCCCGATCTGAACGCCGTCGTTCACAACGCCGGAATCCTGCCATACGAGAACGTGCTGGCGGAGCGTTACGACCTGGAGATCGTCGACAAGGTCTTCCTCACAAACCTGTATGCTCCCATCCGGCTGACGGCGGCGCTTCTTCCGCACCTGCGGTCGAAGCCGGAGGCGGCGATCGTCACCGTTTCGTCGGGCCTCGCCTTCGTGCCGCTGGCGTCCGCTTCCGCCTACAGTGCGAGCAAGGCGGCCATCCATTCGTGGAGCCAGAGCCTGCGCCACGAGCTGCGCGGCACGAACATCTCCGTCGTCGAGATTGCGCCTCCGCTGGTGGCAACCGAACTGACGCCGGGTCAATCGAACAATCCGCATGCGATGCCCCTCAAGGCCTTCATCGCGGAAACCGTCGGATTGCTGTGTGCGGATGTCACCCCGAAGGAAGTGCTTGTTCAGCGGGTCATGCCCCAGCGTACCGCCGAGCAGACAGGCAATTTCGAGAAGGTGTTCAACCTGATCAATCCGTCCTGATCGATCGTCGGGCAGGCTATCGCTTGCCGGCCTCGCCTTGCTCTTGCCGCAACGGGGAGCGACAGCGGCTCACGTGGCGCTTCAAGAACGCGATCGAGCGGCTTCCAGATAGGCGTTGCACATCATCACGACCTGGCCTTCGATCGCGCGTTCCTCGTGCGGATCCAGGCTGCGCTCGAACACGTTGCGGACGGTGCCGAACACGGTCGCGAGCAGGGTGAGCGTGACGGTCGGAAGATCGTCGAACGAGGCGTCGGATGCGGTGGCGAGCATGGCGGCGGTGGCGGCATCGACGCGGGACGCGAAGGCTGCGATCAGCGCCTCGTTGTCGATCTCGACGACGGAGCGGTAGAGCGCCCGCGTTACCGCCGGCCGCTCCGTCTTCGCGGTCCAGTAGGTGGTCACCAACGCCTCGACCATTTGCCGGATCGATGCGCCGTGCTGTGCGAAGCAGGCCATTTCGACCTTGTCCGCCAGCACGTCGAGATAGCGCTCGTTCAGCGCGTAGAACAGCGCCTGCTTGTGCGGGAAATATTGGTACATGGTGCCGACCGAAACGCCGGCCCGCTCCGCGACGCGGGTGGTCGTCAATCGGTGCGGTCCATCGGTCACCAGAACCTGAATGGTCGCCTCGAACATGGCGTCCAGGGTCGCTGTCGCGCGCGCCTGACGCGGGGTTTTTCGGGGGTTTAGGTGGGCCGGCCGCGCCGAAGGCATAAGCGAATCCTCAAACTGAACAATCCTTCATATCATGAGGCATCACCAGAACGAACCCTGTGAGGATTCCGATATGACTGACACCAACCGCATCGCGCTCGTTACTGGCGCGAACAAAGGCATCGGACTGGAGATCGCCCGGCAACTGGCGCAGGCTGGCGTTTCCGTCATCATCGGCGCCCGCGATCCCGGCCGCGCGAGCAAAGCGGTCGACACGCTCTCGTCCGACGGCCTTCAGGTGCGCTCCGTCGCCCTCGATGTCACCGATCACGGCAGCATTGCTGCGGCGGTCGAGACCGTCCGTGCCGAGCACGGCCGGCTCGATATCCTGGTGAACAACGCCGGTATCGTCGATGCCGAGGATGGGCCGCCCTCCAGCGCTGTTCCGGACGCGGCTCGCCGCATCATGGAGACCAACTTCGTCGGCACGCTGGCCGTAACTCAGGCGATGTTACCACTGCTGCGCCTGTCTTCGGCGGCCCGGATCGTGAACCTTTCCAGCTCCCTTGGCTCGCTCGCGGTCAACGGCGATCCTGCCTCGCCCTATTATTCGGCACGGCTGATCGGCTACAACGCCTCGAAGGCCGCCTTGAACATGCTGACGGTGCAGCTCGCCGCGGAGCTGCGCGATACGCCGCACGTCGTCAACTCGGTCAGCCCCGGCTATGTGAAGACCGATCTGACGGGCCACAATGGCTTCATGACGCCTGAGGAAGGCGCGAAGCTTCCCGTTTACTATGCGCTGCTTGGACCGGACAGCGTCTCCGGCCGCTTCGTCGAACCAGGCGGCGAGACGCCCTGGTAAGCTCGTGTCGTGGGTCATCCCCGCCAGCTCGGCCTTCTGGCTGCCCCCGGAAATTAGGAAGATCACCGATTCTGCGACACGGCAGCGCGATCAGGCGATCCGCCGAGGCGCCCCTCTTCGCTGTCCGCTTGGATAGCTGCCGAACGCCGGTTCGAACTCAGACCGTTACGGACTCTCGGGCGAGCCTGCAGTTTGCCTGCTCACGCTCCGCCCAGACACAGGAACGGAAGCAAAAGTGAAGAAGCCCGAGATCGCTCCCACTTCCCGAGGACAATTTCGCCAGGGCTGAGCAAGAAAGCCGCCGCGTTCCTGGCCGGAATGGTAACATGAGGCATGGCCGGAGTTGAGGAGGACGATACCGTTGCCTTCAAATGCCCGACGGACCTGATCGCGACAGGATTCGTACACCTCAAGTCCGCTGTCGGATTCGAGGCGCTTCAACGCGGTCAGTGATACCCGGGCCTTGTCGGCGAGCGTCTCCTGTGTCCAGCCCAGCAGCGCGCGTGCGGCCCGTGATTGTCGGGCGGTGATCATGCATGATCACCTCCCACACGGACCTACGCGTACGCCAAAACTACGGCTATAATAGTCGTTCTTTTGCGAGATATTCCAGTCGCAAGTGCCTCTTGCGACGCTCTCCGCCCCTGTCGAGCGGCAACTGATTCGGTCGCCCAGCCGAAGACGACGGACTTACGGTCGGGGCCTCGTGCGGACCCTGTCGCCGTCGTGGAAGCGCTGGCGCCAGACGGCGCCGATCCGGTCCGCCAATCAGAGCCCGGTGACTGGGGCGTTCTCGTCGGCGTGGCGTTGATCGGGGCGACGCGCGAGGTCCTGACCCGGACGCCGAGCATGGCGATCTGTTTTTCGACTGCCGGCATATCCATGGTGTGGCGCGACTTTCGGCGTCGCCTCGCTACAGAATGTCCCGTCTGAGGAGTTGCTCTAGCCAATCCGCAAAGACCTGCAATCGGCGCGAGAGATGCTGCCTGTGCGGGTAGAGTAAAGCCATGGGCATCGCTTCGGCACGATGGTCCGGCATCACCTCGACGAGCTCGCCGGCGTCGAGGTGGCGCTTCACGTCGTAAGCCGGGATCTGGATCAATCCGAGACCAGCGAGGCAGCAGGCGATGTAGGCCTCGGCGCTGTTGACCGTGACACGGCCGCGAACCGGCATCATGCGCACCTCGCCGTTCTCAACCCACTCCCAATCCTCGACCCGGCCGGTCGATGGCGAGGCATAGCTGACGGCGAGATGCACGCCGAGATCGTCCGGCGCATCTGGCGTCCCACGTTGGGCGAGATAGGCGGGGCTGGCGACATTGATCAGCGGGAGATCGCCGATCTTGCGGGCGATGAGCCCGGAATCGCTCAATGGGCCGACCCGTAGCACGCAGTCCACGCTCTCCTCGACCAGGTTCACAGACCGATCGGTGACGCGCAGTTCGATGTCGAGCTGCGGATGCCGGTCGAGGAATTCCGGCAAGGCGGGCGCGATAATCAAACGACCGATCCGGCCCGGCACATCGACCCGGAGCTTGCCGGTGGGCCCGACAGAGGTTTGCCGGAACAACCCTTCCGTCTCCTCGACATCGGCGATGAGGCGCAAGCAGCGTTCATAGAAGGCAGCGCCGTCCTGGGTAGGAGAGACTTTTCGGGTGGTGCGGTGAAGCAGGCGGGCGCCGACCCGTGTTTCGAGCTCGATCACCGCGGCCGACACGGACGAACGTGGCATCCCGAGCGTATCGGCGGCGCGGGTAAAGCTCGCGCATTCGACGACGCGGGCGAAGGTGCGGAAGAGATCGATACGGTCCAAGGGCTTCAACTTGCTTGATTGGTCGCTCGGTCTGACAGGTGATGTCAGAATGAGTGACTTTATGACAAATCTATAGACGATATGGTGCGATGCAGGAAGCGGTCACCGATGGCCGCGAGGCAACCGAAGGAGGCCAGGGCCAATGACCGATCACAGCATCAAGGGCAAAACCGTCATCATCGCCGGCGGCGCGAAGAACCTGGGCGGACTGATCGCCCGCGATCTCGCCGTGCAGGGCGCCAAGACGATCGCCATTCACTACAACAGTGCGGCGACCAAAGCGGACGCCGATGCGACGGTTGCGGCGGTAAAAGCGGCCGGCGCCGAGGCAATCGCCATCCAGGCGGACCTGACAACGGCGGGCGCCGTCGAGAAGCTGTTCGCCGATGCTGTCGCCGCCCTCGGCCGCCCAGACATCGCCATCAATACCGTCGGCAAGGTGCTGAAGAAGCCCATGGTCGAGATCTCGGAAGCCGAATATGACGAGATGGCCGCGGTGAACTCGAAGAGCGCTTTCTTCTTCATCAAGGAAGCGGGCAAGCACCTCAACGACAACGGCAAGCTGGTGACCGTCGTCACATCGCTGCTCGGCGCCTTCACGCCCTTCTATGCTGCCTATGCCGGCACCAAGGCCCCGGTCGAGCATTTCACGCGGGCGGCCTCCAAGGAATTCGGCGAGCGCGGCATCTCGGTGACGGCGATCGGTCCCGGCCCGATGGACACGCCGTTCTTCTATCCGGCCGAAGGCTCCGATGCCGTCGCCTATCACAAGACCGCAGCGGCCTTGTCCGGCTTCTCGAAGACCGGCCTCACCGACATCGAGGATATCGTCCCCTATATCCGCTTCATGGTGTCGGACGGCTGGTGGATGACCGGCCAGACCATCCTCGTGAATGGCGGCTATACCACGAAGTAGGAACGGATGGACGGCCTGTCCCCGTGGCAGGCCGTCCAGTCTTTATCGCGGCACAGGGGGACGCGCTCATGCATATGCTGCTGGTCATCGTCGGAGGCGCCGTCCTGCTCGGTGTGTTTGTCCTGTTCGGGAAACTCTGGGGCGGCGATCTCGCCGGTATCGCCATGGGCGCGAAACTCTTCATTCCCGCCTGGCTTGCGGTGGCGCTCGTCAATATGTGGGTCGGGGTGACCCGGGCGGGCTACACCGTCGCGCAGGAACTGCCGATCCTGCTGGTCGTCTTCGCCGTGCCGGCGGCCCTTGCCGCGGTCCTCGCCTGGCAACTGGCGAGAGGCTGATTTCATGGCAACGGAGGCCGTTTCCCACGCCACCGAGGCCGCTTCGGCGCATGGCTTCAACCTCGTCCCGATCGTCGTCTTGCTGGGCGCGGCCGTCATCGCCGTGCCGCTGTTCAAGCGGCTCGGCCTCGGCTCCGTCCTCGGCTATCTCGCCGCCGGGCTTGCCATCGGGCCGTTCGGCATCGGCCTGTTCTCCGACCCGCAATCGATCCTGCATGTGGCCGAACTCGGGGTCGTCATGTTCCTGTTCATCATCGGGCTGGAGATGCAGCCGTCGCGGCTGTGGTCGATGCGCGGCGAGATCTTCGGGCTGGGCCTGGCGCAGGTCGGATTGTGCATCGGTATGCTCACGTTGGTCGGTCTCGCGCTCGGCTATCCGGTTGCGCAGAGTTTCGTGGCGGGCGCTGGCTTCGTGCTGACCTCGACGGCCATCGTCATGCAGATGCTGGAGGAGCGACGCAGCATGGGGCTGCCGAAGGGCCGCAGGATCGTCGCGATCCTGCTGTTCGAGGATCTGGCCATCGTCCCGCTTCTGGCGCTGGTCGCGTTCCTGGCGCCCGGCGGAGAAAACGCCATTCTCGCGGACCGGCTGACCGGCATCGGGATCGGCCTTGCCTCCATTCTCGGTCTGGTGCTTGCCGGACGGTATCTGCTCGACCCGCTGTTCCGCCTGCTCGGCAAGGCGAAGGCCCGCGAGGTGATGACGGCGGCGGCGCTGTTCGTGGTGCTCGGCGCCGCCCTTGCCATGCAGCTTGGCGGGCTGTCGATGGCGATGGGCGCGTTCCTTGCCGGTGTACTCCTGTCGGAATCCTCGTTCCGCCATCAGCTCGAAGCCGATATCGAACCGTTCCGAGGCGTCCTGCTCGGCCTGTTCTTCCTTGGCGTCGGCATGTCGCTCGACCTCACGGTGATCACGGCCAACTGGCGGCTGATCCTCGTCGCCGTCATCGCCTACATGGCCCTGAAGACAGTCGGCATCTATCTGATCGCGCGCCTTTTCCGGGCCGACAATCGTGAAGCGATCGAGCGTGCCGTGCTCATGGCGCAGGGCGGTGAGTTCGCCTTCGTCCTGTATGCCGCCGCCGCATCGGTCGGAATCATCGACACCGAGGCCAATGCGATCCTGACGGCGACGATCATCGTCTCCATGGCGCTGACGCCGCTGATGATCATCCTGCACGACCGGCTGATGCCGAAAGCGACCGCCTCGATGGAAGGCGTCGAGGCCGCGGAGGGCTTGTCCGCCAACGTGCTGCTGATCGGCTTCGGTCGCTTCGGCCAAATCGTCAGCCAGCCGCTTCTGGCAGCGGGTTCCTCGATCTCCATCATCGAGACCGATACGGACGCGATCCGCGACGCGGGCGACTTCGGGTTCAAGGTCTATTACGGCGATGGCGCTCGGCTCGATATCCTGCATGCCGCCGGCGCGCATGACGCCCGTCTGATCGTCATCGCCGTCAACGACCGCGAGGCGAGCCTGAAGATCGCCGAGCTGGTCAGGGTCGAATTCCCGCTCGTCCCCGTGCTCGCCCGCTCCCTCGACCGCGAGCACGCCATCGAGCTCATCCATGCCGGTGTCGAATGGCAGGTTCGCGAGACCTTCGAATCCGCGCTCGCCCTCGGTGAGAAGGCGCTGGCGCTGATGGATATCGATGACGACGAGCGCGCCCGTGTGATGGAGGATGTCCGCCGCCGCGACGGCGAGCGCTTCGCCATGGAGACGGCAGAGGGCATCTATGCCGGCCGCGACCTGATCCACGGCAATGCGCCGCGCAAGGATGGCCCTGCCCAACAGGGCGCGCAATGATGGTCTCGCTGCGCGGACAGAACAGCGCAGGCGCCGATCCGCAAAGCACGCAGGTCGTCGCCTTCTGGAAGAAGGCTGGCGCGCAAGGGCGATGGTTCGACAAGGACGGGGGCTTCGATCGCGTCTTCCGCGAACGCTTCCTCGACCTGCACATGGCCGTCGCCGCGCGCCGGCACGACGGCTGGATGGCCTCGCCAGAGGGTGCGCTGGCCTTGCTGATCCTGACCGACCAGTTCCCGCGCAACGCATTCCGCGACACGGGACATATGTATGCTACCGACCCGCTGGCGCGCCTTTATGCGCGGCAGGCATTGGAGGCCGGGCACATGGACCGTGCCGAGCCGGACCTGCGGCTGTTCTTCTGTCTGCCGTTCGCCCATTCCGAGGACATCCTCGACCAGGACCTCTCCGTCAGTCTCAACGCCCGGCTCGGCCAGCCCTGGCTGGAGCATGCCGAGGGCCATCGCGACATCATCCGGCGCTTCGGCCGCTTCCCGCACCGCAATCCCATGCTGGGCCGCACCACGACGCCGCAGGAGGCCGATTTCCTGAAGCAGGGCGGCTTCGGAGGATGAGGTCACAGAAAGCACATCAAGAAGGAGAACGCGCTTATGCCCGCATCGGATCTGACAGTCGATACCCGCATCGGCGTGCGTCGCAAGCCGCGCCGCATCCTGTCCATCGTTTCCAATACAGCCGAGCTGAAGGGCTTCCCGGTCGGCTTCTTCGCCGAGGAGATGACGCGGGCCTTTTTGATGTTCATCGAAGCCGGACATCGCGTGGATCTCGCTTCGCCAAAGGGGGGCGAAGTGATGTTCGACACCCATAGCGATCCGCGCACGCCAGGCGGCGCCTATGCCGACGATCTGATCAGCCTCGGCTTCGTCCATCATGCGAAATTTGGCCCGCTGCTGAAGGACACGCTGCCGATCAGCGCTGTCAGCGTCGATGACTATGACGCGGTCTGGGTCGCCGGCGGCGGCGGTCCGCTCCTGACCTTCAAGGACGATGCAGCGCTGCACGCCCTGATCGCGTCCTTCTACGAGAAGGGCAAGATCGTCACGCTGATCTGCCACGGATCGTCCCTGCTGCTCTGGACCCGTCTCTCCAATGGCAAGCTTCTGACCGAGGGCAAGAAATGGACGGGCTTCACCGACGAAGAGGAAGAGGACGTCAACACCGCCTTCGGCATGACGTTGAACGACTACACCATCCAGAGCGAGGCGGCCCGAATGGAGGGCACAAGCTTCCTGTGCCACGGCGCGAACGAACCTTTCGCCGTTCGCGACGGCCGTCTCATCACCGGCCAGCAGCAGTATAGCAGCGGGTTGACCGCCGAACTCGTATTGGACGCTCTCGACGAATACTGACGCTCGCAGGTATTGACGCGATTCCTGCCAAAAGGAACAAATCGCGCCGGGAGCTATGCCAATGGCTACCGAAAAGGACGCCGCCCCGGTCAGAGGGGCCTGGTGCCGCCGCCATCCTGGGGCTCGCACGAGGGCGGCGACACCGGCCGGGTCCTGCTCAACAAGTAGCGCCGGGTTGATTAGCGATAGACCGCGACTACCCGATGACCCATGGGTTTGAGGATGCACGCGCCGTCTTCGCCTCTCTCGATCCTGGCTCCTTCGGTAAGATCGTCATCAAGGTGAGCGGATAAGGGCGACACGGCTTCGTGGTTTTCTCAGGCTGTCGCCTCCTCGTCCCGGTGATCGGCGTCCCCGCGCTTCCAATAGCCCGCCGCGTGAAGATTCTCGCGCGCGATCCGCCACTCCTGGACGGCGTGACGGCGGATGGACTGGACGATGGACGATTCCGCCGCCAAGAACACCAGCGTCTCCGGTCCCGGCGCGGAGATCGCCCTGGCGGCCTCGACAAGCCTGCTGTTCGCGCCCCGGCCGTCCCGGCAGAGCCAATCGACGTTCACCGCCGCAGCGCTTTCGATCCGCTGCTCCTCGGCTTGATCTTCGATTTCGACGAAGACGTCGGCGCGTGTCGTCGCCGGCAGCGCTTCCAGAATGCTGGCGATCGCCGGCAGCGCCGTCTCGTCGCCGAACATCAGATAGTGCGTGTGGTGCGGCTCCAGACGAACACCGCCGCGCGGATGCGGGTCGCTGATCTCGAACCGGTCGCCCGCCTTCGCCTGCATGGCCCAGTTCGAAGCCGGCCCCGCGTCGCCATGGAGGACGAAATCCATGTCCAGCGCACCGGTCGCGGCATCGAACCGCCGGATCGTATAGGCGCGTCCGACCCTGTCCGTCTCGTCGTCGGTGGGGACGAAGACCTTCAGCCATTGAGCCGGCACGCCCTCGCGATAGGTCGTCGCCAGGCAGCGCCCATTGATGGTGATCCGCCGCAGGCGCGGGGTCACCGACTGAACCTTCTCCACCATCACGGGATACAGTCTGAAGGGCGGATTGGCCATGGAGAGCGCTTTCCTTATCTGGAACATGCGCTAATATGTGAGCGATAACTCACATCGTCTACTCGCATTCCCAAGGCGCTTCCGATGATCGAGCAGCAACGGCCTCATCCCCGTAAGCGGCCGAGACAAACCCGGTCGCAGGAGACGGTGGCCACCATCGTCGAGGCGACCGCTCGCATTCTGGAGGACGCCGGACACCATGGGTTCTCGACCAATGCGGTCGCCCGGCGCGCCGGGGTCAGCATCGGATCGCTTTATCAATACTTTCCCGACAAGGACGCGCTGATCGGCGCTCTCGTCGCTCGGGAAGGTGATCGCCTGTTTGAAGCGGCGGAGGCCGCGGCCTCCGTGCCATCCGGCAAGGACGCCCTGGAGCGCCTGATCGCCGCGGCCGTGGCGCATCAGTTCCGCCGACCCGGCCTCGCGCGCCTTCTGGATTTCGAGGAGGCGCGTCTGCCGTTCGACGCGAGCGTCCGCAGCCTCGACGATCGCTTCAGGCGTCTGCTCGGCGAGCTTCTGGCGCGCGAGGATGTTCGCCCGCAAACGGATCCTCAAGCGGCCGCGCGTGACGTGCTGGCGATCGTCAAGGGGATGGTGAACGGCGCCGGCGCGGAGGGAGAGCAGGACACATTCGGTTTGACGCGCCGCGTCCGGCGGGCTGTCTTCGGCTATCTTGAAACGGCTTGAGGGAGTCGACCGCGCTGGAAGGGACACTGTCAGGCCAAGGGATCGGCCTTCCATCCCTCGTTGCCGGTGTTGGCCTTCTTCATGAAGTCGACGAAGGCGCGCACCGCGGGCGACAGTTCGCGGCTGGTCGGAAACACCAGGCTGACGTCGACCGCGGGCAGCGTCCAGTCCGGCAGCAGCCGGATCAGGCTGCCGGCCTTGATGTCGGGCCCGCACAGATAAGCCGAGATGACGCCGATCCCGGCATTTTCGCAGACCAGCCGATTGATCGTCAGCGCATCGTTGACCAGCACGCGCGGGGCGACGTCGAGGCGCACGACCTCGTCGCCGCACGTCAGTGTCCAGGGCCGCGCGTGGCCGCTTCCCGTCGGCATGTCGAGCAGGTCATGCTCCAGCAAGGCTTCCGGCGTGGTCGGCGTGCCGCGCCGGTCAAGATAGGCGGCGGAGGCGCACATATAGCGGGTCATCGTTCCCAGCCGCGTCGCGACCAGCGCGGAGTCGCTAAGCGGCCCCATGCGGATCGCCACGTCGACCCCGTCGGCGACCAGTTCCGCCTCTCGGCTCGACAGGTCGAGCCGGATGTCGACGTCGGGATAGCGCTCGAGGAAACCGGGCAACTGTTTGCCTAGCACGTTGATGCCGAAGCCGATGCCGGCACTGATGGTCAACCGCCCGCGCGGCGTGCCGGCGAGGCTTGCGGTGAAGGTCAGCGCGTCGTCGAGACCGGCGAGCAGCGCGGCGCAGCGATCGAGCAGCGCCTGACCGGCCGGCGTCAGGCGAACCTCTCGGGTGGTGCGCTGGAGCAGACGGATGCGCACCGCCTCCTCCAGCCGCGCGACGGAGCGGCTGACACTGGAGCGCGGCAGGTTGAGCGTCCGCGCCGCATCCGAGAAACTATTCAGCCGAGCGACGCACTCGAACACGCGCAGGTCGTTGAGATCGATCATCACTCCCGATTGTGCCAGCACATGCACAATGTGTCCATGTGCTGGACCGTTCCTCTCGGCCGCTCGCGCGTTAGGTCGGCATGGATAGCAACAATCACAACAACGCGCCCCGCGTCCTTGCGGTGGGCGCCGCTGGCAAGTTTGCCGGCCACGTCATTCCGGCGCTCGCCTCGCGCGGCGCGACCGTGCGGGCACTTGTTCGCCAGGAGGCGGAAGGTGAAGCGGCGCGACGGGCTGGCGCTGCCGAGATCGCCATCGGCGATCTGACCGACGCCCGGAGCATCGCCGCCGGGTTGAGCGGCATCGACGCCGCTTTCTATATCGCTCCGGCCTTCATCCCCGATGAGGCCGGGATCGGCAAACGCTTCGTGGCGGCTGCGGTCGATGCCGGCGTCCGGCGGATCGTGTTCTCGTCGGTGATCCACCCGGTGATCAGCAGCCTGGTCAACCACGCGGCCAAGGCGCCGGTCGAGGAGGCGATCCTCGACAGCGGGCTTGACTATACCTTCCTGCACCCGGCGCTGTATTTCCAGAACTACCAGGCGTCCTGGGACACGGTGGTGAAGAGCGGCACGCTGGCCGAGCCTTGGTCCTGCGACACCCGCTTCAGCCGGGTCGACTATCGCGACGTGGCGGAGGTCGCGGCGATCGCGCTGACAGAGGACCGGCTGCTCTACGGCACCTTCGAGCTCTGCGCCGAAGGTTGGCTGAACCGGCACGATGTCGCCGGCCTGATCGGCGACGTGCTCGGCCGGGAGATCAGGGCGGCGCGGATCGATCCCGCGACGCTCGGCCCCGAGGCCGACCCGATGCGGCCGATGTTCGCGCATTACGACCATGCCGGGCTCAGGGGCAATCCGCTGAGCTTGCGCGCCATTCTCGGCCGCGAGCCGCGACGCTTGCGCGCCTTCTTCGAGGAACTGGCGCAATCCCAGAAGGAGAAACAGCCATGAAGACCGGCAGAACCATCGTCGTCACCGGGGCGGCGGGCGGCATCGGCAAGGAATGCGTGCACCGCTTCCTCGCCAATGACGACACCGTGATCGCCACCGACACCAGCGACGAAGCGCTCCGCAAGCTCGCCGACGAGTTGGCAAATGAACAGCTGCATGTTCAGAAGGCCGACATCACCGACGAGGGCGACGGCGCGCGTCTGGCCGAACTCGCTCAGGAAAAAACTGGCCGCGTCGACGTGCTGGTCAACGTCGCGGGCTTCTTTCCCGTCCAGCCTTTTCTGGAGATGAGCGCCGAGGACTGGCGCAAAATCATCGACATCAATCTCACCGGCACGGCCTTGATGTGCCGGGCGATGCTGCCGCTGATGACCGGGCGCGGCTGGGGCCGGATCGTCAATATAGGCTCGGCTTCGGTCAACGAAGGTGTGCCCGGCCAGGCGCATTACGTCTCGGCCAAGGCCGGCGTGATCGGGTTGACCCGCAGCCTCGCCCGCGAGTTCGGCGACGAGGGCATCACCGTCAATCTGGTGGCGCCGGGCGTCACCATCACGCCGAACGCCGCCAAGACGCTGCCCAAGGACGTCCAGGCGGCGCAGATCGAGAAGCGCGCGATCAAGCGCGAGGAGAAGCCCGCCGACCTCGTCGGCCCGGTGCTCTTCTTCGCCTCTCCCGATTCCGACTTCGTCACCGGCCAGACGCTCGTCGTCGATGGTGGCCACCACATGAGCTGAAAGGAAATCGACATGACAGACCTGTTCACCCCGATGGACCTCCACGGCCTTTCCCTCCGCAACCGCATCTGGATGTCGGCGATGACCCGTACCCGCGCCACGCCGGACAACGTGCCGACGCCGCTGATGGCGGAGTATTTCGCGCAGCGCGTCGAGGCCGGGCTGATCGTCACCGATTGCACCGCCGTGTCCGAACAGGGCAAGGGCGTCATCAACGGCCCCGGCATCTGGCGGCAGGACCAGGTCGAGGGCTGGCGGATCGTCACGGACGCGGTCCATGCCGCCGGCGGACGCATCTACTGCCAGCTTTGGCATTGCGGCCGCGTCGCCCATCCCGACATGCGCGGCGGCGAACTGCCGGTCGCGCCGTCGCCGCTGCCGGCCGAGGGCAAGTTCAAGTTCCCGGATCACGAAGCCGATTTCCCGGTGCCGCGTGAACTGAGCG
The DNA here is from genome assembly GCF_014844055.1 of Aureimonas sp. OT7. Taxonomy (NCBI): domain Bacteria; kingdom Pseudomonadati; phylum Pseudomonadota; class Alphaproteobacteria; order Hyphomicrobiales; family Aurantimonadaceae; genus Aureimonas; species Aureimonas sp. OT7. The sequence continues at coordinate 828,593 of NZ_CP062167.1, forward strand.
CCGACGAGATCCCGGCGATCGTCGCGGACTTCGTCACCGCGACCCGCAACGCGCGCGAGGCGGGGTTCGACGGCGTCGAACTGCACGGCGCCAATGGCTATCTGCACGACCAGTTCCTCCAGGATGTCAGCAACAAGCGCACCGACGCCTGGGGCGGCTCGGCCGAGAACCGGGCGCGGCTGATGCTGGGGACGATCGACGCGATGGCGGCGGCCTGGTCGATGGAGCGGGTCGGCATTCGCCTCGGCCCGTCGATCTCGCTCTACGGCATGGGCGACAGCGACCCGCTCGCTACCTTCGGCTATGTCGTGCGCGAGCTCGACCGGCGAAAGGTCGGCTATCTGACCATGCTGGAGCCCAACAAGAAGGACCTGGAGAAGGGTGTCGCGATCCCGCAGGTCGCGAAGACCTTCCGGCCGATGACCTCGCTGCCGTTCATCGCCAATACCGGCTTCGACGAGGCCAAGGGGATGGAAGCGGTTTCGTCCGGCGAGGTCGATGCCGTCGCCTACGGATCCCTGTTCATCTCCAATCCCGATCTCGTCGCGCGCTTCGCCGCACACGATCGGGATTTCAACAAGCCCGATCCCTCGACCTTCTACGGCGTCGGCCCCAAGGGCTATACCGACTATCCGGCCCGGGCCGAGGCCGCCGCATGACGGAATGGCGCGACTTCAGGGTCGAGCGGATCGACACCGGCGAGGCAACGCTCGCGGTCCGCGTCGGCGGCAGCGGACCGCCCGTCGTGCTGCTGCACGGCTTTCCCCAGCATTCGCCGATGTGGCGGCGGATCGCACCCGTTCTTGCCGAGCGCTTCACGGTGATCGCCCCCGACCAGCGCGGCATGGGCGCCTCGACGCTGCCCGAGCGCGGTTTCACCAATACCGACATGGCGCGCGATATCGCCGCCATGCTCGATGCGCTGGGGCATGAGCGCGCCTGCGTGGCTGGATACGACCTCGGCGCCGGCGTCGCGGTCGCTTTCGCGCGCGACTATCCCGAGCGCGCCGAGCGGCTGGCGGTGATGGAGTTCGTCGCCGCCGGCTTCGGGCTCGAACAGGCGATGGCGCCAAGCAAGGGCTGGAACGCCGATTCCAACTGGCATTTCTCAGTGTTTGCGGCCCCGGATGTCGCCGCGTGGCTGTTCACCGGGCGCGAGCGCGAGTTGCTGAACTGGTTCTTCGGCCATGAAGGCCATGGCGGCAACGGCACGGTCGATGCGGACGATCTCGACCACTATGTCCGCGCGCTGTCGCGGCCGGGCGCGTTGCGGGCCGGTGCGCAATATTATGCGGCGATCTTTCAGGACGGCGAGGACAATGCGCCGCTCAAGGATCGGCCGCTCGCCATGCCAGTGCTGGCGGTCGGCGGTGCCTCCCATGCGGGGCCGATGCTCGAACAGCTCTGGCGCCCGGTCGCCACCGATCTTTCCACCGCGATCATCCCCGCGGCCGGGCACTGGCTGGCGGAGGAGAACCCCGCCGACACCGCTGCGGCGCTCGCCCGCTTTTTCTCGGCAACCGACAAGGAGACTGACCGATGACCATACCCGAAGACGATCCCATCCGCCGGCTGACGATCGCCGATCCGGACGATCCGGCGCTGCCGCACGTTGCCGTGGTCGGCGACACCTATACGATCCTGGTGTCCGGCAAGCACACCGGCGGGCGCTATTGCCTGATCGACATGCTGGTGCCCGATGACGGCGGTCCGGCGCCGCACCGGCATGATTTCGAGGAGATGTTCACCATCCTCGAAGGCGAAATCGAGGTGACTTTTCGTGGCGACAAGCACGCCGCGAAGGCGGGCAGCACGGTCAACATTCCGGCCAATGCGCCACATGGGTTCAAGAACGTCTCCGGCGCGCCCGCGCGGATGCTGTGCCTGTGCACGCCCGCCGGCCAGGACGAGTTCTTTCTTGAGGTTGGCACCCCGGTCGCGAGCCGCACCGCACCCGCTCCGGCGATGAGCGAGGATGAGCAGAAGGCTTTCATGGCCAAGGCGAAGGAACTGGCGCCGCAATACCGGACGGAATTACTGCCGCCGGGCGAGTGAATGGCGAGAATGCCGCTATCTCAAACAAGGAGACTGTCATGACAGATACGACACGTTGTGCAATCATCACCGGATCGTCCGGCGGCATCGGCGCCGCCATCGCCGAGCGGCTCGCCGCCGACGGGTGGGCGGTAACCGTCAACTATTCGGGCAGTGAGGCGCCGGCGCAGGCGCTCGTCGATAAGATCGGTTCGGCCGGCGGTCAGGCCATCGCCGTCAAGGCGGACGTGAGCGACCCCGCCGCCGTCGCCACCCTGTTCGACCGCAGCGAGCAGGCGTTCGGCAGTATTGATGCGCTGGTCAACAATGCCGGCATCATGAAGCTCGCCCCGCTCGTCGAAACCGACGACGCGCTGTTCGACCGGCATCTGGCCGTCAACCTGAAGGGCGTGTTCAATTGCCTGCGCGAGGGCGCGCGCCGGATTCGCGGCGGCGGCCGCATCGTCAGCTTCTCGTCCAGCGTGGTCGGCCTCTACCAGCCGACCTACGCCGCCTATGCCGCCACCAAGGCGGGCGTGGAGGCGATGACCCACATCCTGGCGAAGGAACTGGGACCTAGGAACATCACCGTCAACGCCATCGCGCCGGGGCCGGTGGCGACGAAATTGTTCCTCGACGACAAGACCGATGAGCAGGTGGCGGCGGTCACGAAGATGATCCCGATGGGCCGGCTGGCCGATCCCGCGGACATTGCCGCCGCCGTCGCCATGCTGCTCGGCCCCGACAGCCACTGGGTCACCGGCCAGGTGATCCGCGCCAATGGCGGCGTGGTCTGACAAGGAGAAAAGCCATGAGCCTCATCGCACTCGTCACCGGCGCATCCAGCGGCTTCGGTCAGATGATCGCTCGCGACCTGGCCGAAGCCGGCCACACCGCCTATGCCTCCATGCGCGGCACGACGGCCAAGAACGCCGACAAGGTGAAGGACAACGCATCCTTCGCGCAGAGCCAAGGCGTCGACCTGCGCTCGATCGAGCTGGACGTGCAGGACGAAGCCTCGATTGCCGCCGCAGTGGAGGCGATCATCGCCGAGCACGGCCGCCTCGACATCCTTGTCCAGAATGCCGGCCACATGGTTTATGGGCCGTTGGAGGCGTTCACGCCGGACCAGCTCGCGCAGCTCTACGACGTCAACGTATTAGGCACGCAGCGGGTCAACCGCGCCGTGCTGCCGCATATGCGCCAAGCCGGTTCCGGGTTGCTCGTCTGGATTTCCAGCAGCAGCGTCGCCGGCGGCGTCCCGCCGCTGCTCGGTCCGTATTTTGCCGCCAAGGCGGGGATGGACGCGCTCGCCGTCTGCTACGCCAGGGAACTGGCGCCGCTCGGCATCGAAACGTCGATCGTCGTGCCCGGCGCCTTTACAAAGGGAACCAACCATTTCGCCAACGCCGGCCATCCCGCCGACGAGGCGGTCGCCGCCGGCTATACGGATGCGTGGGCGGACGGGTTCGCAGACCGCATACAGCAAGCGCTCGCCGCCACCGTTCCGGAGGATGCCGACCCTGGTGCCGTTGGCCGCGCAGTGGTGGACATCGTCGCCACACCGGCGGGCAAGCGCCCCTTGCGGGTCCATATCGATCCGGCCAGCGACGGCGCAGCCGTGACCTTTGCCGTCATGGATCGGGTGCGTGAGCAGTTTCTCCACCGGCTCGGCTTTCCAGAACTGCTGCATGTGGAGATTTCTCAGGGACGCGGGACTGGATGACCCGGACAGCGCTCTCTCCGCGCCGACAAATCGGTGCGATAGAGCCGACCCCGCACGATTCCCCATCGCGAGGCGGCCGATGCCGAACGGCTCGGCGGACGGCTCCTGACGAGCGTTCTCGACCGTCAGCGCAGTGTAGATGTCGAAGGCCCGCGCGACGTTGGCGGCCGAGCCGACGTCGGCCAGGCAGGAGAAGCGGTGAGAAAATCGGGCTTGTCAGGCCTGAAACGGAAAAGGACGGGGTGACGGAAGGTATGCGCGGCGGCCGGGCCGCCACGCGAGGTAGCTCATTGGGCTGCAATCTGGGCCGCTTCCTCGTTCTCGACGTCGTCGCTCTTCTCATCGATCTCCGGCAGTGCCGCGCCGTCACCAGCATGTACAGGTCCGCGCGCTGCTACCGCGCGCCAGCGACAATAGCAGACGACGCTGGCCCGCTTCCGTCTCGTCAGGAATGGCGGATGATGGCCAATGCCGTCAGGCAGGGACAAGACCGTGCCTGAGCATGATCTCCTTGACCTTGGAAAGGTCGGGCGTGCCGGGAACGTTCACTTCGCTGGCGATCTCCTTGAAATAGCGCCGGCCGATCGAGCCCGGCGACATGACGATCAGCGACCGCGCTTTCTCGTCATGGAGGTTCTCGTGGGTGTGAACACTGCCGCGAGGGACGAACAGGCTCTGCCCTGGCCCGAGTTCATGCTTGCGACCGTCAAGCGTCGTGGTCGTGACGCCCTCGATGCCATAGACAACTTCGTCAACGTCCTTGTGAAAGTGCGGAGCCGGCACCCGGGCGCTTGGTGGCACCGAGAATTCGAACATAACCAGATTGCCGGAACCGACTGTCTCGTCGACCAGAAAACGCAGTTCGAGGCTACCGATCCGGACGACATCGCTACCAGCCGCTTTCATTGACCCTCTTCCTATTGTAAAGCGCCTTTACAATACTGATCATAAAGGCGCTTTACAACGTGAATAAGACGAGCCACCATCCTGGGCCACCCTATATTGGCGCGTTGCTGCGCTTGTGCTGGTGGCGAGTTCGAGCCCACATTGCTTATGCGGTGCGGCATAATGGCTTTGCGGATCTCCAGGACGCTCATCTTGCCGTCTTCTCCTATCCCCTGCCGGACGGTGTCCGACCATCCGATCTCGCCCGCCAACTCCACATTTCGCGACAGGCGACCAATTACCTTGTCGGCCAGTTGGAGGCGCTCGGATACCTCGAGCGCCGCGCCGGTCCCGGCAATGATCGAAGACGTGTCTATTTGACCGGGCGCGGGCAGAGCGTGGCCGACGTCATCTACGCGTCTCTGGGCGACCTCAGATGCAGTGGGCGCGAGAGGTCGGGGACGATCGCTTCATGGTCTTCATGGATGTTTTGAAATTATTGTCGAAAGACGAGATTCATTAGCAGACGGAATACAGGTCATCCGCCGCTTGACGTGAGGCTGGTCATGAAGCCAACTTCTTGTCTGGAGCTGCTGCGCGTGCATCCAGTTGGCAACTTGCTGCGCCTTGCTTGCGGCAGTGAAGATGGCTCGGGGATCGCCCTCAGCAATTCGATCCACGAGACAATATACGCGGCATGATCGGCGCGCGGATGGCACAAGCTCGCTGACTATCTCGACGCAGCATTCCCGGGCCGGACAGGCAGGCGAGCCGAACCGACCTGACAGACTCTCAGCGCCGTGCTGAGGGGGAGGCTGTGCTCAAACTCAGGCTAACTTAATGCAGCTCCTGTTTCTGGATCGACCTTCGGAAGGCGGGTGCGTGCGATGACGGCTCCGGTGATCGCGATCGCGACGACTGCGCCGATCCACGCCCCGTAGAGGTTCTGCCCGAGGATGAAGCCCGCGATAGCCGGCGTAACGATGTCGGTCACCGCGACGAGCGATTGGAAAGATCCCATGACCACGCCCTGGTGGCTGGGGGACACATGCACGGAGAGGGCCGCGATAAAGGTCGGACGAGCCAAGGCCACACCGGTGCTGACGCACAGGACAGCCAGGGCAAGTGTCGGGATTTGTGTCGCAACACCGGCGAGGATATAGCCGGCCGACAGGATGCAGAACACGAGGACGATCAGGTTGCGTTCGCTGAACCTGCTGCCAAGCCATTTCAGCAGGAGCAGCTGGACGACGATGTTGATGGCGCCGTCGGCGGTGAGAATGTAGCCAAGTTCCCGCGGCCCGAAGGCGTGGCCGTTCCAGAGGAAGGTGTCGCCGAGAAACACGGCCAGCTCCGAGCTGAACAGCCCGTATGAGAAGTAATGGCACAGCAGGACGGCCAGGAGGATACGGATCACTGGCGATGTCAGGATGGGCCGGAACGAAGGCCTTTCGGTGACTGCCTCGTCCTGCCCGGTTGCGGCGCGGCCCTGGCCGCCTGCGTTGCTGCCCCTCAGAAAGATGCCGGTGACGATGATACTGGATGCGGACAACCCCAACGCGACCCAGATCGGAACCGTCAGCGCGATATCCGACAGATATCCCGAGAGGCTCGGGCCGATCATTCCGCCAAGGCCAAGCCCCGCGCTCAAGACGCCGATGGCCTGCCGGCGCGTAGCGGGGCTGCTGTTGTCGGCGGCGTGGGCCGCCGCGGCCGCGAAGTTCGCCGCGGTCAGGCCCAGCAGGATCCGCGCCAGCAGCACGAACACGACGCTGTCGGCCAGCGCAAGCAGAGAAAGGCTGACCAGCGCTCCGGCCTGGCTTGCGAGCAAAACCCTCTTGCGCCCGAAACGGTCGGAGAGCTGTCCCAGAAGCGGGGCCGCGACGAACTGGCTCAGGGCCTCCGCGCCGAGGACAAGACCGAGGACCAGTGGCGTGGCGCCCAGGTCCCGGAGGAAGAACGGCAGGATCGGCAGGATCGCGCCGGCGCTGGCGGCGTCGAGGCTGACGATGATGAACACCGGCAGCATCAGCCGCCAGTCGAGCTGTTGCGGCGCAGCGCCTTCGCCGGCATCGGACGAATACGCCTGGCCGCTCATCTTCCACCCGGCTGGTTCACGGTGAACACGGTTCTGTTCACGCTATCGTCGTTCGGCCATGCCTTCTCGAATTCGCAAAGGGGTGCAGGCTTGAAGGCAATCCTGAAGCCGCCGGGCACGGTCGCCTGCAGCACGCCCTCGATGGCTTTGACGAGACGGTCGACAGGAATACTGCCGATACCGCTGCCCATGAGATCGATCGCGGACGAGCGCAGCACGGCGCTTGGCAGGGTGATGTCCTGGCCGCTGGCGGAGCCGACCTGAACAAACCGGATCGGCACGGCATCGCGACCCGCCTTGGCGCCTGCGATGAGCAGGCACTGGGCGCTCTTGCCCCAGAGATAGTCGATGACGACATCGATCCCCTGCGCGAACTGCTCCTTGAAACTCGCCTCCAGCGCGGCCTCGTCCTCGCCAAGCGCAATCACGACGTCGGCGCCGAGAGCTTTGAGCGAGACAAGCGCGTCGATATTGCGGCCGGTCGCGATGACCTTCTTCGCACCGAGATGTTTGGCGATCTGGACGGCGAGACGCCCCGCCGTGCCGGTCGCGCCGTTGACCAGCACCGTCTCGCCAGGCCTGAGGCTGGCGCGTTCCACATATGCGGCCCAGGACGACATACCGGGATTGGCGATGGCGGCGGCCGTCGCATCATCGAGATCGTCAGGCAAACGCAGGCATCGAGCGGACGCCACCACCGTCCGTTCCGCCATGCTGCCGAAGGGCGCGCGCGGCATCACGAAATAGACCCGGCTGCCGTCATCAAGCCGCCCCACGCCGTCGATGCCGACGACGAACGGGAACTGATCGAACGAACCGTAATGCGCGCCGGAAGCGCGCCTCCTGGCGTTCTGGCTGATGGCCGAGGCCGTCACCCGAATGAGGTGCTCTCCCGCAACCGCCACTGGCTCTTGGAAATCCCCAAAGATGGGCGCCTGTCCGACGCCCTGAACGATTGCGGCCCTCATAACCGCTCTCCTTCAACGAGGCCGAGTCCGACGTCTTTGAGATACGTCCGCAGCGCCTCGATCTCGCCGGACGCAACAATGGCGCCGACATAGCCGTCGGGGCGAACAAGCACCCAATCGCCCGGCGCCAGGGCATAGGCCTCGCGGAAATGACCGCCGTCATCGATGAGATCGCCTTGCGGACCAAAGCTATGGATATGCAGCCCTGGGCGCGCCGGCACGAGATCGCGCGCGACCTCATAGCCGAGCAGCGTCCAGTGCGGTCCCTTGATCAGTTCGAACAGGCGTGTCGGCTGGCCGGCCGCCCCGCGGATCGGCGCGTCGGGCGCGCGGTCGCCCGCAAGCAGGCCGCCGCTTCGTTCCGGCTTCTCCAGCGCCAGCGCCGATTCAGGATAGCCGATGTCGATCTGGTGGACCTCGCGGCCACGCCGCATCTCGCCCCGCTTCAAGGCATCGAGAAGTTTGGTGGCAAGGCCCAGCATGGCGGCAGCGATCGGGCGGCGTTCGTCCTCGTAGCTGTCGAGTAGCGTATCGGGAGCGCCGGCTGCGACTGCGGCAAGCTTCCAGCCGAGATTATAGGCGTCCTGAACGCTGGTATTCAGCCCCTGACCTCCGGTGGGGGGATGGATATGGGCGGCGTCGCCCATCAGGAAGACCCGACCCACACGATAGCGATCGGCAAGCCGGCCATTCATGGTGAAAGCCGACGCCCAGGATACCGAACGAACGACGATATCGTTCCAGCCGGTGCGGGCTGCGACCAGTGCGGTCAGTCCCTCGGCGGTAAGATCGACCTCACCTTCCAGCGGGATCGGCCCCTGGATCTGGAACATCTCTGTCCCGGCCAGCGGGCACAGCGAAATCTGCCGCTCCATGTCGCTCTCGGCGAAACGATGCCAGACATCGCGACCGAGGCCGGTCAGCGTGACATCGGCAACGATGGCGCGGACGCCGAGCGTCTTGCCGGGAAAGCCGATATCGAGGGTGTGACGCACGAAGCTTCGACCGCCATCGGCGCCGATCAGATAGCGTACGCGGATGCTCTGTTCGCCTGCCTTGCTCACAAGGCGTGCGGTGACACCATTCTCATCCTGCTCGAACCCGACCAGTTCGCACCCGAACTCCGGGCGGTGCCCGAGTTCGAGAAGCCGCTCGCGCATCACGCCCTCGGTCAGGAATTGCGGCACCATCAGCGCGAGATGATAGGGCTCGGGGGGCGTCGGTTCCTGGTGCTCCACGACGTCCGATTCGGTATAGCTGCCATCGGCGCGATATTCCCGCTGCTGCGGATAGATGCCGCCGACCGCGACGATCCGGTCGAGAATACCGAGATCCTCGAAAATCTCCTGGCTGCGCGGCTGAATGCCCTTGCCGCGCGAACCGCGGAACGGATCGTCCATCTTCTCGATCAGCCGGAAGGAAACGCCCCGGCGCGCCAGGTCGATCGCCAGCGTGAGGCCAGCCGCTCCCGCACCGCAAATCAGCACGTCTGCCGCAAATTGCTCTGTCATTTCCGTCTCCATGTGTGTATTATGCACATAATGGGAGAAGCGGCATGACGTCAACAAAGAAAGTGCATAATACACATATTGGCGATCAGCTTCGCCAGCTTCACGGTGCGCTGCTCGACATCGTCAGCGTCATGAACCGACCACAGCGCGATGAGGGCATGGTTCGGGAAGCCGGCATCTCGCTGGACCGCGCGCTGTTTCCGCTTCTGGTCGGCATCGAGAGGTTCGGGCCGATTGGTGTGGTGGAGATGGCCGATCGCGTCGGTCGAGATTATACCACCGTCAGCCGGCAGGTCGCGAAGCTGGAAAGCCTGGGACTGGTCGAGCGCCACGGCAGTGCGGCGGACCGTCGGGTCCGCGAAGCAACCATCACGCCGAAGGGCAAGGCGATGACCGATCTGGTCGATGGCGCGCGGGAACGGATGGGTCGCGCGATTTTTGCCAGTTGGGATCAACGAGACATTGATGACCTGGTTCGGCTCATGCGCAAGTTCGCGGACGACATAAAGGCGGACGTGCCAGGTTCGTCGGGGGGCACACAATGATGGACATAGGAAGAGACTATCGCGAGCAGGTCAGCATTTTACCCGCGCGCCGCGTGAGACGTGGTGGAAATACGGGGCTCTTCTCGATGGAAAATCCGCTCCTGCCGGGGTCAGATCACAATGGAAATGAATACGCTCGTTACGCAGTTGCTATCGACCGCGGTCAAGTCGGTAAACTATGCATCGGTATCGCATCATCGCGCCTCTGGGTCCTGCTCAGTTACGCGGGCACCGCGAGTTCATCGGTCAAAAGACCTCATCGCCTGCAGTAACGCACGGACACTGCGGGCCGCCGTTGGACACCGTTCAACCTAGGGACCGCCGTGCCCGAGACTGGGTCTGCACCGGCAAACCACGTCGCCGAAATCAGGTGAGGCGGGGCCCCGGCCGGAAGGGCCTGATGCCGCCGCCATTCCCGCAACCCGCACGAAGGCGGTGACGCCGACCGCGACCGTGCCAATGACGGAGAAGGCGATCTGCCAGCCGTCGGATGGCATGAGGTGCTTCACGATGCCATGGGTCGCATGGTAGCCGGCGAGCGCCGCCGGTGCGATGAAGGCGAGTGCGATTGCGATACGTATCCAGAGCGGACGAATGACGGCGAGCAGGAACTGGCCGACGCCGAGCGTCAGCGCGACGGCGGCGAGGCCGACGAGGATCGCGCCGAGCCAGCCGGCGCCGGTCCCATAGGCCCATGTGCCGGCGCTGACGCCCGCGAAAAACGGCAGCGCGAAGATGGCCAGTGTAAATAGAATCCAGCACAGGCCGCCGATCGCGGCGATGCTGGCGAGGATGCCGATGAAGATCATGGCGGTGGTCTCCGTGAGAAAAGGTCTGACGGTCGCGCCACCACCACCACGGCGCATCGTCAGTATAGCCGAAGAGACGGTGCGACGGGAGCGGAAATCCCATGGATCTCCGCTAGCGATCGCGACGCCTCGCCCGCGATCAGCGGGCGAAGGGATCGACCTCGTGAACGATGGCGGCGAAATCGCCGTCATATTCGCCGGCGGGCATGACGCCCATGGTGCCGTCGCCGGCCTGGAAGATGACGATGGAAACCATGAGGGTGGTGGCGGGGCTGAAGGCGAAGGCGTGAGCTTGATTGAGGGACATGTGACCGGCTCCTGTCTTGGAGGCGGGAAACCATCTCCCGCGCGACAGGCGCCCGATGTGTCCGGCCGATGGCCACAATCACCGCATAGGCGCAGCCGGAGCGGCGGCATGCTCGCATAGCCGACCCTTGATGGGTTGATGGCGTCAGGCCAGCGGCTGGACCAAGGATCAGCGCATTGGAAGCGGGAGATGGTTTTCCGCCGTGACGGGAGCCAGGATGGAAACGCCGGTTCAATGCTTTCACGTCAAAGCATCACCGCCATGCTGCCAGTCGTGATGCCGCCGACATGGGCCGGTATGGTCATGGGAACCGCAACAGCCGAAGAGAACGCCCATGCCGAAACTGCCTGAGAAGACCGATTTCCCCGTCAGCCAGGTGCGGCGCTATCTGGAGCCCGGCCCGATTGTGCTGGTGTCGTCGAAGTGGCAGGGCGCGACCAACATCATGACGCTCGGCTGGCACACGATTCTGGAGTTCTCGCCGTCACTCGTCGGCCTGATGATCTCCGGCGGCAATCACAGTCACGGCATGATCCGTGAGAGCCGCGAGTGCGTCATCAACCTGCCGACGACGGCGCTGACCGATACCGTGGTCGGGATCGGCAACACGTCGGGGGCCGACATCGACAAAATCGCCAAGTTCAACCTCACCGCGCAAGACGCGAGCGAGGTCGATGTGCCGTTGATCGGCGAATGCCACGCCAGCTTCGAATGCCGCCTTCACGACGACGCGCTGGCCGACAGGTACAACTTCTTCATCTTCGAGGTGGTGAAGGCGCACGTCGCCGCATCGCCGAAACATCCCGAGACGTTGCACTATACCGGCGACGGCGTGTTCGTGGTCTCCGGCAAGGTCATCAGTCGAAGGTCGCTATTCCGGCCGGAGATGTTGTGAGAGGGGCGCTTACGCGCCGCCTCCCTTCGGGCGGAAGTCGAACAGCGGGATGCCGAGCTTCCTCGCCTTGTCGGCGAGGTTGTCCTGAATGCCGGTGCCGGGGAAGACGATGACCCCGATCGGCAGGACGTCGAGCATCTGATCGTTGCGCTTGAACGGCGCGGCCTTGGCATGTTTCGTCCAGTCGGGGGCGAAGCCTACCTGTGGCACTTTGCGGGTGTCGGCCCATTTGGCGGCGATCTTCTCGGCGCCCTTCGGCGACTTGCCGTGCAACAGCACCATGTCGGGGTGCTTGGCGTGGACCTGATCGAGCTTGGCCCAGATCAGGCGGTGATCGTTGAAGTCGAGCCCGCCGGTGAAGGCGATCTTCGGACCGGCGGGGAGCAGCACCTCGTTGTCGGCGCGCTTCTTGGCGGCGAGGAAGTCCCGGCTGTCGATCATCGCCGAGGTGAGGTTGCGATGGTTGACCATCGATCCGCTGCGCGGTCGCCAGTTCGACCCGGTGTGGCGCTCATAGTGCTCGGCGGCCTGGTCGCGCATCAACTCGAAGGCGTCGCGGCGTTCGATCAGGGTCTGGCCCTCGGCCGTAAGGCGCTCCAGCTCGACGGCCTTCACTTCGCTACCGTCCTGTTCGCGCTGGCCGCGGCGCTGCGCCTGTTCATTGTCGTCCAACTCGCGCTCGATCCGTTCGGTGGCCCGATGGAAGACGTTGACCGTCGACCAGAGGAGATCGTGGAGGTCGGGCTCGAGGCGGGTGTCCTCCAGGGTAACAATTAGGGCGTCGAAGGTGTCGGCGATGGCGCCCGCGACATGGTCGCCCTCCGGAAGCGCCCGGGGATCGGGTTCATCCGTGAAGGGACGGTAGCCGTAGAGCTGGAGTTCGCTGAGAACATGGTCGGTGGGAGAAGAGGCGTGGTGCGGTTCGTAGTCGTCGTGCTCGCTCATGGGGATGCTCCGTCGGTTCGGCCGCGACCCTCGCGGCCTTCATGGCGACGAAAGCCGGCGGGCGGGCCGGACCTGCATCCGCAGCGAAGCGGAGGGCCGGAGCACAGCGGAGGATGACGAAGGCGGGCTATTTTGTTTCGCGATGGAAAGCGGCCGTTGGCCGCGCCGGAAAATAGTCCGCCGCAGGCATTGCGGGTCCGGGCCGTTCGCCGGCCGATCGCCCTCTCGAAGGCCGGGTCGCGGTTCTCTCCGACCTGGGGATCATCCGAGCGATGCCGACGACGGCGCTCCCGCCGCCTGCATTCTCCTGTCGGCCTATGCCGCCAGCGCCATGAAGCGTGCGACGTCCTCTGGCGCGATCTGCACCCGTGCCGCTGCCCGGAGGCTGTCCAGGCCTGCCAGGCGGAGATCCTCGTTGAAGTCGCCCAGGGTTGGAGACACTACGACCGCCTCGATCCCGGCCGCGTTCGCCCGTTCGATCAACGTCGCCATCGCACCGTCACCGGCCGCATCGTTGTCGCGGGCGATGTAGAGCCGTCGCAGTGTGTCGGGGAATAGGATGGCCGAGATATGCGCCGCCGAAAGCGCCGCCGCCATCGGCATGTTGGGCAGCGCCATCCTGAGCGACAATATCGTCTGGATGCCTTCGCCCGCCGCCATCACGTCGCCCGCCACACCGAAGCGAACGGCGTGTCCCAGGAGATCGCCCATGGCCCGTCTCGGTGTGTCGATTGGGGCCTTGTCCGATCCGTCGGGGGCGAGCCATGTGCGATGCGCGCCGGTCTGATGCCCGTCGAGATTGGTGACCGATGCGATCATTGCTGACCAGGTCTCGGTCGGAGAGTGCTCGTCAGGCCGATAGTAGCAGCGCGGATGGAAGCGCAGGCTTCCGATTCCGTGCAAATCCGTAATGCCGCGAGTACGCAGATACGTCTTTACGAGCGTGCCCGAAATCGGCTGCGCCATCGCGAACATGGAACGCGACGGCGAGGTGCTTCGGCTCGCACGAGGACTTTATCAACTTTCCGATGCGCCGCTCGACGTTCACCACAGTCTGGCAAAGTCCGCCAAACGGATTCCCAAGGGCGTCGTTTGCCTCGTTTCGGCCCTGGCGTTCCACGGGCTGACCGATCAACTGCCGAGGAAAATTTGGCTCGCCGTGGGTCAGAAGGACTGGACCCCGAGACCCGAAGGCACGCCCATTCGGCTGGTACGTTTCACAGATCGTCTCCTGACGGAGGGGGTTTCCAAAACGAGGCGATTGTGGTCGGGGGGCACGGACAAGCATTCTTGACCTTGAATAAAACTCGTCATATATGACAATTAAATTGGCGTATTACGTCAAATATGGATGATTGAGATGGGTTCCCCCAAGACGAAGCCAGCACTGGAACGGTTGGGCCAGGATATCCGCAACGCGCGGCTGCGGCGTGGTATTGCCGTGGCGGATCTCGCCGTGCGTGCGGGAACCTCGCCAAGTTCCATCACCCGCCTTGAACGGGGTGATCCGGGCGTTGCCATCGGAACGCTTGCCGACGTTCTCGTTGTGCTGGGACTTCTGGAGCGTCTCGCTGACCTGATCGATATCCGAAAGGACGATCTGGGGCTGGCGCTGGCAGCGGAGCACGGACCGCGCCGGGGCCGCTCCTTTGCGGCAAGGCTGAAAAAGCAGAAGGCTCAGGCGGAGGAGACGCAGGGTCGGCAAGACGTTGTGGACCCTGACGGGGCTTCCTTCTGATGGCCGATTTCGTTGCCCATGTCGCGCTTGGCGAAGGCCGCACATCGGTGGGCCAGTTGCGTTTCACCCATGCCGGGCCGCGTCAATTCTCGACCTTCGCCTATGGCGCCGAATGGATCGAGAATCCGCGCGCCTTCGCCATTCAGCCCGATTTCCCTCTCGATGCCGGCCCATTTCACACCTCGGGACAGCCCGGTAACATGCGCGACGCATTGGCCGGTGTTTTCGCCGATGCGGCTCCGGACAGTTGGGGGCGCAGGCTGCTCGAACGCGCCTATGGCAATGGCCTCAGCGAGTTTGAGTATCTGACGCTTTCCGACGATACCTGCCGGCAAGGCGCGTTGCGCTTTCTGGACGACGATGGCGAGGCCATTCGCGGCAAGGCAGCGGATGCCGTTCCGCGTCTGGTCGACCTCGAAACCATCACGGCGATCGCGCGCGCCTATGAGCAAGGCAAGGAAATCTCACCCGAGGATATGCAGGCGCTCGCCGGCGCCGGCGGCTCCGGCGGCGCCCGTCCCAAAGCCAATGTGAGGGACGGCGATGCGCTGTGGCTGGCAAAGTTCACCTCGGTCCACGATCAACAGCCGATCGAGCGCGTCGAGGTCGCGACGCTGCGCCTGGCGGCAGCCTGCGGTATCCGCACGCCCGAGACACGGTTGGAACTGGCGGACACGCCGTTTCCAGTTGCACTGATCCAGCGATTCGACAGACGCGGTGCCGCACGGATTCCCTACATCTCCGCGCGCACCGCACTCGGCAAGACGGGGGTGGAGCTGGGTTCCTATACGGAGATCGTTGATTTCATGCGGGCTTATTCACCCGATCCTTCTGACGATTTCCGCGAACTCTATCGGCGTCTGATCTTTACGATCCTCGTGTCCAACAAGGATGATCATCTCAAGAACCACGGCTTCCTCTATGTGGGGGCGGGTCGGTGGCGCTTGTCGCCGGTATTCGACGTGAACCCGGCGCCGGATCGCAACCCGCATCTCGAGACGGCAATCCTCGAGGGCGGGCCCCATGACCGCTCGGTTAACCTCGCTCTAGAGGCCTGCGCATTTTTCGAGATTCCCGAGGCCGAGGCACGGGAGATCATCCGAACCATGGCGCAGCGCATTTTGGACGGATGGCGGGAAGCCTTCAGACAGGTTGGCGTTTCTGGCGCGCTGGCCCGCGACTATGAGGCTGCTTTCGTTGGCGCTGAGATGGAGGTCGCGCAAAGACTTTAGTTCATATATGACAAGTTATTTTCCATTGCGTGTCAAATATGATTGTTCCGATTGATGGTTGGCTTCGTGGTGACGTGCCACTGAACCTTCATCCAGCGGCGCTTAGAGCCTCGTCCGTTTCTGTTACGCCCTGAGGCGCGAGTTGAGCAACCGGATTGCCGGTTGCGGCGAGAAGCCCGGCAAAAGCCGCCGGGGTTTGATAGCCAAGCGAGGAGTGCGGCCTCGTCGTATTGAAATCCTCCACCCATTCGGCGATGGCGCTGCGGGCATGGTCGAGGCCGAAGAACAGGCTCTCGTTCAAGAGTTCATCGCGCATTCGCCCGTTGAAGCTCTCGACATAGCCGTTCTGCATCGGCTTTCCGGGCGCGATGTAGTGCCACTCGACGCGGTGATCCTTCGACCAGGCCAGGATCGCGTTCGAGGTGAACTCCGTGCCGTGGTCGGACACGATCATCCCCGGCTTGCCGCGACGAGCGATCAGGTCGGTCAGTTCACGAGCAACACGCCTGCCGGAGATCGAGGTGTCCGGGATTGCAGCCAGGCATTCCCGCGTCACGTCGTCGACGATGTTCAGCACCCGGAACCGCCGCCCGCAGGCAAACTGGTCATGCACGAAGTCCAGCGACCATCGAGCGTTTGCCTTCGCCTCAACCAGGATCGGAGCACGTGTGCCGACTGCTCGTCGTCGTGATCGGCGCTTGCGAACCGTCAGCCCTTCCTCCCGGTAGAGACGGTAGATGCGATTGATCCCCGATGGTTCGCCCTCCCGCCGCAGCAGGATGAACAGCCGACGATAGCCGAAGCGGCGGCGCTCGTTGGCGATATCCCGTAGCCGACCACGCAGTTCCGTCTCCGGCGGACGGTACGACTGGTAGCGCACCATCTTCCGATCCGCGCCGACGATGGAACAGGCCCGCCGTTCCCACAGGCCCATGACGGCCTGCAGATGCGCAACGGCTTCGCGCTTCACGGCGGACCCTACCATTTTTTTGACAGAAGCTCCTTAAGCGCCGCAGCTTCCAGCATCTGGTCGGCCAACAGCTTCTTCAGCTTCGTGTTCTCATCTTCCAGAGCCTTCAGGCGCTTGGCGTCGGACACGTCCATCCCGCCATACTTCGCCTTCCAATTATACAGCGTCGCCTCGCTGATCCCGTGTTTGCGTGCCAGATCGCCTGCCTTCGCACCCGCCTCGTGCTCCCGCAGCACCGCGATGATCTGCTCTTCCGTAAATCGCTTCCGCTTCATCTGTCCGTCCTTCAATCAAGGCCGGACTCTAATCTCAGTTGGAGGAAAAACTCAGTGGCACGTCAAGGTCTATATCCCACCGCGCAACGGTCGATAGATGCCAATAGTTCACAGAATTCTTTATGCGCTAAAATTGCCAAAAAATCTCGTAAAATCAAAAGGATAAGTTTTTGACGGCCTGCGCCTCGGCGCTGGCGGCCAAAGAAAGGATTTTCCGCAATAAAATCGTTCGCTTATCGTAGAATAAATATTAGAGTGGGAATGATTCAAGCCTACGCAAACGCCGCCGGAAGCGTGATTGTTGCAGCAACGAATCAATGCCCGGCAATCAGCGCCTGTCAGCAGCGGCCCGGCCGGCCTTAAGCTCGGCCCGCCGATTAGACGCGGATGCAAGGGCCGCCTGCGCGGCGCGCCTGCCACAGGGCATCCGGGATGCTCCACGGCAATGCCAGCGACGGCATCAGGAACCTCGCCAGGTGCTTGATCGCGCCCTTCGCACGGAACCCCTGCCGCGCTGGCTGCATAGTGTCCGCCCGGATCATGGAACCGACGTGCCAGACGATCGGTGCGAAGGGATCCGGATCGCCGCGGCCTCGTGGGTAGGCACGGCGGTGCCGGGACGCATGACGCCCCGGCTGGAGAAACGCCTTAGTTGGTGACGAGCCAGCCTTCGCGTTCGAAGAGCTGACGGGCGTTGGCCTTTTCCGTTTCGACGAGCTTGGTGAATGCCTCGCCCGTCAGGAAGCTGTCGGTCTGCGAGGTGCGCGCAAGCCATTCCTTCCATTCCGGCGCCTCGCGCACCTTCGACAGGACGTCGGCGTAGTAGGCGACCGCTTCCTGCGGCACTTCCGCGTTCATCCAGATGGTGCGCGGCATCTTGTAGTCCCCGACGGCGATCCCTTCCTCCTTGCAGGTGGGAATGTCGTTCCAGGACATCGTGTCCGTGACCTTTTCCTTGTAGTCCATGCGCTCGGGCGAGAAGACGCAGAGCGGGCGCACCATGCCGCCGCGCCATTGGGCGACGTTCTCCTGCGGATTGTTGAAGTTGGCCTCCAGATGCGCGCCGGCGAGCTGCGTGGCCGCCTCGCCGCCGGACTTGAAGGGAATGTAGGTGAACTTGGTGCCGGTTGCGTGCTCCAGGTGCTTGGACAGGATCTGGTCGGTATCCTTCGACTGCGAGCCGCCCACCTTCATGTTGCCTTCCTTTGCCTTCGCCACGAAATCGGCGGCGTTTTCGTAGGGCGCGTCGGCATGCGTCCACAGGAGGAACTCGTCCATCGCCATCGCCGCCACGGGCTGCAGGTCGCCCGGCCCGTAGGCGGCCTTGGTGACCATCGGCAGGAGCCATTCGTTGTTGGTCCCGAATACGAGCTTATGCGGATCGTTCCCGGCAAGCTTGCCGTCGACGAAGGCTTCCGTTCCCGCGCCGCCGCCCTTGTTGCTGACGACGATCGACACCGGCATCAGGTCGTTCTTCTGGATGATGGACTGGATGATGCGGGCGAACTGGTCGGTGCCGCCGCCGGCGCCGGAGGCGACGACGAATTCGACGGGCTTCTGGGGCTGCCAGTCCTGCGCGAGGGCCGGCGTGGCCAGCATGGTCGCGGTGGCGAGGGCCAGTCCGATCAGGCGATTGATGGATGCCATTGGGTGTTTTCCTCCGTTTTGATCCTTGTGTTCGATTGCCCGTTCGGACGGGTCAAACCGTCTGCTGCGCCGGGGCGCGGGCCCCGTGTGCGAAGAAGTGCGCGTCCTGGCGGCGGCGCAGCGCCAGAAGCGGCGCGGACTCGTCCAAGGTCACGTCCGCCATGGTGACCGGCGCGCCGGCGGGTATGTCCCGCTTCAGGCGCCGACCCGACAGAAGATAGTAGGGGAGGGCACGATCGGCCGCGAGCGGGCGGGCCTCCACCAGTTCGGGGCCGACGCCGTCGATCGTGTGGTGATGGCCTTCGGCTTCCAGAAGCGTGCCGGCCTCCAGCCTGCGGCGCGCCCGGCCCACAAGGTCGACCACCGGCCTCGGCTCGCCGGCGACCGAGACGCCGTTGACGACGGCGTCGAGCAGGCTGATCGGCGCCTCGAGCCCCAGAAGATGCCGCGGCAGCCACAGCATGGCGGCCTCGCCGCTGCGGCTGACCGTGTGGCCCTTCTGCGCCAGCACGGCCCAGGTTTCTGCATCCTCGCAGCGCACCACCACGAAGACGCCGCCTGCAAAGGAGATGTCCTGCGGCGTGCGCAGGCAGTTGAAGACGTCGATCCGGCGCTCGCCCGACAAAAGACCCCCCATGGCCGTCGTGTCGAACAGGCTCGGCACTTCGGCGATCCGGGCGATGGGGGCGTGGAAGGCGGGCCGGTCCGGCATCAGCCCGGTCGCATTGGCGACGACCGCGAGTTCGCACAGGTCCGGTACGGCAAGCTGCGGCAGCGCATGGGCCAGGGCCGCGCGCTGCGAAACGAGCTCTGCCGCCGGCCCCGTGCCGAGCGCCATCGCATCGACGAAGCCCGGCGCCGACACCGTTCGGCTCTCGCTGGACAGGCTGCCCGTGGCCGCGTCGAAAACGAAGTCGTATTCGCTGGACTTGCCGGCAGCCAGGATCGGCAGGCCCAGCGTTTCCGCCCAGGTGACGAGGGCGATCAGCAAGGCGGGCTGATCGCCATCCACCGGGGTGCAGACGAGGCCAAGCTCACGCGCATGCCAGGCGAGATAGGGGCCGACGACCGAGTCCGTTTCCTTGGTGACAAGGCCCACATGCTTGCCGGCGTCCAGGCTCGCCAAAGCGTGCGCAGCACCGGCTTCGGCATGGCCGCTGGCCTCCACGACGATGTCGACCGGCAGGGACAGGATATCCGCAAGCCGGCCGGCGGCCACGCAGTGACCCGCCTTCCACGCGGCCTGCGCCTCGGCACGGCTGTGGCAGACAACAATCTGCCCCGCGTCCCAGCCTACGGCACGGAAGGCGTCGGCCGCGCGTTCGGCGGTCACATCCACCGCCACACGCACATTCATCAGCGCCATGCGGCGGCCCTGGCCAAGCAGCGAGCGTCCAAAGGCGCCGGCGCCCACAAGGGCAACCTCGATCGGGCGGGAAGCGCGGGAAAAGCGGTTATGGGCGTTCACGGCAAGCCTCGTCGTAGCTGCGTCGATCCGCCGGCCGGCAAGGTCCGGCGGTACAGGATGGGCGCGATGTATCGTGGTGCGGAACCTCCCCGCGCGGCCGATTTTCTCAGCTCTTGAATTTGGTATACCAAACTGACGGCCAGCATGGACGTCGTCAACTTCTATTTTCGAAATTGCGCATTTGTAGGTATCGTGGGATGGTTCCGGCTCAGGAAAGGGTGTGGCGTTGGAATACCAGGAACCAAATTCTCTGCACGCGCTTGTGGCGGACAACCGACCCGGTCCGGCCTGGCACGCTGTCAGCCCACCCCTGGTGGAGGACGCACCAGCCGCGGAAACGCTGGCCGAGCGTCTGGCGGACCGGCTCCGGGACATGATCGTCACGGAGGAGTTTGCCGTGGGAACGCCCCTGCGGGAGCGGCAATTGGCCGAGCGTCTCGGCGCATCGCGCACGCCTTTGCGCGATGCCCTGAAAATCCTGGCAGCCGAGGAACTGGTGGTCCTGTCGCCGAGGCGGGGAGCCACCATCGCGCCGTTCTCGCCCTCGGCGATTGCCGACAAACTCGATCTCCTGTCCGTGCTCGAGGGCTTCGCCGGCGAGTTGGCCGCAAGCCGGGCAAGCGATGCCGAGATCGTGGAAATCCGTGCTTTGCATCACGAGCTTCTGGCGGCCTATGAGCGCCGCGACCGCCTGTCCTACTTCCGGCTCAACCAGGCGATCCATCGCGCGATCGTCGAGGCGGCACGCAACGGCGCGCTTTCGCGCAGCCATGCCCAACTGAACCGCCAGGTCTATGCCTATCGATGGCGCGGCAGTGCGGATGCGTCCCTGTGGCGCCGCGCCATCGCCGAGCATGGCGATATCGTCGATCGTCTGACACAGCGCGACGGGCCGGGCCTTTCGGATGCGCTGCGCGCCCATGTGGGCAGCACCTGGCGGCAGCTTCGGGCTGCGGGCGACGGGGCCTGAGGTTTCAGACCGCCTCCTTCACCCTTTCCCACGCGTTTCGCAGGTGCCGACCGAGCGTTTCAGCCAGGGCATCGCCATCGCGCCGTTCCAGCGCGGTGATCATCTCTTCATGCTCGGCGATGGCCGCTGCCCACCGCTCCGGCCCCTCATGGCCGATGAAGCGGATACGCTTCAGCCGCATCTGCAGTGTCGCATGGACATGCGCCAGCGCTTCGTTGCCGGAATAGCGGACGATGAGGGTGTGGATCTCCTGGTTCAGCTTGTAATAAGCGAGCCGGTCGCCAATGCCGTAGAGGCGCATCATCTCGTCATGGGCGGCGCGTATGGTGGCGATTTCGGCGTCCGACGCGTTCCGGCAGCACAGGCGGCCCGCCAGTTCCTCCAGATTGCCGATGACCACGAGCATATCGTGGACATCCTTGGCGTCGAACCGCTTCACGACGGCGCCCCGGCTCTGCACAAGCTCCACCAGCCCTTCGCTGGCGAGGTACTTGATCGCCTCGCGCAGCGGCGTCCGGGAAACGCCGAGCTCTTCGCCGAGCTGGCCCTCATGCAGTCGGGAGCCGGGCGGAAGCTGCCCTTCGATGATCATGTCGCGCAGGTGTCCGACAAGCGTATCGTGGAGCGACTGGCGGGATATGCGGCGCGTGCCACCGTCCGGTGTCGCCGCACTCCGGCCTGCGCCTGCGATCGCTAGCGATTCAACCATCTTCACCTCGGATCTGCCGGCCCCTTGTGCGCCATCGCCGCAGCGATGCGCACGGGGAAACCACTAGAGCAGTTCCAACATGCCAGCCAGTCAGCGTCAAACGAAAATGCTGTATGCAGAATACAAAACGCTTGATGCGTGCATTTTTGTTGGCTACAGATACCGCCGATGAACGCTCGGGGAGGAACCGTCATGTCCGTCGAAACCGCAGATGCACGCCCAGTCATCGCCTTGGCCATGGGCGATCCGGCTGGCATCAGCCCCGAACTGACGGCCATGCTTCTGGCCGATCCGGAAACGCGGGAAGCCGCCCGGATCGTCGTCTTCGGTGACCGCCGCATCCTCGACAAGGGCGCGCAGGAAGCCGGCGTCGAGCTGGACCTCGAAATGCTGGCAGCACCCGGTGCTCCAACCGGCGAGCGCCATGCCATGGTGGATCTGCAGCATCTTGCGCCGGACGAGGTCGAGCGCGGCGAAGCCACGCTCAAGGGCGGCACCTTCGCCACCACCAATTTCCGCAAGGCGCTCGAAATGGCCGATGCCGGCCGCGCCGATGCCGTGATGTTCACGCCCTTCAACAAGAAGGCCATGCGCTACGCCTATCCGGGCTATGACGACGAGATCCGCTTTGTGGTCGACGTCACCGGCTTCAACGGCAAGGTGCGCGAGTTCAACGTCCTCGAAAAGGTCTGGAATGCGCGGGTCACCTCGCACATTCCGCTCAAGGACGTCTCGGAGCATCTGAGTGTCGACGCCATCCTGGCAGAGGTGGAGCTGACGGTCCGGTGCCTAAAGCAGTCCGGCATCGAAAAGCCGCGCGTGGCGGTTGCCGGGTTGAACCCGCATGCCGGCGATGGCGGCTCCTTCGGCATGGAAGAGATCGACGTGATTGAGCCGGCGGTCAAGGCGGCGCAGGAGCGCGGCTATGACGTCGAGGGTCCGTTCCCGGCCGACACGGTCTTCCTGCGGGCCCTGAAGGACGAGTTCCACGCCGTGCTGACCATGTATCACGACCAGGGCCAGATCGCGATGAAGATGATGGGCTTCGACAAGGGCGTGACCATGATGGGCGGCCTGCCGTTCCCGCTTTGCACGCCTGCGCATGGCACGGCCTATGACATCGCGGGCAAGGGCATCGCCGACCTCGGTGCGACGCGCGAGGCTTTCCGGCTCGCCGTGCGGATGGCGAACCGACGCCGCTCCGTTATGGTGGCGCCTGCCGCGGCCTGACCGGCCGCGCGCCGCTGGTATGGGAGCCGCGGCCAGTTACGCTTTTCGGGGAGGACAGAGCATGGGAATGCCAGCATTCGGCGCCAACGCACGGCAGCGCTACGATCGGACGAACTGGCCGATCGCCGCGGCGATGATCCAGTATGCAAACCAGTTGCCCGATGGGCGCAGCGTGCAGGACCAGAGCGCGGATGAATGGGCCGCCACCCTGTCCGAGATCGCCGATGCCGGCTTCACCGAACTCGATCCCACCGATTGCTGGCTGCGCGTCGGCGACCTGTCGCCGCAGCGCCGCCGGGAATTCCGCGATGTGGCGGCCAGCCTCGGGCTGACGATCGCGGCCGTATCGACGGCGCGCAAGAACCTCATCGACGCCGATCCGGCGGTCGGCGAGGCGAATGTGAGCTATGGCCACCGGGTGATCGACGCCGCGGCCGAGATCGGCGCGTCGGCCGTCTCCTTCGGCTTCTTCGGCCCGCTGACCGAGCGGCAGAAGGAGGTTCTCTGGTTCTGGACGCAGGATGGCGTGCGCAATCCCGACGATCCGGCCATGTGGCGCCTGGCCGTCGAGCGCGTCCGCGAACTTGGCCGGCATGCCGCCGAACTCGACCTGGAAGTGTCGCTCGAAATGTACGAGGACACCTATCTCGGCACCGCCGAAAGCGCCGCCCGCTTCGTGACCGAGGTCGACCTTCCCAATGTCGGCGTCAACGCCGATATCGGCAACCTGATCCGTCTGCACCGCCCGGTCGAAAAATGGGCGGACATGATGGCAAGGCTCGCGCCCCTGTGCCGCTACTGGCACGTAAAGAACTACATTCGCGACGAAAGCGCGGACGGGCGCATCGTGACGCATCCCGCGCCGCTCGAATCCGGCATCATCAATTACCGCGCCGCCCTGTCCATGGTGCTGGCGCACGGTTTCAACTCGGCGCTTCTGCTCGAACATTACGGTGGCGACGGACTCAGCGTCTGCGCCAGCAATCGCGACTATCTGCGCCGGATCCTTCCTCGTCCGGAGGCGCGCCCATGACTACGATCTTCGACGAACCGGAGCGCTTTGCCGCCCGCGCGCTGGAAGGCTTCTGCGACATCCATGCCCGCATCGTGGCGCCGGTGCGCGGCGGAGTGCTGCGCTCGACGCAAACCCCGCAGGGCAAGGTCGCCCTGGTCATCGGCGGTGGCTCCGGTCACTACCCGGCCTTTGCCGGCTATGTCGGCGTCGGCTTCGCCGATGCGGCGGTTGCCGGCGACGTCTTCGCTTCGCCGTCCACCGAAAGCGTGGCGCGCATCTGCCGCCAGGCGGACAAGGGCGCCGGCATCGTCCTCGGCTTCGGCAACTATGCGGGCGACGTCCTGAATTTTGGTGCGGCGGCCACCCGCCTGCGCGCCGAAGGCATCGACGTCCGCGTACTGGCCGTCACGGACGATGTCGCCAGCGCGAACCGCTCCGAGCGCGAGAAGCGCCGCGGCGTCGCCGGCGACGTACCGGTATTCAAGATCGCCGGGGCCGCGGCGGAAGCCGGGATGGATATCGACACGGTGGACGCGCTGTCGCGCCGCGCCAATGACAGGACCGTATCCTTCGGCATCGCCTTCTCCGGCTGCACGCTGCCGGGTGCCAATGGACCGCTCTTTACCGTCGCGCCGGGCACGGTGGCGGTCGGGCTCGGCATCCATGGCGAACCGGGGATCCGCGACGAGCCGGCCATGAGCGCGAAGGCGCTTGCACAGCTTTTGGTCGAGCCGCTTCTGGCCGAGCGGCCCGAAGGCGCCAACGGGCGCGTCGCGGCGCTCCTGAACGGGCTCGGCTCCACCAAGCATGAAGAACTCTTCGTCCTGTGGACGCATGTGGCGGCGCGTCTGCGCGACGCCGGGCTGGAACTCGTGGCGCCCGAAGTGGGCGAGTACGTCACCAGCCTCGACATGGCCGGTTGCTCGCTGACGCTGACCTATCTGGATGCGGACCTGGAGCCGCTCTGGCTTGCAGCGGCCGACACCGCCGCCTTCCGGCGCGGCACGGTGGAGCCGCGGGCGGCGGCCGATCCGCTGCGCGAGGACGTCGTCGGAGCTATCGACTATCCGCAGGCGAGCGAAGCGTCGAAAGCCGACGCGGGTTGCGTGGCCGACATCGTCGCCACGGTGGCCGCCGCGCTGGCCGAGGCCGAGGACGAACTCGGGCGCATCGACGCCGTCGCAGGCGACGGCGATCATGGCCAGGGCATGCGGCGCGGATCGGCCTCGGCCGCCGAGGCGGCGCGTGCCGCGGCAACGGCCGGCGCCGGTGCGGGAACCGTGATCGCCGTTGCGGGCGACGCCTGGGCCGACACCGCCGGCGGTACGTCCGGCGCCATCTGGGGCCTGATCCTGCGCGGCTTCGGCACGGCCATCGGCGATTCAGCGCGCATCGACCTGCGGGCCGCGGCGGCAGCCATGCAGGCGGCCTTGTCGGACGTCACGCAGCTCGGCCGGGCGCGGGTCGGCGACAAGACGCTCGTCGATGCCCTCGTTCCCTTCGTCGACACGCTCGCGGCCGAGGCCGCCTCCGGGCACGATCTGGCGAAAGCCTGGCGTGCGGCCGCAGTGCGCGCCACCGAGGCCGCCGACGGGACGCGCGATCTGTCGCCGCGCCTCGGCCGCGCCCGGCCGCTTGCGGCGCGCAGCATCGGGCATCCGGATGCGGGTGCCGTCTCGCTGGCGCTCGTTGCCCGTACCATTGCGGACGCGCTGGAGGCGCGACCGCGCCGCTGACGCTCAACGCCCCGCCGGCTTCGATGCCGGGGGGCGCCCATCATCATTTCCGGGAGGAACTGCCATGAAGACGATCCTGTCCAGCCTTATCGCCATTGGAGCCGCGCTCGCGGCCGGGCCGGCGCTTGCCCAATGGGCGCCGTCCAAGCCTGTCGAGTTCATCGCGGCAGGTGGCGCGGGCGGCGGTACGGACCAGTTCGCCCGCCAGCTCCAGGCGGCTATCGCCAAGGAGAAGCTGACCGAACAGAACGTCGTCGTCGCCAACAAGGGCGGCGGATCCGGCGCCGAGGCGTTCATCTATGGTGTCGGAGCGGCGGGCGACGACCACAAGCTGATCTTCGGCACGTCCAACGAGTGGCAGCTCCCGCTCGTCACGCGTCTCGGCTACAAGGCCGAGGACCTGACGCCGGTGGCGACGCTGGCGGTGGACGAGTTCATCGTCTGGGTCCAGGCCGACAGCCCCTTCGAGACGATCAACGATCTGATCGCGGCCGGCAAGGAAACGCCCGGCAAGCTGCGCTTCGGCGGCTCGCAATCCAAGGACGTTGACCAGACGCTGCTGCGCCAGATCGAAGACGTGTCCGGCGCCAAGTTCCTGTACATCCCCTTCAAGTCCGGTTCCGAGGCCGCGGTGCAGCTTGCCGGCAACCACATCGACGCCAACACCAACAACCCGGCCGAGAATGTCGGCCAGTGGCGGGCAGGGCAGGCCAAGCCGCTCTGCGTCATGGCGCCGGAGCGCATGGCCTACACCGACAAGGTCACCGAGACGATGTCGTGGAACGACATTCCGACCTGCAAGGAGCAGGGGCTCGCCATCGAAAGCTACCAGATGCCGCGCACGGTCTTTGCCCCTGCCGACGTTCCGGCCGAGGCCATCGCCTACTACACGGAGCTCCTGCGCAAGGCATCCGAGACACCGGAGTTCCAGGCCTACCTGAAGACGACGTCGCAGACGGCCCGCTTCATGGCCGGCGACGACTTCAAGGGCTTCATCGCCGCCGACGTCCAGAAGTCGCGCGCGCAGTTCGAAGCCGACGGCTGGCTCGTCCAGTAACGCGATCACGAGGCGGGGCGGGTGGAGGAGTGTCCGCCCCGCGCTTGGCTTTCTGCCTACGGGCGCTGCAAGAGCGGGAGGAACGCGATGTTGACGCGTCGCCATGTCGAAGTCATCACCGGCCTTTGCGTTGCCCTTCTGGGCGCCGTCACGGCCTATGGCAGCCTGGAGAACGGCATCGGCTGGACCGATTTCGGACCGGCCTCGGGCTATTTCCCCTTCCGGATCGGGATCCTGATCCTCGTTCTGGGGCTGGTCATCGCGGCCCGCTACGCCCTGAGCCATCGTCGACGGGCTCCCGCCCGGGCAGCGCCGGAGGTTACCGGACCGGCGGCTTTGCATGACGATGCCGGGCTGGACGAGCGGTTCATGCCGGACGGGGCCATCGGCCGCATCGGCTCGATCCTCGTGCCGACGACGATCTGCGCGGCGCTGATCCCGTGGCTCGGCCTGTATCTGTCGGGCGGGCTCTTCCTGCTCTTCTCCATCATCACACTGGGCAAGACCGGCTTCCCGAAGGCGCTCGCCATTTCGGTCGGCGTCATGGCGGCCTTCTTCTTCATGTTCGAGTGGTGGTTCCAGGTCCCGCTGGCCAAGGGCATCATCATGCCGGCCATCGGCATCTACTAAGGGGAGACGGGCAATGGCCGATTTCGCCAATCTGATGCACGGCTTCTCCGTCGCATTTTCCTTCTACCATGTCTGGTTGATCGTCTTCGGCGTTCTCCTGGGCATCCTCGTCGGCGTCCTGCCCGGCCTCGGCGCCCCGAACGGCGTCACGCTGCTGCTGCCGCTGACCTTCACCATGGAACCGGTCTCGGCCATCATCCTGCTGTCGTCCATGTATTGGGGCGCGCTCTTCGGCGGATCGACGACATCCATCCTGTTCAACATTCCCGGCGAGCCTTCATCGGTGGCCACCACCTTCGACGGCTATCCCATGGCCAAGAACGGGCGGGCCACCGAGGCGCTGGCGACGGCCTTCTTCTCGGCGGGCCTCGGCGCGCTGACCGGCGTGCTGGTCATCACGCTTCTGGCCGGCTGGATCGCGGATTTCGCGCTGCGCTTCTCGTCGCCGGAATTCTTCGCCATCTACCTCCTGGCCTTCTGCTCCTTCATCGGGCTGGGCGGCGGCGATCCCATGAAGGCAGCCGTCTCGCTTCTGGCGGGCCTGGCCTTCGCGACGGTGGGCATGGACACGGTGTCGGGCGAGCTGCGGTTGACCTTCGGCTTCACCGATCTTCTGCGCGGCATTTCCTTCCTGGTCGCGGTAATCGGCCTGTTCGGCATCGGCGAACTGCTACTGACCGTGCAGGAGGAGATGAAGTTCAAGGGCGTCTCGTCCAAGATCGAGATCCGCGAGATCTTCAGGGCCCTGGCGCGCCTGCCGCATTACTGGGTCACCTTCCTGCGCTCGGCCGCGGTCGGTGTCTGGATGGGCATCACCCCCGGCGGCCCGACGGCCGCGTCCTTCATGAGCTACGGTCTGGGCCGGCGCTTCGGCAAGTACGGCAAGAACTTCGGCAAGGGCGAGCCCGAAGGCGTGATCGCGCCGGAAACGGCCGACCACTCGGCCGGCACCTCCGCGCTCCTGCCCATGCTGGCGCTCGGCGTGCCCGGATCGGCGACGGCCGCCGTCATGATGGGCGGCCTGATGATCTGGGGGCTGCAGCCTGGTCCCTTGCTGTTCGTCGAGCAGCCGGACTTCGTCTGGGGCCTGATCGCCTCGATGTACATGTCCAACATCATTGCCGTCGTCCTTGTCCTGGCCACGGTGCCGCTCTTCGCGTCGATCCTGCGGATCCCCTTCGGGATCATCGGCCCGATCATCATCGTGGTCTGCCTGATCGGCGCCTATACGGTGGCCAATGCGGAGTTCGACGTGCTCATGGCCGTCGCCTTCGGCATCGTCGGCTACATCTTCAAGCGGCTGGACTATCCGATCGCACCGCTGGTGCTGGCCATGGTTCTGGGCGACAAGGCCGAGGACGCCTTCCGCCAGTCCATGCTCTACTCGGGCGGATCCTTGTCCATCTTCTGGTCCAATGCGCTTGTCGGAACCATCATGGGGCTGGCGATCCTGCTTCTTGTCTGGCCGATCCTGTCCAGGGGAGTGGCCTTCCTGTTCCGCCGCGGCGCGGCTTCTGGGGCCCACTGATCCCAGCCTTGAGCATCGACCACGCAGTTCAAGGGCCCCGCCCGGCGCGACACGCCGGGCGGGGCCTTTCTGCTTTTATGGCCGAGCCTTGGAAGCTGCCGGCTCGGGCAACCATCAGAGAAGGCCCCTGGCCTTGAGGTCGGCGGCGAATGGAGCGAGTGGCATGACCAGCGCGAGAGGCTGGTTCTCCAGCGGCTCGGCTCCGTAGCTGGCACACCATTTTGCTGCGGGCTCGCTCCTGGTGTCGATGATCAGCAGCACACCGCCGGCCTCGGCGGCGAGAAGCTGACCGCCCAGACCGTGGCCCGCTACGGACATGTCGGTTGCGATCCTTGCCAGCTTGAACCCGGCGATTTCGTGCCGGGCCAGCCGCTTCTTCATCGATGCCGGCACGCTTGCCTACATCACGGAAGCGGGGGCAACAGTGTAGAAGCCCAGCACACGGCCGGGCGTGGAAGCGTCGATCGCACAGAAGGTTTTCGAGGCTTTCTGTTCGTGGCTTTGACGCGCATAGCGCCGGAAGAAGTCGTTCATCGCCGGATCGCCGCAATCGAGGCTTTGACGATCATGGGATTTTGCGGTTGCTTCCTCGCTCCAGGCGGGCGGCGTCATAAAGTATCAGGCAGGGCCGTTATCGCTGACCGCAGCTTCGCGGTGGGCTTGGGTGGATTTTCCAGCAATGCCAGCACGCGCACATGGTCGCGCGCCGTCAGGTGAACGACTTCGGCCGCCTCGATCACAGCTTCGGCTTCACGCAAGGCGGTCTGCGTAACGACGTTGGTCAAGTCGGTGTTGCGCAGCGCAGCGGCGCGCACGAGCCTGGCCTTCGTTTCCGGCGAGACCCGCAGGTTCATACGCTTGTTATCGTCTACGGCGGCGCGAGGCATCTCCGCCCTCCTGGATTTCGTACACATTCAAGATGTACGTGATCTGAAGTGAAAAATCAGGCCTGTCAGGAGACCCTGCCGTTCCCGGCGAGAAAGTCGAGCAGCTCCCGCACCCGCGAGGGCAGGGGGCCGCCCTGGCCGACATAGACGGCGTGGAAGGTTTCCCTCTCACCCGTATCGAGATCGCCGAGAACCGGCACGAGTCGTCCGGCGGCGATGTCTTCGCGCAGGGTGAACGCAGCAAGCCGGGCAAGGCCGACGCCAGACAGAGCCAGATGACGCAGGCCCTCTCCGTCGCTTGCCTGCACCCGTCCTGTCGCGGGCACCACCACGGTTCCGCCGTTGCCGCGGAGCGGCCAGCCATCGACGGCACGGGCATAGCCGAATCCAAGACAATTATGTGCCTCGAGATCGGCGATGGAGCGAGGTTCGCCCCAGCGATCGAGATAGGAGGGCGCGGCCACGATCATCAGCGCCGTCTCGCCAAGCTTGCGCGCCACGAGGCTGGAGCTTTTCAATGGCCCTGCCCGGATCGCCACGTCTGCGCGCTCGGCTACCAGGTCGACCACGGCATCGGTCTGTACGATATCGAGTGTGACGCCCGGATGCTCCGCCATGAAAGCCGGCAGGATCGGCGCGAGGATATGGTTGGCATAGGAGGCGCTGGTATTGACCCGCACGCGGCCCACCGCCTGTTCACCTGCGCCCGCCGCGCGTTCCGCATCTTCGATATCGGCCAGGATGCGCGTTGCCCGTTCGTAGAAGGCACAACCTTCCGGCGTAAGCTGAACTCGTCTCGTCGAGCGGCTCAGCAGGCGTGCACCCAGGCGCGCTTCCAGCCGGGCGATCAGTTTGCTGACCGCCGACGGCGTCATGCGCGCGGCCCGCGCGGCGGGTGAAAAGCCGCCAAGTTCGACCACGCGGACGAACATGTCCATCTCGCCGGAGCGGTTATGATTGAGACTGCCCATCCTGCCCGCCCCGACCTGATCGCCAATCTGTGAATTCAGTTCATAGATGATGTTCCACTACGCCGTCTACGTCAGCGCCATGGGAGGGTCTATTTTGTCCTGACTGTTCCGGCCTATCACCCAGGAGCCTTCCCATGGACTATCGGTCACTCGGCAAATCCGGTCTCAAGGTGCCGGTCCTCAGCTTCGGTGGCGGTACCTTCGGAGGCTCCGGCCCATTGTTCGGCAATTGGGGCCGCTCCGACACGTCGGAGGCCAGCCGCCTCGTGGACATATGTCTGGAGGCCGGCGTTAATCTGTTCGACACCGCGGATGTCTATTCGAACGGGGCTTCCGAGACCGTGCTTGGCGAGGCGATCAAGGGGCGGCGCGATACCGTCCTGATCTCCACCAAGACCAGCCTGCCGATGGGCGATGGGCCGAACGATGCAGGCTCATCGCGGTTCCGGCTGATCCGAGCCGTCGAGGATGCGCTGCGCCGCCTGCAGACCGACTATATCGATATCCTGCAGCTTCACGCCTTCGATGCCGGTACGCCGGTCGAGGAAGTGCTCTCGACACTCGATACGCTCGTGCGCGCCGGCAAGGTGCGTTATGTAGGCGTATCCAACTTCTCCGGCTGGCAGATCATGAAATCGCTGGCCGTCGCCGACCGCT
Source organism: Aureimonas sp. OT7 (assembly GCF_014844055.1). Classification (NCBI taxonomy): domain Bacteria; kingdom Pseudomonadati; phylum Pseudomonadota; class Alphaproteobacteria; order Hyphomicrobiales; family Aurantimonadaceae; genus Aureimonas; species Aureimonas sp. OT7. The sequence continues at coordinate 860,036 of NZ_CP062167.1, forward strand.
ATGGCTGGCCGCGCTATGTCGTCAACCAGGTCTACTACTCTTTGGTCGGGCGCGATTACGAATGGGATCTGATGCCGCTGGGCGACGATCAGGGCCTTGGGGCGATGGTCTGGAGCCCGCTCGGCTGGGGCAGGCTGACCGGCAGGATCCGTCGCGGGATGCCGTTGCCCGATGGTAGCCGGCTGCATGCGACAGCCGAGTTCGGCCCGCCCGTGGACGACGAACATCTGTATCGCGTGGTCGACGCGCTCGACGGAATTGCCGGGGAAACGGGCAAGACCGTACCGCAGATCGCCCTCAACTGGCTGCTGCGGCGGCCGACCGTTTCCTCGGTCATCATCGGCGCGCGTAACGAGGACCAGCTTCGGCAGAACCTGGGTGCGGTCGGCTGGAGCCTGACGGCCGACCAGGTGGCAAGGCTGGACGAAGCCAGCGCGGTGACCGCCCCATACCCGCATTTTCCGTATCGCCGGCAGGAGGGCTTCGCGCGGCTCGATCCGCCGGTCGCAGGGTAACGGCGGCTGCAGCCCGGCGCTGCCGGGTTGCCGCCTACGGCAAGGTTCCGCTGCCCGGTCGACAGCCATCAGATATGTTGATATAAACCTTTTATGGGAAGAGACGAGGTTTTCGACATGCCAACCGACAAGAACAGAGTTTGCATCTGGTACGTCAATGACGCCGAGGAGGCGGCGCGCTTCTATGCCGAAACGTTCCCGGACAGCCGCGTGGCGGCGGTATACCGCGCGCCGGGCGACTACCCCTCCGGCAAGGCGGGTGACGTCCTGACGGTGGATTTCACGGTCGTCGGCATTGCCTGCATCGGCCTCAACGGCGGGCCGACGTTCCGGCACAGCGAGGCATTCTCCTTCCAGATCGCCACCGACGACCAGGAAGAGACCGACCGCTACTGGAACGCCATTGTCGGCAATGGCGGGCAGGAGAGCCGATGCGGCTGGTGCAAGGACAGATGGGGCATATCCTGGCAGATCACGCCGCGCGTGCTGACAGAGGCGATGGCAGCCGGCGGCGAGGAGGCGAAGCGCGTCTTCGCGGCCATGATGCCCATGGGGAAGATCGACGTCGCGGCCATCGAGGCGGCGCGGCGCGGCTGATCCGCGCCGCCAGGCCGGGTTCCGTTCAGGCCGGTTCAGGCAGGTGGTCCGGCAGCTCCAGTTGCAGGGTCGCGGTGGTTTGTGACAGCAGCGAGCGGAAAAGATCCGGCTGCGAGTTCAACTGCGTGCCGAAGCTGGGCACGATCTCTCGGATCGTGGCCTGCCATTCGGGCGTGGCGAACCGGTCGGGGAACATTTCCTGAAGGGCGTCCAGCATGATGGACGGCGCGGTCGAGCCACCGGGCGATGCGCCGAGAAGGGCGGCGATGCTGCCGTCTTCGGCCACCACCATGCGCGTGCCGAACTCGAGATTTCCGCGACCGGATTCGTCGCGATCGATGATCTGCACCCGCTGGCCGGCCTGGACGAGCGTCCACTCGTCCGCCACCGCATCCGGGAAATAGGCACGGAGCGCCTCTATTCGGTCTTCCTGCGATTGGAGCACTTCGCCGACCAGATACTGCACCAGACCGAACTCATCCATCCCGACATGCACCATCGGGCCGATATTGGTGGTCTGCACGGACGACAGGAGGTCGAGCCGCGACCCTTCCATCAGGAAGTTGGTCGAGAACGTCGCAAACGGGCCGAACAGCAATGCGCGCTCGCCGTCGATCACCCGCGTATCGAGATGCGGCACCGACATGGGCGGCGCGCCGGCCGCCGCCTTTCCGTAGGCCTTGGCAAGGTAACGATCGGCAAGCACCGGGTTGCGGTTGACGAGGAAGGAGCCGCCGACCGGAAAGCCGCCATAGGAGTCCGCTTCCGGAATGGCGCTTTCCTGCAGCAGAAGGATTGCCGCACCGCCGGCGCCGATGAAGACCGAGCGGGCATTCACCGCCCTGCGGTCGGACCCGTTCGTGGCCGCATAGATGACCTTCCAGGTGCCGTCCGGATTGCGCTCCAGGCCTTCGACTTCGCTGGAGAGCTGCAGACCGAAGTTGTCGGCTGACTGGAGATGGGCGACATACTGGCGGGTCAGTTCACCGAAATCGACATCGGTGCCGAGGCCAGACCATGTCGCTGCGATCGGCTGGGTGGTATCGCGACCCTCGATCAGCAACGGTGCCCACTGATGGATCTCCACCGGATCGGTGGAAAAGCGCATGCCCGTGAACAAGGGCTGTTCCACCAGCGCAGCATGGCGGCGGCGCAGGAAATCCACATCCTCCTCACCCCAGACGAAACTCATGTGGGGCGTGGCATTGATGAAACTGCGCGGATTCTGAAGAACGCCACGGGTGATCATCGATGACCAGAACTGCCGCGAAACCTGGAAGGATTCGTTGATCTGGACAGCACGCGCGACGTCGATGTTTCCGTCTTCGTCTTCCGGCGTATAGTTGAGCTCGCACAGCGCCGAATGGCCGGTCCCGGCGTTGTGCCAAGCGTTGGAGCTTTCAAGCCCGACGGCATCGAGACGCTCGAACATCTCGATCGACCAGCCGGGTTCGAGTTGCCGCAGCAGGGCACCGAGGGTGGCGCTCATGACGCCGCCACCGATCAGCACGACATCCACGGTGCGGTCCGCCTCGACCGCCGGCGCCCCGCAGGCGGGAAGCGTGGCGACCGCCGCACCGGCCATCGCGCCCCCCAGAAGCTGGCGGCGGCTGATCGTCAGAAGGCCCGACCGGTTGCCGGGGCTCTTGCCTGAATCCTGCTTCATATGCGCCGCCTTTCCGTTGCGTCCGATCCGGGGTGTTATCCTGAAGGTTCCACCGACTTACAATGGATCGGCCATGCGCTTCGGGAAGGCCTGCCTTGCAATATGTGGGTCGGCTCCCCCGATCGTCGAAAGGAGATGCGATGCGTCTCGTTTTCGCAGTATCTGCGATCCTCCCTGTACACCGCCGGTTGATCGTCCGTCAGGCAAAGGTGCGTGGAACCAGGCGGATCATCCAGAGCCGGAAGAAGATGCTGCGTGCACCCTGGAAGACGAGCAGCGACAGCCACAGGCCATGATTGCCCCAATGGGGCGTCAGCACCGCTTCCGCCGCCATGTAGATGGCAAGGGACGCCAGCATCATGTTGCGCATCTCGCGCGACCACGTCGCCCCGATGAAGATGCCGTCCATCTGGAAGGCGATGACGCCCGACAAAGGCAACGCCACCGCCCAGGGCAGGAAGGTGAGGGCGGCGGCCTCGACCGCCGGTGTCGGCGCCATCAATGCGATGACCGAAGGGCCCGTAAAAAGAATGGCCGCCGCCATGGCGGCCGCGAAGCCGACGCCCCAAAGCGTCGTCAGCCGCACCGTCCGCTCGAAGGCGGGCCGGTAACGCGCGCCGACGGAGCGGCCGGCCAACTGTTCGGCCGCGGCTGCCACGCCGTCGAGGAAGGACACCGCCAGGAAGTAATAGCGCAGCAGGATGGTGTTGGCGGCCAGAACATCCGTGCCGAACTGTCCGCTCTCCCGCGTGAAGAAGGAGATGCCGAGAAGCAGCGCGATGGAGCGCACCATCATGTCGGCGTTGACGCCGAACAGCCTTCGCACCCGGGAGCCGTCCCGCAGCAGGGCCGGATGCCAATGCCGCCGGTCGGTCCTGAGAAGGACGATGGCGGCGCCGGCCAGCGTCGTGACCGCCTCCGCCACCAGCGTCGCCCATGCTGCGCCGGCAACGCCCTGCCCCTGGCCCAGCACCAGCCACAGGGCAAGGCCGATGCCGAGGCCGTTGAGCAGCGTCTGCAGGGCGAGGGCAAGGAAGGCTTCGCCGCGTCCGAGAATCCAGCCGAAGACGACGTAGTTGAACAGGACGAACGGGGCGGACCACACACGAATGGCGAAATAGGTTTGCGCCGCGTCCGCCACGGCGCCGTCCGCGCCCAGCAGCGACAGGCCGAACCGCCCGATGGGCGCCTGCAGCACCAGGAGGGAGAGGCCGATGGCAAGGGCCATCAGGATGCCGCCCGCCAGCATCGTCTGCTCTTCCGTCTTGTCGCCGGCGCCGACCGCCTGTGCGGTGAAACCGGTCGTGGCTCCGCGCAGGAAGTTGCACGATACGAAGACGACGTCGAAGATCACGGCGGCCAGGGCGACGCCGCCTACCAGCGCGGCATTGCCGAGTTGTCCGATGACGCCGGTGGACACCAGCCCCACCAGCGGCGTCGACAGGTGTGTCAGCATCATCGGCAGGGCTATCGCCAGGACGGAGCGGTGCGTGACGGCAAACGGGCGCGGCGCGACCCTGCCTTCCACGCCCTTGCCATCGCGGTCCGGCAGGTCGGCTGTCACCCTTCGATCGCTTCGCCCAAGGTGTGCATCAGCCGGTTTGCCCACCCGAAGATCGCCACGGCGTGGATCAGGTCGAGGATCTCAAGATCCGACAGGCCGACGTCGCGCAGGGATTGCGTGTCGGCCTCCGAAAGATCGTGGGGCGCGCGCGTCAGCTTGACGGAATAATCGAGGATCGCCTGCTCCCGATCCGGCAGCGCGGCCTTGTCCTTGTCGGCATAGATGGCATCGACCACCGCGCGCTGGCCGGTTTCGCCGATATAGCGCGTGGCGTGGACATAGGCGCAATAGATGCAGTGGTTCAGCACCGACGCAGCGAGCGAGCCGAGCTCGCGCTCGCCGCGCGACAGGCCGCCCGGCGCATACATGATGTCGTTGAAGAGGGGTGTGCGCTCAGCGAGCATCTCGGGGTCATGCGCCAGCACCAGCACGTAATCCGAGATCTTGCGGTTCGAGGGCGTGACCTTGAGCGCATCCTTCTGCGCGTCGGTGGCCGCATCCAGCGAAACCGGCTGCACGTAGGGCCGCCAGCCGACCGGGTCCAGCGTGAAATCGGTAAGGCTCCGGCTCATGTCAGTTCCCCTTCAAGGCGCGCAGTCCGGCGGCGACGCGCAGCTGGTAGTTGACGAAGGCGATCAGCCCGGTCAGCGAGACGATCGTCCGGGTCGACAGGCCGGCTTCCTCCAACGCGGTCACATCGCCGCGCGTCGCGGTTTCGGGCCGCAAGGTCAGCTTGTCGGCGCGCGCGGCCATCACGGCCAACCGCGCGTCCTCCGGCACATGGGCAGGGTCGGCCAGTGCACGCACGTCTGCCCCGGCATCGCCGATCATCCCGTCATAGAGGGCGGCAGCGGCGTCGTCCCGCAGCAGCCGCGCCATGCGGGCCGCAAGGGCGGCGCGCATCGCCTTGGGCAGGTCGCCCTCGTCCTGCGGCGTCAGGCTGGCGACGAAACTCGTCTGGCTGAGGCGCAGGATCGTCTCGCGTTCGCCGCGCAGGTCGAACAGGTTCGATCCCTCCGCGATGGAGGCGATCCTGTCGATGGCGTCTTCCATTGTCGTTCTTCCTTGTCCTGTTTCCCGCGGCCCGGCCTCAGGCCGAGCGCGCCGCCGGTGCCGGCCCGGCGTCCGCATCCGTCCATTCGTCGCCGACAAGTTCCGGCTTCTCGTAGGCCAGAAGCGCCTGCCAATGGATGTCGATGTCGTCGTCGAACAGCGCCGCCGAAATGCCGCGCGCCAACCATTGTGCGCCTTCGCTGATGGCGGGTATGTCGCCCGAAACCTTGCCGAGGCTCAGCGATGCGCTGAAATTGAAGCAGTGCAACCGCTTGAGGAAAGGCGCCATGCCCGGCGATTTCTCGGTGAAGGAGAAATCCTCCGCAAGCCAGGGAAACGCGGCCAGCGATGCGTCGGCATCCTCGGGCGGCGGGGTGAACCGCTCTCCCCAGGTGGCGATGGAGCCGGCAAAGTCGGCGATCTCCGGCCGCGACCGCACATCCACGGTGAAGCCCGTGCCGAGGATGACGAAATCGGTGGTGAAGCGCCGGCCCGACACCGTCGTCAGCACGATTTGTCCATCCGCCTCCTCCGCGCGGGCGATGCCGGCCGAGAAGTGGAAATAGGCGTTGGAGTGCCGGCTGACGCGGCGTGTCGAATTGCTGGGAGCGGGTGTCTGCTGGCGGTTGGAATAGGCCATGATGCGCCAGCGCCATTCCGGCGACAGCGTCGGGAAGCCTGCCGTCAGCCCATAGGAGCCGACGCCCATCAATTTGTTGACGGTGGGCATCGCCGGCCGGCGTGCCAGAAGTCGCACTTCGCGCGCGCCGGCTTCCAGCGCCGTCGCGGCATTGTCCACCGCCGAGGCACCGACGCCGATGACGACGACGCGCCTGCCGGCGAGGGCGTCGAAATCGATCGTTTCGGACGAATGTGCCCAACGGCTGCGCGGCAGCCCATCGACGAAATCCGGAATGGTCGGGCGGCCAAGGCCCTCGCGGCCGCCGGCCATGACCACGCGGCGTGCCAGGATCGCCTCGCCGGCGCCGCCCGCGACCTCCAGCTCGAACAGCCCGTCGTCGCGCGGCGCGATGCGCGTCACGTCGACGCCGCTTTCGACCGGCAGGGCCAATGCCTTGCGATACCACGCGAGGTAATCCATCCACATCGGACGGGGGATGCGGAAGAGGGCATCCCATGCGGCATCGCCCCGGGTTGCCCTGTACCAGGCCTGGAACGTCAGCGACGCCATGCCGTAGGCCGGGCCGAGAAGCTGCTTGGGAGAGCGCAGCGTCTCCATCCGCGCATAGGTGACCCATGGTCCCTCGCGCCCGGCGGGGGCGCGATCCACGATCCGGATGTTGGAGATACCTGCGCGCAGCAGGCCGAAGCCGGCCACCAGGCCGCACATGCCCGCCCCGATCACCACCACGTCCGATACCGGGCGGCCATCGGCGGAGGTGCGCGGCGGCACCCAATTGGCAAGCGGATAGTTCAGCAGCGCCAGATCTTCCGCAAGGCGCTCCTGCAACCGCTCCAGCCGGGCCGCCGCATCGGGAAGGAGATCCTGTTCGTCCGGTGTCGGCATCATGCCTCCGCGGCCCTGGGCAGTACGACGGCATCCTCCGCCGCCCAGCCAACCCACAAGGGCCCGTCGTCCAGCCTGGAAGCGCTGGCCGGATCGGCCATGACCTCCAGCGTGGCGCCGTCATCCAGCGCCACGGAAAGCAGGAGATGGCTGCCCTTGAAGATGCGCTCGCGGACGCTGGCCTGGAACGCATTGTCGAGTGCCGGCGCGGATGTCGACAGGGTTATCGCCTCCGGCCGCACCGCCACCTCCGCCTCTGCACCGTCGGCCGGCGGGGTCGCGCCGGCCCGCGCCAGAAGGCGGCGGGAGCCCCACTTCAGAGAAACCCTGTCGCCCACCCTGCCGCCGACCTGGCCGGCGATCAGGTTGGTGTCTCCGATGAAATTGGCGACGAAGCGCGATTGCGGGTTGCGATACAGCTCTTCCGGACCGCCCATCTGCTCGATGCGGCCCTTGTTCATCACCACGACGACGTCCGACATGGTCAACGCCTCCTCCTGGTCGTGGGTGACGAACAGGAAGGATTTGCCGGTCCGCTTCTGGATGCTCTTCAGCTCCACCTGCATCTGGTGACGCAGCTTGGCGTCCAGCGCCGACAGGGGCTCGTCCAGCAGCAGCACGTCGGGGTCCGGTGCCAGGGCGCGGATCAGCGCCACGCGCTGGCGCTGGCCGCCGGACAGTTCGGTCGGCATGCGCACCGCGAAGGCGCCAAGCTCCACCATGTCGAGCAGTTCGCGCACGCGGCGGTCTATGGCGGTGGAATCGAGGCCCTTCAGTTCCAGGCCGAAGGCGATGTTCTGCCGCACGTTCATGTGCGGAAACAGCGCGTAGTCCTGGAAAACGATGTTGACGTTGCGCCGGTTGGGCGGGACGCGCGTCACGTCCTTGCCCGACAGGAGGATGCGCCCCTGCTCGGGCGTCTCGAAGCCGCCCAGCATGCGCAGCGTCGTGGATTTGCCGCAGCCCGACGGGCCGAGCAACGTAACGAACTGGGCTTCCTCGATGGACAGGTTCAAGCCATCGACGGCCTTGACCCCGCCATACAGTTTGGTGACGTCGACGAACTGCGCGACATTGCTCATTCAGCGGCTCCTTGCCCGGCGCGTCGCATACTCTGCATAGAGGCCGACGACGGCGGTGGCGATCAGGATCAGCGTCGCCATGGCATTGATGTCGGGGCTCAGGCCGCTTTGGAGCTTGGCGAACATGAGCATCGGGATGGTGGTGCGATACCCGCCCAGGAAGAAGGTACGCACGAAGTCGTCGATCGACAGCAGCGCGGCGAAGACCATGCCGCCATAAATCGCCGGCTTGAGGTAGGGCAGCGTGATGCGCCAGAAGGCGACGAAGCCGTCCGCCCCAAGATCGCGCGCGGCGTCCACGAGATTGGGCGGCATGGTGCGCAGCCGGGTCAGGGCCATGATCATCACGAAGGGCACGGCGTGGATGCTGTGGCCGAGGATGATGGCGCCCGTGCCGGTGGGAATGTCCAGGGTCGCGACGAAAATGCGGATCGAAATGGCCGAGATCATCCCCGGCACCACGGCGGGCAGGCAGGCCAGCGCGAAGATGAGGGTGCGCAGCCAGATGCCCTCGGCCGATATCAGCATGGCGATCCAGACGCCGACGACGGTGGACACCAGCGTCACCGCGACGGCGATGAGGATGGAGTACCAGAGCGCCGACAGGAATTGCTGGTCCTGCACCACCTGCATGTACCAGCCCAGCGTCACGTCGCCGATGGGAAAGGCGATGAAGTTCGCGTCCTTGAAGCTCAGCGCCGTCATCAGGAGCAGCGGACCCAGAAGATACAGCACGAACAGCCAGTATACGGCGGAAAGGGCCAGGCGCGGCCCGTCGGCGCGGCGTCCCATCAGCTGAACCTCACCGTGCGGCGGCCGACGATGCGCATGAACAGTCCGGCGATGCCGAGGGAAAGAACCAGCATGACCACCGACATCGCCGCCCCGACTGGCCAGCGGTCGCTGGCACCGTGGAAGAAGGAGGCGATGGTTTCGGGGAACAGGCCGGTGGATGGGCCGCCCAGCAGGATGGGCGTTGCGAAGACGCCGATCGTCGTCAGGAAGACCAGCGAGCAGCCAGAGACGATGCCGTCCTTCGACAAGGGCAGGATGATGCGCCGAAACCGGGTGAAGGGTCCGGCTCCAAGGTCTGCCGCCGCATGCAGCAGCGGCGTCGGGATCTTCTCGAGCGCCGAGTAGAGCGGCAGCAACATATAGAGGCAGACCAGGTAGATCATGCCGAAGGACAGCGAATAGTAATTGTAGAGCATCGGGATGGGCCGCGTGATCAGCTCCATCTCGCGCAGCGCGAAATTGATGGCGCCGCGATTGGCGAGCAGCATGATCACCGCGTAGGTGCGGATGATCTCGCCCGCCCAGAAGGGGACGAGCAGCAGGAGCAGGGCCCGCGTCCGGTTTTCCGGCTTGACGATCTTGGCGATGTAGTAGGCAACCGGATAGACGACCAGCAGGGTGACGGCGGTGACCGCGAAGGCGAAGATCACCGACCTGATCAGGGGCGTGAAGTAGAGCGGTTCGGCAAAGAAGACGCGGAAATTGTCCAGCGTCAAGGCAGACCCGCCTTCGTGCACGATCGGGTACTGGCTCATGAGGCTGATGCGCGCGAGCTGGAACACCGGTCCCAGATCGAAAACCACCAGCCATATCAGCGGGACGGCGCAGAGAAGCAGCAGCCGCCCCGCGCGGCTGTCGCTGAGGCTTCCGAGCGTGGCGCGGTACAGGGGGGAGGCGATCAGCCGACCCCAGCCTGTGGAATACCGCGCCTTGGTCGGCGCCGCGACTCCGGGCGCCGGGCCGGCGTGGGCTTCTTCCTGCATGTTCACGATGTCAGGCCGCCTTGATCTCGGCCACGGCGCGGTCGAGCATCTGGTTCTTCATGTCGCGATTGACGGTCGAGAAGAAGGTGATCCGCTCGACCTGCTCGGGCGGCAGCACGGACGCGGCCCGCTCCCGTTCGTCCAGGATCGTGTCGACGCCCGCGAAGGTCGAGGTGAAGCCCGACTGGCGGGTCATCGCAGCACCCACTTCCGGTGAGGCGGCGATGGCCTCCAGGAACTTGTACGCATTGTCGGCATTGGCCGCGTTGTTCACCACGTTGAACGTATAGACGAAGCCGTAGGTGCCTTCCTTCGGCACCGACTGGGCGATCGGATGACCGTCCATGATCAGCTTGGAGATCGGCCCGGACCAGGCCTGTGCGACGTAGATGTCCTCGTTGATGAACATCTGCTGCACTTCGGACCCGGCGTCGTAGTAGCGGCGCACCTTGTCCTTGTTCTGGATCAGGAAATCGCGCGCTTTGTTCGTGGCGGCCAGGGCCTCTTCCGGCTTGTCGACATAGGTGACGTAATCGCCGTCGTCGCCGAGGTACTTCATGGTGATGGAGAGGAAGTCGCTGACGATGTAGGAGGTCGCCTGCTTGTTCTCCTCGTCGAACATCACGCTCCAGCTGTCGACATCCTCGACATAGTCGGTGTTGCGCGCCAGGCACTCGAAGCCGGCCAGGATGGGCAGGCCCCAGATCGAGCCGTCGATGCGCAGCCACGGTGCGTCCTGATAGGAGGGGATCAGGTTCTGCCAGCTGGCGATGCGGGCCGTATCGATGGGCGCGAGGAGGTTGCTGCTCAGGAACTGCGAATAGCGATGGCCGACCACGGTGACGATGTCCGTCGTCGGGTTGGCTCCCTCGGCCGCCAGCAGATTGTACTGCTTGCCCTGATCGTCTGTCAGGCGGATCTGCACGTTGATGCCGGTCTCGCTCTGGAACCGGTCCAGGAAATCCTGCGGGATGAACTTGTCGTAGGTGGTGATGTTCAGCGTATTCGATTGGGCCCAGGACGGACGGGGGCGGATTATGTAAGGGGCCGCCAGGACGCCCGCGGCGCCCCCCAGAAGCTTCAGGGTGGTGCGTCTGCTCGGCCGTTCGAAAACCATCCCGACATCTCCTGATCGAAATCCTGTTGCTCAGATTATGCACAAACCTTTAGTTGCACAATGTGCACCCAGCAATGGGCTGCCATGTCAAAACCGGCATTAAGGGTTAATTATGAAGATCGGAATTCTGGGTGCGGGCGCGATCGCCAGCGGAGCTGCCGCCTATCTTGCGCAGAACGGCCATGAGCCGACCCTCTGGTCGCCCTCGGGCCGCCGCCTGGGTGGGCTGGGCGAAGGCGCGCCGTTGACGGCCAAGGGCGGCATCGAGGGCACGTTCGCGGTATCCGTGGCGGCGAATGCCGCAGAGGCCGTATCCGGAAAGGATGCCGTGCTGGTGGCCCTGCCGGCCAATGGCCACCGCATGGTGCTGGACGCCGTGGCGCCCCATCTCGTTGATGGTCAACCGGTGATCTTCAGCTCGCACGCCTCGTTCGGCGCGCTGTATCTTTCCAGGCTGCTTGCGGCACGCGGCGTATCGGTGCCGATGATCGTCTGGGGCACGACGTTGACGACGGGCCGCATGGCGGGCGACGAAGCGGTGAACGTCTCAACGCTCCGCAAGAAGATCGACTACGCGACGCTCGGCGCCTGGGATGGCGAATCGGCCGTCGGCTTATTGACGGAGCTGTTCGGCGACCGCTTCGTGCCGCGTGACGGGTTGATGGCCATCGCGCTGTCCAACCTGAACCCGCAGAATCACCTCGGCATCGCGCTGCTCAACCTGACGCGCATGGAAAAGGGCGAAACCTGGGGGCAGGCGGAGCACGTTACCCCGGCGGTGGGCCGCTTCATCGAGGCGCTGGATGCCGAGCGGCTGGCCATCGCCGAAAGCTTCGGGCTTTCCGTCCGCACCGTGCGCCAGCATTTCTCATTGTCGTTCCATGTACCGGAAAACGACGTGTCGACGATGAATCAGGAAATGTTCCGCAACGGCCATGTGACGTCCGGCCCGTCGACGATGGACAGTCGCTACATCTACGAGGACGTGCCCTTCGGCCTGTATCCGACGGCGCTGCTGGGCCGCGTGGTCGGCCGCCCGGCGACGCTGCATGAGGCCGGGATCGCCATCTTCTCCGCGGCTGCCGGGCGAGACCTGACCGCCGACAACGACCTCCTGCCGGCGCTGGACTTCGCGACGCTGGATCGCGAGCGGCTGGAGGCGCTGGCACGATCCGGGTACTGAGGGTCACTCGGCCGGCCGGTCCACTTTCGGCAGCAGGATGGTGACGAGGCCCAGCAGCGGCAGGTAGGACGTGAGGGTATAGACCGTGTCGATGCCCTGGCTGTCCGCCAGCCCGCCCAGCATGGCCGCGCCCAGCCCGCCCGCGCCGAAGGCGAAGCCGAAGAACAGCCCGGCCACGAAGCCGATACGGCCGGGCAGCAGCTCCTGCGCAAAGACCACGATGGCCGGAAACGCCGAGGCCAGCACGAGGCCGATGATGGCAGCCAGAACGCCCGTGAAGAACAGGTTGGCATAGGGCAGCAGCAGGGCGAACGGGATGACGCCGAGGATCGAGAACCAGATGACGAAGCGGGCGCCGAACCGGTCGCCGAAGGGGCCGCCGACCAGCGTGCCCACCGCCGCCGAGGCCAGGAACAGGAACAACATCAGCTGCGCGCTCTGGATGCCGAGACCGAAGCGGTCGATGACGTAGAAGGTGAAGTAGCTGGAGAAGCTGGCCATGTAGACGTTCTTCACCAGGGTCAGCGCCACGAGGATGACGATGGCCATCACCACCGTGTTGCGCGGCAGCGGCAGCGCCTGGGAGGCAGCCGGGCGGCCGCGCATGGCCCGTTGCTGGGCGGCGTACCAGCGCGCCGTCCACGACAGGATCAACATCCCCAGCAGCGCGACGATGGCGAACAGCGCGACGCTCTTCTGTCCGTTCGGCACCACGATGAAGGCAGCCAGCAAGGGACCGGCCGCCGAGCCGGCATTGCCGCCGACCTGGAAGAAGGATTGTGCAAAGCCGAAGCGCCCGCCCGAGGCGAGGCGTGCGACGCGCGAAGCCTCCGGATGGAAGATGGCCGAGCCGAAGCCGATCAGGCAGGCGCCGAACACCAGCATCGGATAGGTGTGCGCCTGCGACAGGAGGATCAGGCCGATCAGCGTCGATCCCATGCCGAACGGCAGGGAGTAAGGCATCGGGCGCTTGTCGGTGATGATGCCGACGGCGGGCTGCAGCAGCGAGGCGGTGATCTGGAAGGCGAGGGTCAGGAAGCCGATCTGCGCGAAGGTCAGGTCGAACTCGACCTTCAGCAGCGGATAGATTGCCGGGAGCAGCGATTGCATGATGTCGTTCAGCATGTGGCAGAGACTGACCGCCACGATGATGGGTAATGTCTGCGTCGTGCCCTTGACTGCGGCTGTCGTCGTCATTGCTGTCTCCCCGCCGACCGAACGCTGGTCAGCGAACCTTATTATCCGTCCCCGCGGCTTCGTTCCAGCTATCGCGACGGTGCGGCTGGCGGCCGAAATCGGCGTCGGCCGTATCCTGTCCGGCTGCGATGATCGATCGCCGGATGGCGCGCGTGCGGGTGAAGAGGTCGAAGAGGGCGTCCCCGTCGCCCCAGCGGATGGCGCGTTGCAGCGATGCGAGGTCTTCCGAGAACCGCGCCAGCATCTCCAGCACGGCGTCGCGATTGGTCAGGAAGACATCGCGCCACATCGTCGGGTCGGACGCCGCGATACGGGTGAAATCCCGGAAGCCGGAAGCCGAAAACTTGATGACCTCGGATTGCGTCACCGTTTCGAGGTCCGCCGCCGTGCCGACGATATTGAAGGCGATGAGGTGGGGCACGTGGCTGACGATGGCCAGCACCAGGTCGTGGTGCTCCGGCGTCATCGTCTCCACCATGGAGCCCATGCCTTCCCAGAAGGCGCGCAGCCGCTGCACCGCCGCATCGTCCGTGCCCTCGACCGGGGTCAGGATCGTCCAGCGGTTCTCGAACAGTTCGAGGAAGCCGGCATCCGGGCCGGACTGCTCCGTACCCGCGATCGGGTGGCCCGGCACGAAGTGCACGTGTGCCGGCAGGTTGGGACGCATCGCATCCACGACGGAGCCCTTCACCGAGCCGACATCGCTGACGATGGCGCCCTTGGCTAGGCTTGGCGCAATGAGCGCGGATACCGCGCCGCAGGCGCCGACCGGCACGCACAGAATGACGAGGTCCGCGCCCGACACCGCTTCGGCGAAATCGGCGTGATAGCTGTCGCCCAGCGCAAGCTCTCTGGCGCGCGCCAGCGTTTCCGGGCGGCGGGTGGCGATGGCCACATGCCGCGCCAGCCCGCGCTGCCTGGCGTTGATGGCGATGGAAGAGCCGATCAGCCCGATGCCGATCAGCGCGACGCGTTCGAAAAGAGGTTCGCTCATCGGCCCAGGAACTCGGTCAACGCCGCGACGACGCCTTCATTGGCCTCGTCGCTGCCGATCGTCATGCGAAGCGCGTTGGGGAACCCGTAGCCGCCGACGCGGCGCAGGATATAGCCGCGCTCGGTCAGGAAGGCATCCGCCTCCGCCGCGCCCTTGCCGGGCGTTTGCGGAAAGTGGATCAGCACGAAGTTGGTGACGCTGGGGCTGACGCGAAGGCCAAGTCCCTCGAAGGCCTCCGTCAGCCGCACGATCCAGCCGTTATTGTGCTCGACCGTGCGCTCCACATGGGCACGGTCGCGGATCGCCGCCGCTGCGGCCGCGATTCCGAGCGCGTTCAGATTGAAGGGCCCGCGAATGCGCTCGACGGCATCGGCAATGCCTTCCGGCACATACATCCAGCCGACGCGCAGCGAGGCCAGGCCGTGAATCTTCGAGAAGGTGCGCGTCATCACCACATTGTCGGCGCTCGACACGAGTTCGATCCCGGCCTCGTAGTCGTTGCGACGGACATATTCGGCATAGGCCGCGTCCAGCACCAGCACGCAGTCGGCAGGCAGGCCGGCATGCAGCCGGCGAATTTCGTCGAACGGGACATAGGTGCCCGTCGGGTTGCCGGGATTGGCGATGTAGACCATGCGCGTCCTGGCGGTGACCCGCTCCAGGATCGCGTCGACATCGACATGCGCGTCACGCTCCGGCGCCATGACTGCCGTTGCCCCGGTGGCCAGGATGGCGGTCCGGTGCAGAAGGAAGCCGTGCTCGGTGTAGATGCCTTCGTCGCCATCGTGCAGATAGGTCTGCGCCAGGAGGCTCAACACCTCGTCGGAGCCGTTGCCGCAGACGATGCGCTGCGGGTTCAGGCCATAGCGCTCGGCCAGCGCCGCCTTCAATGCGGAAGCCTGCGGATCGGGGTACAATTCCAGATGGCGGCTCGCTTCGGCGATCGCGGCGGAGACGTGGGGCGAGGGCCCCAGCGGTGTTTCGTTGGATGACAGCTTGTGCAGGCGGACACCGGCCGGCGCGTGGCTCTTGCCGGGCACATAGGCTTCGATGTCCAACACTCCCGGCCGTGGCGCCGGCGCCTTCGTCAGGCCCTGCATCGTCATATCCTTAAAATCGTCGCGCGGGCTACGCCCGCAAGGGAGCGGCATAGCCCCCGACCGGGCGAATGTCGAGCGTTTCCAGCCGCTCGCCCGAAACCGGTGGCACGCCGCGCGGACCGGCGACGAGGCGGCTGCCTTCGGCACTGGCCAGGACGGTGAACCCCTCCGCCAGGTCTATGCCGTCGCCCTCGATCACATGGCACTCGACCTCGAAGGGGACCGGGTCGGCCAGTGGCGGCGCCAGCACCAAGGCGGGCTCGCCGGCGGGGCGGCCATCCTGCTCGATGAAGGGAAGGCGCGCCACGATGGACGCGCGGCCGAGCCTCCGCCACCACGGTCCGGAGGCCTCCTTGAGCATGACGATGCCGAGCCAGTCGTCACCTTTTTCGACGCGGTCGATGACGCCGGCCGCATCGGCCGCGAGGTGCATGGGTACCGAGAAGCCGCAGGTGAACCGCGCCGTGTCCACGGCGGCGGCGACGTCGCCGGCCGTCGATACGGCAACTTCAAAGGGGGCTTGCAGTGCGGTGAAGGTGGAGATGATCTCGCGCCAGAGATGCTCGACGGCGGTGATCGGCAGGTGCCCGCGATGCCGGGCGACAAGACGGCGCATCATGTCCGCCTCGCGGCCGGGGCGGAAGGCCGCGCCGTTCTTCTGCGTGCCCTTGGCGGCGATCAACTCGTCGATCACGGTCGCCCGCTGCATCAGGAGATGGTGGATGGATTCGTCTATGGCGTCGATCTTGGCCCTCAGTTCCGAAAGCCGCGTCGCATCGCCCGCCTGCCCGTTCGCCATATCTTCCCTTCCCCCGCGTGACGGTCCCTCGTGTGGCGAAAGTCCTACACAGCTGCCGCAGCGGTTGCAAAGAAGCGTTGATCTATCGGGGCCATGTCGGTAGCAGAGGGGCCTGAATCAGTCGGGTACGACACACGATGAACGCTCCCTCCATGACAGAGGTGGCCAGCCTCAGCCTGCGGGAGGCACGCCAACCTTCCAGCAAAATGGCGCATTTCGGAGCCGACCAGCCGCTGGCGCTGGATGCCGGGCAGGTGCTGTCGCCCTTCGATATCGCCTACGAGACCTGGGGTGAGCTGAACGCCGACAAGTCGAACGCCATCTATGTCTGCCACGCGCTGACGGGCGACCAGTATGCGGCGAGCCGCAATCCTGTCACCGGCAAGCCGGGCTGGTGGTCTTCGCTGATCGGGCCGGGCAAGCCCATCGATACGGACCGCTATTTCGTCGTCTGTTCCAACGTCATCGGGTCCTGCATGGGGTCCACGGGCCCCGCCAGCATCGACCCGTCCACGGGCCTGCCCTATGCGCTCGACCTGCCGGTGCTGACGATCGCCGACATGGTGCGGGCGCAGGCGATGCTGATCGACCGGCTCGGCATCGACCAGCTCTTCGCCGTCATCGGCGGCTCCATGGGGGGCATGCAGTGCCTGCAGTGGACCGTGGCCTACCCCGAGCGGGTCTTCTGCGCGCTGCCCATCGCCACCGGCGCGCGCCATTCCTCGCAGAACATCGCCTTCCACGAGGTCGGGCGGCAGGCCGTCATGGCCGATCCGGACTGGCAGAGCGGGCGTTACATCGAAGGCGGAGTGCGGCCGCACAAGGGGTTGGCCGTAGCGCGCATGGCCGCCCATGTAACCTACCTGTCGGAGGCCGCGCTGCAGCGCAAGTTCGGCCGGAACCTGCAGGACAGGGAGTCGCTCGGCTTCGGCTTCGAGGCCGACTTCCAGATCGAGAGCTATCTGCGCCATCAGGGCACCAGCTTCGTCGACCGGTTCGACGCCAATGCCTATCTCTACCTTACCCGCGCGATGGACTATTTCGACATCGCCGCCGATTACGGCGGCCGGCTGGCCGACGCCTTCGCCCGGACGAGAACCCGTTTCTGCCTGGTGTCGTTTTCCTCGGACTGGCTATTTCCGACGGAGGAAAGCCGCGCCGTCGTACACGCGTTGAATGCCGCTGCGGCCTCGGTCTCCTTCGTCGAGGTGCAGACGGACAAGGGCCACGATGCCTTCCTTCTGGACGAGCCCGTGTTCTACGCCGCGGTCGATGGGTTCCTGTCGTCCGCCGCACGGGCCAGGGGGCTGCGACAGGAACGGATATGAGCGACACGGAAGCACCCCAGGCGACGAGCCAGATCGTGGCGGCCGACGCCAATGTCCGAGTCGATCTTGCGCTGATCGCGGACCTCGTGCAGCGCGGCGGCCGCGTGCTGGATGTCGGCTGCGGCGACGGCAGCCTCCTGGCATTGCTGGAGCGCCAGCGCGGCGTCGACGCGCGTGGCATGGAGATCAGCCAGCAGGGTGTCAACGAGGCGGTTGCGCGCGGGCTTTCCGTCATCCAGGGCGACGCCGACCGCGATCTCGTCCACTATCCGGACGACGCCTTCGACTACGTCATCCTGTCGCAGACGATCCAGGCGACGCAGAACCCGAAAGCCGTGCTGAGCGAGCTTCTGCGGATCGGTCGGCGCGCCGTCGTGTCCTTTCCCAATTTCGGCCACTGGTCGGTACGCCTGTCGCTGCTGGCCAAGGGGCGCATGCCCGTCACGCGCAACCTCGCCTATAGCTGGTACGACACGCCGAACATCCACTTCTGCACCATCCGCGACTTCGTCGACCTGACGCGCGAGGTGGATGCGGAGGTGGAATCGGCCATAGCGCTGGATTCCACCGGGCAGCGCATGGGCATGCGCCTGCCCTGGGCCTTCTGGAACCTGTTCGGCCAGCAGGCGGTCTTCCTGTTGAAGCGCCGCGGCAAGTAGGCCGACGCGTCCGGCGCGCCGGCCCGGCTTTGCCGTCAGAGGTTGACCGTCTTCATGCCGGCATCGGCATAGCGGGCGCCGGCAGCGGCGTCGGCGGGGAAGATGTCGTCGATCTCTTCCATCTCCTCGCGCGTGAGTACGATGGATTGCGCGCCGACATTCTCTTCCAGATAAGGGATGCGGCGCGTGCCCGGTATCGGCACGACATCCTCCCCCTGCGCCAGAACCCAGGCCAGTGCGATCTGCGACGCCTTGACCCCCTTGCGGCGGGCGATGGCCTCCACCGCATCCACCAGCTTCAGATTGCGGCCGAAATTCTCAGGCGAAAAGCGCGGCGAGTCGCGCCGATAATCGTCCTCGGGCAGGTCGGCGGCGGTGCGGAAACGCCCGGTCAGAAAGCCGCGCCCAAGGGGCGAGTAGGGCACGAAGCCGATGCCGAGCTCACGCAGGAGCGGCAGGATTTCCTGTTCCGGCTCACGGCTCCACAGCGAGTATTCGGTTTGCAGGGCGGCGATGGGATGCTCCGCATGGGCCCGGCGGATGGTCTGCGGCGCGGCTTCGGACAGGCCGAGGTAGCGGACCTTGCCCTGCTCCACCAACCGGCCCATCGCACCGACGGTCTCCTCGATGGGGACGTTCGGATCCACGCGGTGCTGGTAATAGAGGTCGATCACCTCGACGCCCAGCCGCTTCAGGCTGGCTTCGCAGGCCGCCTTCACATAGTCGGGCCGGCCGTCGATGCCGAGTCGCTCGCCGGCCGGGCCACGCACGTTGCCGAACTTCGTTGCCAGCACCACCTCGTTCCGCCGGCCACGCAGCGCGCGCCCCACCAGCTCCTCGTTACGGCCCACGCCGTACATATCGGCCGTGTCGAGGAAGGTGACGCCGAGGTCGAGTGCGCGATGGATCGTCGCGATGGACTCCGCATCGTCGGACGCTCCGTAGAACTCCGACATGCCCATGCAGCCGAGGCCCATGGTCGATACGGTCAGGTCCGGTCCCAGTTTGCGCTGTTGCATCGTCTTGTCCCCCAAGTCCAGTTGCAGCGTCGGAGCCGCAATGTGGGAAGGGGGGCGCCCGAGTTTAAGATGCCCGGGGCAGTCCGTTTGCGCTTTTCGGTGCGCCGTCCTGCCGTGCCGAGGCGCCCTGGGGCACCAGAACCGGTTTGACGAGGCGCAGCCGGGCCCGTTCGTTGCGGGTTACGGGGATGCCGCGATAGACGAGCTTCGTCGCCTCGATGATGAAGACGCCGGCAAACAGCGGCCATGCCTGGCGGCCGGCGCGCTCCAGCGGATTGGCGAGGTTGACGAAGCCGGCGCGGCGGAACGGCGGGAAGAACAGCGCCTGGCTCACACCCGAAGGCGAGAACATGGCGCCGTGCAGCAGGCGCTGGGCCTGCCCCCGCGACCAGGGACGCCCCGAGCCGAAGGGCGTGCGGTCGAAACGGGCCCAGACCCCGGCGCGGTTCGGAATGACGATCACCAGCCGCCCGCCGGGCGCCAGGGTACGCCACACCTCGCACAGGAGTTGCGAGGGGTTCTCGGCAAATTCCAGGGCATGCACCATCAGGACGCGGTCCACCGAGGCATCGCCGAGCGGCAGGCAGGATTCGTCCACCATGGCGCTGGTGGACGAGCCGGCCGAAGGCCAGCGTATGGCGCCCTGAGCCGCCGGCATGAAGGCGAGCGTGCGGTCCGCGTCCGCCGAGAGCCGGTCCAGATAGGGCAGGGTATAGCCGAGGCCGAGCAGGCGCTCCTGCGAAATGGACTGCCATAGCGGAGCCAGGGCCATGCCGATGGCCCGGGCCGTGGCGTGGCCCAGCCGGCTGGCATAGAAATCGCGCAGGTCCACGATATCGGCGTTCATCTGCTGCGTGATGCTGATGGCGCATCCCTCCGAAAGGACGTTCGCCTCTTGCAAGGCGTCTTTCCATTCTATCTCAGCTTGGCAGGGACGACATGCAAGAAGGAAATTTCCATGAGCACGGTTGAAATCAGGCAGTTCATCTGCCGCACCGATAATTTCGGCGTGCTGCTGCATGATGCCGACAGCGGATCCACCATCGCCATCGATGCGCCGGAAGAGGGGCCGATCCTGAAGGTCCTGGATGAGGAAGGCTGGAACCTCACGCACATCCTGACGACGCATCATCACGGCGATCATGTCGCGGCCAATGAAGCCCTGAAGGCACGGTTCGGCGCGATCGTCGTCGGCCCGGCGGCAGAGGCGGACCGCATTCCGGGAATCGACCGGCAGGTCGCGGGCGGCGAAACCTTCGCCATCGGCGCCATTGCGGTGGAAGTGCTGGACACACCGGGGCACACGCTGGGGAGCATCTCCTACCACATGCCCGGAATATCGGCCGTTTTCGCCGGAGACGCGTTGTTTTCCCTGGGCTGCGGCCGGCTGCTCGAGGGCACGGCCCCGATGCTCTGGGAATCGCTCAGGCGGCTGCGCGCCCTGCCGGACGAAACGATGCTGTATTGCGGCCACGAATATACGGGCGCCAACGCGCGTTTTGCGCTGTCGGTCGATCCGAAGAACCTTCTTCTGCACGAGCGCGCGACCGAGGTCGAGCATCTGCGGGTGGCCGGGGAACCGACACTGCCCGTCATGCTGGGGCGCGAAAAGAAGACCAATCCGTTCCTGCGTGCCGACGATGCGACCCTTGCCGAGGAGATCGGCCTGTCAGGCCAGCCGCCGGAGAGCGTCTTTGCGGCGCTGCGCAGCCGCAAGGATACGTTCTGACGCCCGGGGTCAGGATCGGGCGAAGGTCGATGCGTTCAGCGTCAGGGGGCCGATCTTGGTCGGGATGCGGACATAGACGGGGGCGTGGATGCCGCTGTCGCCTATGGGCGCGAACCAGATCTTGATCGTCTGGCCCATCAGGTACCGGAGGCCGGACGAGTTTCGGCGA
Source organism: Aureimonas sp. OT7 (assembly GCF_014844055.1). Lineage (NCBI taxonomy): Bacteria > Pseudomonadati > Pseudomonadota > Alphaproteobacteria > Hyphomicrobiales > Aurantimonadaceae > Aureimonas > Aureimonas sp. OT7. The sequence goes on from NZ_CP062167.1 coordinate 881,113, forward strand.
AATCCGCCGATGGGTTCGATCCGCGCGTTGCATACGACGGCCTTGCCCGAGAAGCCGTCGGCTTCGAACTCGGCCGTACCGCCCGCCGACAACTTCAGGTCGAGGCGCGACCAGCCGTCGAAGATGGGCAGGGTGCGGTTGCAGATGCGGTCGGCCCGCGCCTTGATCATCATGCTGGCGAGCGGGTCCACGACATTGGCAAGCTGCGCCGGCGTCACCGGGACGTAGTCGGACGGATGCGTCTTGCGCTGCGGGGGCGAGACGTCCGTTCCGACAACGCGCCCGCCGCGCATCCGCACCGTGCTTGACCAGCTCTTGCCGTCGCTGGTGTAGCTCAGCGCGTATCGGTTGGACTGCACCCTGTCGGCGCGCACCTGCCCATAGGACGAGCTCGTTCCCTGCGTGCTGGAGACGAGGGCGCCGAGGCCGGCGGACCGGAGGTTGCCGGAGACCGAATAGCGGTTGCCGGCAAACTCGGTGGTGAAGTCGGCCCGGCCGACCGTGACGCCGAGAATCGAAATGCTGTAGCGTGTCTGAAGCGTCTCGGCGCGGGCCGGCCCGCCCGGCAGCGCAAGGACGCAAAGGAAGAGTGTAGCGGCGATTCGCTTGAACGGCATCGGAACGGAAAACCTGACGGAGTGCGGTACGAAAGCCTGTATACCAGACCGCTCGCGCGTACAGGATCAATCTTCGCGGAAAGGCGGATTTCGCGTTGTGGGCGCTATTGTCCTCCGCTTCTTGACCTTGCCTGCCAAGCCGATTATAGGAACCGCCAATCCCGATCATGCCCGTTGGCTGATGATCGCGCCGTGCTTGTTGCGGTGGCGCGACCGGCCGGGGCTCTTGGACTTTTGAAAGGTGATCCTATGTCGCGCGCTTGCGAACTGACTGGCAAGGCCGTCCAGTCCGGCAACAATGTCAGCCACGCGAACAACAAGACGCGTCGCCGCTTCCTGCCGAACCTGTGCAGCGTCACGCTGATCTCCGACTCGCTCGGTCAGCGTTACCGGCTCCGCATCAGCGCCAACGCGCTGCGTTCGGTCGAGCATCGCGGCGGCCTGGACGCTTTCCTTCTGAAGGCTTCCGAAGACGATCTGTCGCAGCGCGCCCGGCTGCTGAAGCGCCAGGTCGCCAAGAAGGTCGCTTCGGCCGAAGCCTCCGCCTGAACCGGCGTTTCGTCGGCTCGGCCGGCATACGAACTAAGGGGCCTCGCCGGCGGCGGGGCCTTTTCGCGTGCGAACATCCAAGCGCAAGATCTCTGGAACGCTGGTGCCATACCCCAGCCTAAAAAAATGGAACACGCGCATGTCGCTTCCCCGCCATTACGTGCTGCCGGTCCTGGCCATGACGCTGATCGTCCTGGCCTCCAATATCGCGGTCCAGTTTCCGGTGCAGGGCACGGTCGGGGCGTTGTCGCTGGGCGACATCCTGACCTGGGGTGCCTTCGTCTATCCCTTCGCCTTCATCGTCACCGACATCAACAATCGTCTCTACGGCCCGCTCATGGCGCGCAGGGTTGTCTATGGCGGGTTCGCGACGGCCATCGCCGCGTCGATCGTGCTTCCGCCACTGCTGTTCCAGCTTGGGCTCATCCCGTTCGGGCTGGAAGCCGGGCGCCTTGTGCGCATCGCATTGGCCAGCGGCCTGGCTTTCCTGGCGGCGCAGCTTGTCGATATCCTGGTGTTCAATCGCCTGCGCCGCAAAAGCTGGTGGAAGGCGCCGATGGCATCCGGCGTCGCCGGCACCATCATCGATACGCTGCTGTTCTTCTCCATCGCCTTCGCGCCGATCTTCGTGGCCCTCGGCCCGAATGACGGCTTCGCGCTGGAAGGGGCACCGCTTCTGGGCGTCTTCACCGGCACGGAAGCGCCGCGCTGGCTGTCCTGGGCCCTGGGCGATTTCGCGGTCAAGCTGGCGGTGGCCGTGTTCGGCCTGGTGCCCTACCGGGTCATCATCAACATGGTGCTGCCCTACCGGGAGGCGCCGGGCGTGCGCGCCTGATCCTCGGACGCAAGTCGAAATTCAAGGTAGAGATTGCGCTGGAAGAACGAGCCGTTGTCGTCGGAGGCGATAGCGAAGACGATTTCGCCCCCCGCATCGCGGAAGATGTCCAGGGCTTCCATGTTGTCGATTTCGAAGCGGCCATCGGCTTCCATCAGCACGTCGCCATCCACCAGGGCGCCGGGCTCGATGGCGCCGCCGGCGATTCGGCGAAGCCGCATGCCGATGCGTCCGAAGCCCTCATAGCGGCGTTCCAGCAGCACGAGATCGCCAAAGGGCAGGAAAGCCCCGTCGGTGACGTGCCATGGCGGGTTTCTGACAATCTTGAAGACACCACCGGCGGGGCCGAGCACCGCCGCGAAGAGATTGCCCTCCGCGTCCACGGATTGCTCGCTGACGACGACGGTGCGTCCGTCGGGGGCGGTGGCGATAGCCTCCAGGCCCTGGTTGCGACGAAGCTCGCGCCGGGGGATGTGGAAATCTAGTTCGGCCGTCACCGCGCCGGGCAAGGCACCACCGACCTCATAGGCGAGGACGCGGTGATCCCGCTCGAAGGATACGAGTACCCGGCCCTGCCCGATCGCCAACCCTTCCGCGTCGGCATCGCCCTTGCGTGGCTGTGGCCGGCCGCTGCTATCGACGATGGGGGCGAGCCGCCCGTCGCCGATGCCGATGGGCACACCGGCAGCATCCCGAAGGACAGTTCCGGCAAACCACAGGCCCGTGTCGGTCACGGCCAGGAAGCGGCCGCCGGCGGCATCCGTGAACCGCCATCCCGAAATGCCCTGCAGGCGCCGCTCGGATGGGCGGAAGCTGAAGCCGCCGCGATATTCTAGGGCGCCGAAGCGCGTTTGCGTGCTGCCGGGCAGGAAGGTCTCGATGGCAATGGGCGTCAGCGCAACCGGTGTCTGCGCCTGCGTGGACGTGGCGGCGGCAAGCACGAGCCAGCAGCAGGCAAGGCCGCGATGGATCCGCCTTGCGAGCTTCAACGACGTGCCGCGGCCCGGCTTCGGATTCCTCCGCCTTCACCCTCCAGGTCGAACAGGGCAGCCAACTGCTCGGTCATGGCGCCGGCCAGCTCTTCGGCGTCGACGATGGTGACGGCCCGGCGATAATAGCGTGTCACGTCGTGGCCGATGCCGATGGCCAGCAACTCCACCGGCGAACGCTGCTCGATCTCGTCGATGACGGAGCGCAGGTGCCGCTCGAGGTAGTTGCCGGGGTTTGCGGAGGAGGTGGAGTCGTCCACCGGTGCCCCGTCGGAAATGACCATCAGGATCCGCCGCTGCTCGGAGCGCGCCAGAAGGCGATTATGAGCCCAGATCAACGCCTCGCCGTCGATATTCTCCTTCAACAGCCCTTCGCGCATCATCAGACCGAGATTGCGCTTCGCACGTCGCCATGGCGCGTCGGCCGACTTGTAGACGATGTGGCGGATGTCATTCAGCCGGCCGGGGCGGGGCGGCTTGCCTTCCTTGCGCCATTGCTCCTGGGATTGGCCGCCCTTCCACGCGCGGGTCGTGAAGCCGAGGACTTCCACCTTCACACCGCATCGCTCCAGCGTGCGGGCCAGGATATCCGCGCAAGTGGCTGCAACGGTGATCGGGCGTCCGCGCATCGAGCCGGAATTGTCGATGAGCAGCGTCACGATCGTGTCGCGGAATTCGGTGTCCCGCTCCATCTTGTAGGACAGCGGCTGCATCGGATCGGTGACCAGGCGGATCAGCCGCGCCGTGTCGAGATAGCCCTCTTCGAGATCGAAGTCCCATGACCGGTTCTGCTGCGCCATCAAGCGGCGTTGCAGACGGTTTGCGAGCCGCCCGACCACGCCCTGCAGGGCAGCAAGCTGCTTGTCGAGGAAAGAGCGAAGGCGCTCGAGTTCCTCTTCGTCGCACAGATCCTCGGCACCGACGATTTCGTCGAACTGGGTGGAGAAGATCTTGTAGTCGCTGTCACCCGCCTGCAGCGTCAGAGGCTGGTTGGGACGGCGCGTATCGCCCGGCGTTTCGGTGTCGGCCGAATCGTCCTCCGAAGGGTCGTCGGCGGACGCGTCGGAAGCCTCGGCCTCTGCCGCCTCGTCGGTCTCTCCCTCGACATCGGTTTCCTGCGGTTGGGAATCTTCCTGCCCGGCTTCCTTTTCCGCACCCGATTCCTCGGAGTCGCGCGCCTGGTTGTCGCCCGCCTCCTCGTCGTCGCTGCTTTCCTCCGGCTCTTCGTTGGCCAGTTCCTCGGCCATCTCCATCGCCACGAGAACGTCCCGCATGGCACGGGAAAAGGCACGCTGATCCTCGATCAGCTCGTTCAACCGGCCGAATCGCTCTCCGGTTCGTTCGGTGATCCAGTCGCGCCAGACGTCGACGACCGCTCTGGCGCTCTCGGGCGCCGGCCGGCCCGTCAACTGCTCGCGGATCATCAACGCCACTGCATCTTCCAGCGGCGCCTCTGCCTTGTCGGTGACGGCCGACAGGTTGGAGCGCTGGTATTTGTCTTCCAGCATGGCCGATAGATTGTCGCCCACGCCCTGCATGGCGTTTGCGCCGATCGCCTCGCATCGCGCCTGCTCGGCTGCGTCGAAGACGGCGCGGGCGTTGCGCCCATCGGGCGACAGATTGGCATGGACCTTGGTGTCGTGCCGGGCGCGGCGCAGGGCCATGGCATCGGCCAGCCCGCGCGTTACCGCGATGTCGGATGCATCGGGCCGTTTCGGCAGGTCGGGCAGGCGCGCCTTGGCGCCCGAAAGTCCGGGCCGCTCGTTGCCGAAGGAGACGTCCAGCTCCGCCTCGCCGGCGATGGCGCGCATGCAGCCGGTGATGGCCCGCCGGAACGGCTCCCGGTCGAATGCGGGCATCTTGCCCGGCCTGGAATTGTCGCCCGCACGCGCCATCGGCCGCTCAGTCGAGAACGAGGTTGGAAGCGGATTCCGGCAGTTCCTCGCCGAAGGCGCGTTGATAGAACTCGGCGACCAGCGGCCGCTCCAGCTCGTCGCATTTGTTGAGGAACGTCAGACGGAAGGCGAAGCCGACATCGCCGAAGATTTCGGCATTCTCGGCCCAGGTGATGACGGTGCGCGGGCTCATCACGGTCGACAGGTCGCCGTTGACGAAGGCCGAGCGCGTTAGATCGGCCACACGCACCATGCGCGAGACGATCTGCCGCCCTTCCTTGCTGTCGAAATGGCGCGCCTTGGCCATCACGATGCCGACTTCGTTGTCATGCGGCAGGTAGTTCAGCACGGTGACGATGGACCAGCGGTCCATCTGCGCCTGGTTGATCTGCTGCGTGCCGTGATAGAGGCCCGTCGTATCGCCGAGGCCGACCGTGTTGGCGGTGGCGAACAATCGGAAGGCCGGATGCGGGCGGATGACGCGGCTCTGGTCCAGAAGCGTCAGACGGCCGCTCGATTCCAGCACGCGCTGGATGACGAACATCACGTCCGGGCGGCCGGCGTCGTACTCGTCGAAGACGAGCGCGACATTGTTCTGGTAGGCCCAGGGCAGGATGCCGTCGCGGAATTCCGTTACCTGCTGGCCCTCGCGCAGGGTGATCGCATCCTTGCCGACGAGATCGATGCGGCTGACATGACTGTCGAGGTTGACGCGTACGCAAGGCCAGTTCAGCCGGGCCGCCACCTGCTCGATATGGGTGGATTTGCCCGTGCCATGGAAGCCCGACACCATCACGCGACGGTTTTTGGCGAAACCGGCGAGGATGGCCAGCGTGGTCTGCCTGTCGAAGAGGTAGTCCGGGTCGATCTCTGGCACATGCGGATCGGCCACGGAATAGGCCGGGACTTTCAAATCGCTGTCGAAACCGAAGGTTTCGCGGACGGAGACGATGGCGTCGGGCAACCCGGCCACTTCCAGTTCCGCTGCACTCATCACACCTCCATGGATCGGCATCGCCGAACGCGCCGATCGATCGTTTTCTTGCGCCCGAAGCTGTAGAACCTTTCAGCCGCCATTTGAAGCCGGTTCAGCAGAAACCGGCCTGCTTCAGCAACTTGTAGGCCTGGATGACCTCGCGCAACCTGTCCTCGCTGCCACGGTCTCCCCCATTGGCGTCGGGGTGGTACTGCTTGACCAGCGCCTTGTAGCGCAGGCGGATCGTTTCGCCATTGGCGTCCTGCCGCACGCCCAACGTAACCATCGCCTTGATCTCCAGGGGCCTCGCCCGCCGCCGTGGCCCGTCGCGCCGCGGCAATTCGCCATCGCGGAACATGTTGTAGGCATGGGTATGGCGGCTCCACCGCTTGCCGGGCGCGGGCTCGCCCTGCGCCTGCGCGCCGCCGCTGGAGTTGGCTCCCATCTTCCAGGTGGGCCGATGCCCGGTCATGGAATCCTTCAGGAAGGCCTGGATGTCGTTGTCGGCAAGGCCCGAGAAATAATTGTAGCTCTTGTTGTACTGGCGCACATGCTCGAAGCAGAAGAAATAATACTGCCCCTCCTGGTCGCGGCCGCGCGGCGCCCGGTGGGTACCGGGTTCGCAGCAGCCTTCCCAGGCGCATTCCGGGGTCAGCGGCTCCGGCTTGGTGCCTGCCTTGACGCGGATACGGTCGAAATATTTGGAATCGAGCTTCATCACGGATCAATTATGGGTTCCAGCGCGTGCGCTAACAAGAATTGACAGATGCGAAAAGCCGCGCGAAACGGAAACTTTCCGCCGCAGCGAATCCGGGGCACGCCATGAGCATCCAGTCCGCCATCGAAGAAAAGCTTGCCGCCGCCTTCCGGCCGGACAGCCTCGAGGTCGTGAATGAAAGCCACCTTCATGCGGGCCATCATCACGATACGAGCCATCACGCGCCGTTCGACGGTACGGGAGAAACCCATTTCCGTGTCCGCATCGTGGCCGACGCCTTCGGCCCGATGAGCCGCCTCGAGCGGCACCGTGCCGTGAACGCGGCCCTGGCGGGCGAGCTTGCGGGCGGCGTCCACGCTTTGGCCATCGAGGCGCGCGCACCGTCGGAGGCCGCAGGCCGGTGACGACGCCGCACAGGCGGCGGCACCGCAGGCTGCGGCGCGGGCGGCTGGGCGCCGGCCTGTTCCTGACGGTCTGCCTGTCGGCGCTCGCCGGCATGACGGATGCGATCGGCCTGATGATGATCGGAAGCTACGTCTCGTTCATGAGCGGCAACACGACCGAGTTCGCCGCCGCGCTGGTGCGCGGCCAGTACCAGCACGCAGCCATGCTGGCAGCCATCCTTTTCGTCTTCGTGGCCGGCAACGCCCTGGGCGAGATCTTCATCCGCCTGACCCGGCGCAACCATGTGCCGCTCCTGTTCGTGACGGCGGTGCTGATCGCCCTGCCGATGGCGCTGCCCGGCGCGATATGGCCGATGCTGGCGGCGGTGCTTGCCATGGGTATGCTGAATTCCGGCATCGAGCAGGTGGAAGGGCAGGCCTTCGGCATCACCTTCATTACCGGGGCGCTGTCGCGCTTCGGACGCGGCATCGGCCGCCGACTGATGGGAGAGACGGGCGGCGGATGGCCGCTGCAGATCGTGCCCTTCATTGGCATGCTCGCCGGCGCGACGGCCGGCGCGCTGGCCTACCGCACCATGCCGGAGACCAGCCTTGCGGCCCCCGCCGCGTTCAGCCTGGTCCTCGGTATCGTAACGCTGGTGATTCCGGATCGCTGGCGGCGCAGCTACGTGTCGCCGCCGCGCGTCAGGCGGCCGCAGCCGTCTCCGCGCTGAGGAAGGCGCGGACGTCGTCGGGCAGCACGTCCCGTGCGATGAAGGACTGGCCGATGCCGCGCGTCAGGATGAAGGTGAGCCGCCCCCGGGATACCTTCTTGTCCTGTGCGATCCTGTCCATCAGCATATCGACGTCCAGGGCGGGCCCCGGTATGGCGTCGATGCGGGTGGGAAGCCCCACGGCCTGCAGATGGCGCTCGACCCGCGTGACATCCTGCCCGTCGATCAGGCCCAGGCGATGCGAGAAACGGTGCGCCAGCGCCATGCCGATGGCCACCCCCTCGCCATGCACGAGGCGCTCGGGGTCGTAGCGGACGGCCGATTCCAGCGCGTGGCCGAATGTATGGCCGAGGTTGAGCAATGCGCGGTTGCCGTCCTCGCGCTCGTCGTCGGCAACCACGGCGGCCTTCGCCTCGCAGCACCGTGCCACGGCCTCGATGCGCGCCGGCCCCCCTGCGAAGATCGCCGCATGATTGGCTTCCAGCCATTCGAAGAAGGCCGGCCTGTCGATGAGTCCGTACTTGACCACCTCCGCATAGCCGGCGGCGAATTCCCGCATCGGCAGTGTCGAGAGGATGTCCGTGTCGGCCAGCACCAGCGCCGGCTGATGAAAGACGCCGATGAGGTTTTTGCCGCGCGGGGAATTGATGCCCGTCTTGCCGCCGACAGACGAATCCACCTGTGCCAGCAGGCTGGTCGGAAGCTGGACGAACTGCATGCCGCGGCGCACGATGCCGGCGGCAAAGCCGGACAGATCGCCGATGACGCCGCCACCGAGCGCGATGACGGCATCGCCGCGCTCCAGCCGCGCGGCGAGAAGCGCGTCGACGAGCTGCATCAAATGGTCGAAGCTCTTGGTGGTTTCGCCTGCCGGGAGAACGATGGATACGTGGCCGATGCCGGCCTCGTCGAGGGCTGCGGTCAGGCGGTCGAGATGAAGCGGCGCGACATGCGCGTCGGTCACGATGGCGGCGCGGATGCCGGGCAGCCGCGACGCGATCTCTTGTCCGGCGCGGGCCACCAGACCGCCGCCGACGAGAATGTCGTAGGAGCGTGCGCCGAGCTCGACATGCACCTTGCGCGTATCCGCGCCTGCATCGGAAACGATCATCGCCCTTGCCTGTCCTTCTCGATCTTCTGGCGTAGCGCCGAAACGATTTCCGCCGCGATCGTCTCGCGCCGCGCGTTGCGGCTTTGCACGGTCAGGTCCGCCTGTGCGTAGACGGGGTAGCGGCGGTCCATCAGCTCGCGCATGACGGCGCGCGGATCGGCCGCCTGCAGCAAGGGCCGGGTGGGGCGCTTCGAGACGCGCTCCATCAGAAGGTCGAGGTCGGCCTTCAGCCAGACGGTATAGGCGCGCTCGCGCAGCAGCTCCCGGGTCGCCTCGTTCATGTAGGCGCCGCCGCCCGTGCCGATCACGCGCGGCTCTTCTTCGGCGATGCGCGCGACGACGCGGGCTTCCAGCGCCCGGAACTCGGGCTCGCCATAGGCGGCAAAGAGCTCCGATACCGTCATGCGCGACACGCGCTCGATCTCCGCGTCGGAATCCACGAAGGGGAGGCCCAGGAGCTGCGCCAGCTTGCGCCCGATGGTCGTCTTGCCCGCGCCCATCAGCCCGACAAGCGCGATGGAGCGGCCATGCAACTCCAGCGGCGCGGCCTTCAGCCGTGTCTTGTCGGCGGTGGACGTCATGCGGGGGGTGTGCCCTTCATTGCGATCCGCCTCGAAAACAGGAAAGCGCCCTCCGCGTCAAGCTTGGCGCGGGGGCAATGGAAGTGTTAACCCTTGCCGAGGGACAATCGCTGCTCTGAACGGTCCGAAGCCCGAAAGCGACATGCCTACACTCGTTCGACTCCTGTCCGCCCTGATCGTCATCGCCGCCCTGGTCATCGCCTCCATGGCGCTTCTGGTCCTGTATGTCGAGCCGAACCAGCGCGAAGTCACGCAGACGGTGCCGCTGCGCAGCCTGGGGCAGGGCGGGCAAACCCCGGCGGAAGAGGTCGACGGGTCCGCGTCCAGCCAGCCATGAGCCGCGCCATCGACGATTTCCTCGAGGCGCTGGCGGTCGAACGCGGCGCTTCGCCCAACACCCTGGCGGCCTATCGCCGCGACCTGACCGACATTTCCGACCGGCTGGCCGTCCGGCTGGAGGCCGCCGGCGCCGACGACCTGTCTGCCCTGATGGACGAACTCGCCAGGGCCGGGCTTGCGCCGGCAACGCGCCGGCGCCGCATGGCGGCAATGCGGCAGTTCTTTCGCTTTCTCTATACCGAGGGCCGGCGGGCGGACGATCCGACCGGCGCCCTCGACGCGCCCCGCAAGGCCAGGGCGCTGCCGAAATCGCTGTCGGAAGACCAGGCCGGCCGCCTCCTGGACCGTGCCGAGGCCGAGGCCATGGACACGGAACTTTCACCGGCAAGGCGCCTGCGGGCCTTGCGGCTGCATGCCTTTGCCGAGACGCTCTATGCATCGGGCATGCGCATATCGGAGTTGATCGGTTTGCCGCGCTCCGTCCTGCGCGCCGGAGGCGCGGCCATCCTGGTGCGCGGCAAGGGCGGCAAGGACAGGCTGGTGCCGCTGGGCGAGCGCGCGGCCGAGGCGCTGGCCGCCTTTTCGGCGTCGGCCGAAAGGACAAAGGGCGGTTCGCAATGGTTGTTTCCCGCTCTGTCCGCCAGCGGCCATGTGACCCGGCAGGCCGTGGCGCGGGAGTTGAAGGGCCTTGCGGCACGCGCCGGGCTGCCGCCGTCCATCGTGTCGCCGCATGTGCTGCGCCATGCCTTTGCCAGCCACCTCCTGCAGAACGGCGCGGACCTGCGCGTGGTGCAGGAGCTTCTCGGCCATGCCGATATCTCGACCACCGAAATCTATACCCATGTCCTCGAAAACCGGCTGGTGGATCTGGTGACCGCGCATCATCCCCTGTCGGACGCCTTCGAGGAGGGTTGAAACGCCAAGCCGGACGCAACGGGTGCCTTCCTTGACAAGGCAGGGGCTTGTCGTCAGTTTGCGCGCAAAATCACCGGCCTCCCGGCTTTTTCCGCGTCTTGCGGAAGTCCGGCTGGCAAAAGGACGGCCCCGCCGCTGACGGATGCACAACTACCTCGACTTCGAAAAACCGGTCGCCGATCTCGACAGCCAGATCCTGGAGTTGAAGCGGATCAGCAATGACGAAGGCAGCCTCGATGTCGGCGACGACATCGCGCGGCTCGAAAAGCGTTCGCAGGACGCGCTCCTGGATCTGTACCGCAAGCTTTCGCCCTGGCAGAAGACGCAGGTTGCGCGCCACCCCGACAGGCCGCATTGCCTGGACTACGTCAACGCGCTGATTACCGATTTCACGCCGCTTGCGGGCGACCGTTACTTTGCCGAAGATCTCGCGATCATCTCGGGCTTCGGCCGCTTCGACGGCAAGCCCGTCGCGGTCATCGGGCAGGAAAAGGGCTCCGATACCCAGACGCGACTGAAGCACAATTTCGGCATGGCGCGTCCGGAAGGCTACCGCAAGGCCGTGCGGCTGATGAACCTGGCCGAGCGTTTCGGCGTGCCCGTGCTGACGCTGGTGGATACGGCCGGCGCCTATCCCGGCATCGGCGCCGAAGAGCGTGGGCAGGCGGAGGCGATCGCCCGCTCCACCGAAACCTGCCTCAACCTCAGGGTGCCTCTGGTGTCGCTGGTCATCGGCGAGGGCGGCTCCGGCGGCGCCATCGCCATTGCTGCGGCCAACCGCGTCCTGATGCTGGAGCATGCGATCTACAGCGTCATTTCGCCGGAGGCGGGGGCATCCATCCTGTGGCGCGACGCGACGCGCGCCAAGGACGTCGCCCAGGCGATGAAGATCACCGCCCAGGACCTCAAGGGCTTCGGCATCATCGACGAGATCGTCGAAGAGCCGGTCGGCGGGGCGCATCGCGACAAGGATGCCACGATCCAGCGCGCGGGGGAGGCCATACGCAACGCCTTCGCTTCGCTTGACGGCCTCGACGGAGATGAATTGCGCCGCGAGCGCCGCCGCAAGTTCCTGGCGATGGGGCGTGACCTCAAGGTCTGATCCTTTTGGTAGAATGCTTTTCGTTTCGTTAACCCGCCTGCAAGGTTGACGGAGTCATAATTCGGCGAGAAAGTTGGATCGATACGGCCAGGGACGTGGCGAAACGTCGGGCCGCAGAGGGGAACGGGGAATGTTCGCCAGACGCCTTGCTACTGCCGCCCTGATGGGAGCCGGAATGATGGTGCTCGCGGCCTGCCAGCCGGGAAGCATCGACGACCTCATGGGTTCGGAAGCGCCCTTGCCGGCTGCACTCGTCAAGGAAATGCGCACCAAGGGCATGGGGCAGCAGTCCCCCATGCTGGTGCGCCTGTTCAAGGAAGAGTCGGAACTCGAGGTCTGGAAGCAGACCGACAGCGGCGCCTACGCCCTCCTCAAGACCTATCCGATCTGTGCATGGTCCGGAAAACTCGGACCCAAGAAGGCCGAGGGCGACCGGCAGGCTCCCGAAGGCTTCTACAACATCACGCGCGGTTCGCTGAACCCGCGCTCGCAGCATCATCTGTCCATCAATATCGGCTATCCCAACCGCTACGATGCGTCCAACGGCTTCACCGGCGAGCACCTGATGGTGCACGGCTCGTGCAACTCGTCGGGCTGCTACGCGATGGATAACAAGCAGATCGAGGAAATCTACGCGCTCGCCCGGGAATCCTTTGCCGGCGGGCAGCGCAATTTCCAGTTCCAGGCCTACCCGTTCCGGATGACGCCGAAGAACATGGCGCGGCACAAGAATTCCGCTCACTATGCCTTCTGGTCCATGCTGAAGGAGGGGTATGACGGCTTCGAGGTGACGAAACGTCCTGTAAAGGTCGATGTCTGCGAACGGCGATACCTCTTCAATGCCGCGCTTCCCGAAGGGACGCAGCTGGATCCGGCCGGAGCCTGCCCGACGGTGCAGGAAAACCCCGCAATCGCCGCGCGCCGCATCTCCGACGATGCCGAAATCGCGTCGCTCGTCGCCAAGATGAACCCCAGTGATTTCGCTATCCAGTCCACTTTCACATATCGCACGGGCGACCCCATCACGGCGGAAGCCTATGCGCGGGAGCAGAACCGCCGCGAGGGGTATGACAGGCTCGGCAACCGCATGACCCCTGCCAAGACATCGATGTTCGGCTCGCTGCTGAACCGCTAGACAGGTCATGCAGCGATGCATGGCTGCCATGCGGCAACAGCGCTGGTGTGTGGTCACTTAAATCGATACAAAAATACCCAGCGGGCTTCCTCCTCCCAAATAGCCCGCCATTTTCAAAGCCCGCCCGGTCCTCCCCCGGTGCGGGCTTTTTTCTTTCCCTGTTCACATTTCAGGCATCATGCCTGTTCCTGCGCCATCGTCGGGAACGACTGACACCTCCATGCGGTTGTGCAGACGAGAGCGGTCGCCATTGAAGGCCGCCTGCGTCGGGAGGAAATTGTCCATGTCGTATCTATCCGCCGATCTTATCGCGCCGACTGCGGACAACGTCCGGCAACCGGTGGACATATCCAACGACGATTGGGCGGCGACCATGTATGCCGCCTCCCGCAGGGGCGCTGATCTGCAGCAGGCGTCGCGCCCATGGCTGAGCCGGCAGCCGCCGAAGCTGCGCCAACAACGCGCGGCGCTGTCCTAGAGGGCAGGGGCCTCGGTCAGGGCGCGCGTTTCCACGCAGCGGTCGAAATTCACGAAATCATAGGTCAGCAGCACGAAGGGGCGCCCGTCTTCTCTGGCTCCGACGCTGAGCGCAATGGAGCGTGCGTCCTCCTCCGGCGCGCCATGCCAGAAGGCATAATGATAACGGCCGCCTGACGCGATCTCGGCGGACCAGCCGGTATCGCCGGTGCCTGCGGGGATGGCGAAGGAATAGAGCTTCGCCTCGCCGTACAGGCGCGACAGGCGCGTGGCGAGCGCATCGAAATACAGCCGCGCTGCTATGCCTTCGACGTCGCCCTCAAACGGCGCCGTTACGCCCGCAATCGAGCAAAGGCCGTTCGCCTCGTCATACCGCGCATAAAACTGGACAAGGCCAGGATAGGCAGCGGGCACATTTCCAACGACCAGCGTGCCATCCCCGTTGTCCCGCAGGATCGTGAAGGATGGTGGCCTGTCGCCGGCGTGCAGGCCGAAGGGCGCCGCAGCCGTGAAGGTCGGTGCGAGAATGCATGCGGCAAGGGAGGCGACAGCCAGACGGGCGGGCATGAGATCGACTTTCCATCCCGGATCCCGGGCCGTATGGCCCAGGACTTGTGGATGGAGGATGATCTTCGCGCGCCATCGCGCTCAAGAATTCAGAAGTTGTACCGACATGCGGCGGATTGCCGCATGTCCCGTGCGGCGACGATCAGGCGAAGACGCCGTGGCAGTGCTTGAACTTCTTGCCGGAACCGCACGGGCATGGCTCGTTGCGCGCGACATGCCCCCAGGTCGACGGGTCCGACGGGTTGCGGCCGGAATTGTCGACCTCGTCCTCGCCGGTCGTGGCGTCGACATGGTGCGCCTGCATCGGCGGCAGGTCCTGCGGCTCGGGCTCCGGCGGACGCTGCTGAATTTCCACGCGCGACAATTGCTGCGTCACGCGCTCGCGCAGATTGTCCAGCATCGACTGGAAGAGCTCGAACGCCTCGGACTTGTATTCGTTCAGCGGGTCGCGCTGGGCATAGCCGCGGAATCCGACCACCGAGCGCAGGTGATCGAGGTTCACGAGATGCTCGCGCCACAGGCCGTCGATGGTCTGCAGGACGATGGAACGCTGAACGTAAGCGGTAACCTCGGGCCCGAAGCGCTCCGTCTTTTCGGCGGCTGCCGCATCGGCGGCCTCATGCACGCGCTTGCGGATGTCGCTGTCGTCGATGCCTTCCTCTGCGGCCCATTCCTCGATGGGCAGGTCGAGATTGACGATCTCGCGGAGAGCCTCGGCAAGCTGCCGGCTTTCCCACTGCTCGGGATAGGCGCGCTCGGGGATATGCTTGGAGATCAACATGTCGATGGTTTCGCCGCGCATGTCGTCCACCGTCTCGGTCAGCCCGGCGGCGTCCATCAGCTCCAGCCGCTGGTCGAAGATGACGCGGCGCTGGTCGTTCATGACATCGTCGTATTTCAGAAGGTTCTTGCGGATGTCGAAGTTGCGCGCCTCGACCTTCTTCTGGGCCTTCTCCAACGCCTTGTTGATCCAGGGGTGGACGATGGCCTCGCCTTCCTTGAGGCCGAGCCGCGTCAGCATCGTATCCATGCGCTCGGACCCGAATATCCGCATCAGGTCGTCCTGCAGCGAAAGATAGAACTTCGAACGGCCCGGGTCGCCCTGGCGGCCGGAGCGGCCGCGAAGCTGGTTGTCGATGCGCCGGCTTTCGTGCCGCTCGGTGGCCAGCACGTACAGGCCGCCGGACTCCAGCGCCTGCTGCTTGAGCCTCTTGATGTCCGCAACGATCTCGGCGGCGCGGGCGTCCCGCTCCGGACCTTCCGGCATATCCTGCAATTCGGCGTCGATCCGCATCTCGGCATTGCCGCCGAGCTGGATGTCGGTTCCGCGTCCCGCCATGTTGGTGGCGATCGTGACGGCGCCGGGCACGCCCGCCTGGGCCACGATGTAGGCTTCCTGCTCGTGGTAGCGGGCGTTGAGCACCTGGAAATCCTTGAGGCCGCTCTTGCGCAGGCGGTCCGCGAGGTATTCGGATTTCTCGATGGACGTGGTGCCCACCAGGATCGGCTGGCGCCGCTCGGCCGCAGCCTTGATCTCCTCGACGATGGCCGCGTATTTTTCTTCCGCCGTCCGGTAGACCTCGTCATCTTCGTCGATGCGCTGCACGGGCAGGTTCGTCGGAATCTCGATGACGTCGAGCCCGTAGATGTCGGCAAACTCGCTCGCCTCGGTCGAGGCGGTGCCCGTCATGCCGGCCAGCCGCTTGTACATGCGGAAGTAGTTCTGGAAGGTGATGGAGGCCAGCGTCTGGTTTTCCGGCTGGATGGTCACGCCTTCCTTGGCTTCAAGCGCCTGGTGCAGCCCCTCGGAGAAGCGGCGGCCGGGCATCATGCGGCCGGTGAACTCGTCGATGATGACGATCTCGTCGTTGCGGACGATGTAGTCCTTGTCGCGCTGGAACAGCGTGTGCGCCTTCAGCGCGTTGTTCACGTGGTGGACGATGGCCACGTTCTCGATATCGTAGAGCGAATCGCCCTGAAGGTGCCCGGCGTCGCGCAGCATGCCTTCCAGCTTCTCGGTCCCTTCCTCGGTGAACGAGACCTGGCGCTGCTTTTCGTCGAGCTCGTAATCTTCCGGCTTCAGCAGCGGGATGAAGGCGTCGATGGTCTTGTACAGATCGGAGCGGTCGTCGAGCGGGCCGGAGATGATGAGGGGCGTGCGCGCCTCGTCGATCAGGATCGAATCGACCTCGTCGATGATCGCGAAGTGATGGCCGCGCTGCACCATCTGCGCGCGGTCGTACTTCATATTATCGCGCAGATAGTCGAATCCGAGCTCGTTGTTGGTGGCGTAGGTGATGTCGCAGGCATAGGCCGCGCGCCGCTCGTCGTCCGACAGCCCGTGCGTGATCACGCCGACGCTGAGCCCGAGGAACTTGTAGACCCGCCCCATCCAGCCCGAGTCGCGCGTGGCGAGATAGTCGTTCACGGTGACGACGTGCACGCCCTTGCCTTCGAGCGCGGCAAGATAGACCGGCAGCGTGCCGACCAGCGTCTTGCCCTCGCCGGTGCGCATCTCGGCGATGGCGCCGCTTGCCAGCACCATACCGCCGATCATCTGGACGTCGAAGTGGCGCATGCCGAGCGCCCGCCTGGCGGCTTCGCGTACGGTGGCGAAGGCCGGCACCAGCAGGTCGTCGATCGTCTTGCCGCCGGCGATCTCCTCGCGGAAGCGCTGCGTGCGGGCGACGAGTTCCTCGTCTGACAAGGCTTCCAGCTCTGGCTCAAGCGCGTTGATCGCGCGAACCGTCGGATCGAAGCGCCGGACGCGCCGGGTGTTGGCCGAACCGAACAACAAGCGGGCTAGGCCACCGAAACTGACCATGAAGGGTCCTTCCAAGAGAATTGGCGGTGGGGTTTTTCACCGCCCGCCGCCGCCGGCGGGTCGCCGCTTGACTTGACCGGAACCGGCTGGACTTTAAGAACGTGCGAGAGATAAGAGGGGCTCTTGGCGATGTCAACGCTGGCACGCCGTTTGCGGCGGGAGCGGTTCGCCGGCCTGTCCTGAAAAAGCCCACATGCCTCGGCAAAAGGCCGGGCCCGCCCATCGGGAAGGAACCTGAACCCATGATCCTCAGCTTGAAAGCCCGCCTGCTCGCCTCTGCGCTGGCCCTTGGCACCCTTGCCACCCAGGCCCACGCCCAGGACGCTGCGGCCCCTGCCGCTCCGGCGGCGGAAGCGCCGGCCGAGGCCGCGCCCGCCATCTCGCCCGAGACGGTGGTTGCCCGAGTCGGCGGTGCGGAGATCACCGAAGCCGACCTGGACGCCGCCGCCGAGGACCTGTCCCAGCAATTCGCCCAGCTGCCGCCGCAGCAGCGCAGGCTGGCGACCATCTCGGCCCTCATCGACGTCAAGGCCCTGGCCACGAAGGCCGAGGCCGAGGGTCTGCAGGACGAGGACGCCGTCGCACGGCAGATCGCCTTCCTGCGCGAACGCGCCCTGCACAACGCCTATTTCGACAAGCACGGTGCAGAGGCCATCACCGAGAATGAACTGCGCGCCCGCTACGATGCCGAAAAGGAGCGCTTCGTTCCGCAGGAGGAGGTCCATGCGCGCCACATCCTCGTGGAGACGAAGGAAGAGGCGGACAAGCTGATCGAGCGTCTCGGCGCCGGCGAGAAGTTCGAGGACCTCGCCCGCGAAGCCTCGCGCGATCCGTCGGCCCAGAACGGTGGCGACCTCGGCTTCTTCACCAAGGGGCGCATGGTTCCGGCCTTCGAGGAAGCGGCCTTCGCGCTGGAGCCCGGCAGCTATACGCAGCAGCCGGTGGAGACGCAGTTCGGCTGGCACGTCATCCAGGGCGTGGAAAAGCGCCAGACGCAGTTCCCGCCCTTCGAGCAGGTGCGCGAGCAGGCCCGCCAGGTGGTGCTGCGCGACAAGTATATCGAGATGCTGGAGGCCGCGCGGCAGGACCTCAACGTCGAATATGTCGACCCCGAGCTGAAGGCCCAGGTGGAAGCGCTGGAGCAGGGGCTCAACCAGGGCGAGATGCCCGAGGGCGCCGGCCAAGGCGAGGCCGCGCCGCAGCCGGCACAGTAGACCTTTCGGCTCTTGCGCCGGGGCGCGCCTTGATGCAAAGGCTCTGAACACTTCGACGGCCCGCCGATGGTGGGCCGTCTTCGTTTACCGTCGCCGCTCGGCGTCCGCTCCGGCCCAGGATGCGTCGCCGGCCGCAGAGCCGAGGCTGACCGCAGATGTCCGACGCCGTTTCCCCGCTTGCCCCGTCGACCTATCCCGACATGCCCGCCATCGCGGGCGTGCGAATCGCAACGGCTGCCGCCGGCATCAAGTATCGCGGCAGGACGGATGTCCTGATGATGGTGCTGGATGAGGGCACGAGCGTCGCAGGTGTCTTCACGACGTCGCGCTGCCCATCGGCGCCGGTGGATTTCTGCCGTGCCAACCTGCCGGGCGGCGTGGCGCGGGCCATCGTCGTCAATTCGGGCAATGCCAACGCCTTCACGGGGCGGCGCGGCCGCGAGACGACGCAGGCGACCGCCGAGGCCGCCGCTCAGGCCGTCGGCTGCTCGGTGTCGGAGGTGTTCCTGGCCTCCACCGGCGTCATCGGCGAGCCGCTCGACGCCGGACGGTTCACGCATGTGCTTGCGGGGCTGGCCGAAACGGCGGCCGAGGGTGCCTGGCGGCAGGCGGCCGAGGCCATCATGACCACGGACACCTACCCCAAGATGGCAACGTCCACGGTGGATTTCGGCGGCGTCAGCGTGCGTATCAACGGCATCGCCAAGGGCGCTGGCATGATCGCTCCCGACATGGCCACGATGCTGTCCTTCGTCGCCACGGACGCCGCCATCGCGGCACCGGTGCTGCAGGCCCTGCTGGCCGGGGCGGTGGTGCCGAGCTTCAACTCGGTGACGGTCGACAGCGACACGTCCACATCCGACACGCTCTTGATGTTCGCCACCGGGCAGGCCGGCGGCGCGCCGGTTGTGGATATCGAGGATGCGCGCCTCGATTCATTCCGCGAGGCCCTTCTGGAGCTCCTGACCGACCTTGCGCGGCAAGTGGCGCGCGACGGGGAAGGCGCGCGCAAGGAAATCCAGGTGCGCGTGGAAGGCGCAGTGGACGACGCCTCGGCCCGGCGCATCGCCCTGTCCATCGCCAACTCGCCGCTGGTCAAGACCGCCATCGCCGGTGAGGATGCCAATTGGGGCCGTGTGGTGATGGCCGTCGGCAAGGCCGGCGAGCCGGCCGACCGCGACAGGCTGGCGATCTCGTTCGGATCGGTGCGCGTGGCCGTCGACGGCGAGCGCGACCCGGCCTACAGCGAGGCGGAAGCCAGCGAGGCGATGAAGGAGGATGTCATCCGGATCCTCGTGGATATCGGGCTCGGCGATGGCGCCTGGACCGTGTATGGATGCGACCTGACCAAGGAATATGTTGCGATCAATGGCGACTACAGAAGCTGACAGGTTGCGCCAGTTCGCCATCACGCGGCGGCTGGAGGCCGCGGGGTTCCGCGCCTGGCCGGCCACCTCGACCCATTACGACGGCACCTGGGCGGTGCGGCTGACGACGAGCTTCCCGGCCAAGCGCCTGAACTCGGTGAACCCGCTCGACCCATCGGACGACCGCGACATCGAGGGGCGGATCGCCCGGGCCCGGGCGCATTTCGCCGCTGCCGGGCGGGAGTTGATCTTCCGCCAGTCACCCCTGGTGCCCCCGGCGCTGAAGGCGCATCTGGATGCAGAGGGTTGGGAAAGCTTCGGGGAGTCCGTCGTCTTTACGGCGGATCTGGCGACGCTCGATCTTTCGGATGCGCTGGACCGGATCCCCATCCGCGATGCCGAACGCTACCTCGACGCCAGCCTGCGCGTCCACGAACGGCCGGAAGAGCTGCGGACCGGCCTTGCCGAAGTGCTGGCGTCCATCCGGCCGCCGGCAGCCTATTTCGTCCGCGAGGATCGCGATGGCCGGCCCTTGGCCACCGCGCTCGCGATCACCGACAACGACCTTGCCGGCATTCTCGACGTGGCCGTGCTGCCGGATGAGCGCCGAAAGGGTATCGGCCGCGACCTCATCGTGACCGCGCTCCGTCACACGCTGCACAAGGGCGCGCGCACGGGCTGGCTGCAGGTGGAGGCCGATAATCTGGCCGGCGTCGCCCTGTACAGCCGGCTCGGCTTCAGCGAGGCCTATCGCTACGTCTATCGCCGCAAGGGTACCGCATGAGCGGCGTGCGGATGCTGCTGGTGGTCGCCTGCGCCCTCGTCGACGCGGACCGGCGGGTGCTCCTGGCCCAACGCCCCGAAGGCAAGCAGATGGCCGGCCTGTGGGAGTTCCCCGGCGGCAAGGTCGAGGCGGGCGAGCAGCCGGAAGCCTGCCTGATCCGCGAGCTGCGCGAAGAGCTGGGTATCGAGACATGGGAAAGCTGTCTGGCGCCGCTGACCTTCGCCAGCCATGCCTACGACGATTTCCATCTGCTGATGCCGCTGTATGTTTGCCGCCGTTTCGATGGCATTCCGCGCGGCCTGGAGGGGCAGGCGCTGAAATGGGTGCGCCCGCGTGACATGCGCGATTATCCCATGCCGCCTGCCGACCTGCCTTTGATCGCGCCGCTGATCGACCTTCTGTAACCCCGCCGCGTCGTTAACCATCCCCTGACGGGCGTAATGCCCATTCAGGGTTTATTAACCCGCCGCTTGGCAGATGGTAGGTCTTGATTGGCAGGATGGCTGAGGGGCTTGAAGGCGCAATGAGCAGGGTGAGCTACCAGGGCAGGCGTTGCACGCGGCGCGACACGGCGATGGCGCTCTGCCGCGCCACGATCGTGTTCGGTGCGGTTGCCGTCGTGGCCGCACTCGCCATTCAGCCGGGCAATCTGCGCTCCGAACCCCGGTTCGCGACCATCCCGTCGGGCGTCGACCGGATGGAAACGGGGTCCATCGGCCTGCAGCAGCCCGCCGGCGCAATCCGCCTCGACACCGGCCGCGGGCCGGCGCCCTGCCTGGAGCTGCCCGACGGCAGCCGCCGGGGCAGTTGCTGACGCATCGGCGCAGGCAGGTTTTCGACGAAGTCTGAAAGGCGCTAGCCGCCCGACCGATCCTTCAGCACATCCGCAAGGCTCGCCTTCGCGCTGCCCGGCGCCAGTGGCTTCTGCTGGCTTTCATGCGGCTTCCAGCCCGACAGGTAGATGATATCGAAGGTGGCGCGGACGCGGCCGTCGGCATCTGAGAACCGCTGTGCGTACAGTTCCGCCGCACGCAGGAAAAGCCGCCGGCCGACCGGCTTGCGGCTGCGCGCAAGCAAGCTGTTTGCCATGCCCATCGCCCTCAGATCGGTCATCAGCCCGAACATCGTATCGTAGCGTACCACCTGTCGCTCCTGGTCGATGACCGGCAGCGCGAAGCCCGTGCGCTGCAGGAGCGCGCCGGCATCGCGCAGTTCGATGAAGGGCTGCACACGCGGCGATGCGCCACCGTAGATCTCAGCCTCGGCGGCGATCAGGCTGGCGCGCAGCTCCCACAGCGTCTCGCCGCCCATCAGGGCCGCGAGGAACAGCCCGTCCGGCCTCAGCGCGCGGCGGATCTGCGCCATCGCGCCGGGCGTGTCGTTCGTCTGGTGCAGGGTCAGCGGCGCCAGGACCAGGTCGAGACTGTCGTCCCGGAAGGGAAGCCATTCATCGTCGCCGGCAACCGCCAGTGGTGTTTCCGCCAGCCATCGTCGTTCGGGCGCCATGCGAATCATGGTTTCGACCTGCGCTGACGCCGACCGTGCCAGCCGCCCGTCATACCCGCCAATCTCCAGGCCCGTCTCGAACCGGCGCTGAACGAGCGAAAGGCGCTCGGACAGTTCGGCGGCGACGGCATCGTAGAGGAAGCTCGCCTCTGCCATGCCGCGCCCCGCCCAGCGCAATCTCAGGTTTGCCTGTCGATCCCGGTCGAACGGGGCTTCGGCCTGCTTGCGATCGTTCGCCATGATGTTGCTGCCTCGTCCTTGTTGCGGCATGATGTCGCATATAGGGACATATGCATGCGGCACTGGGTGAATAGCGCGGCGAGGCCGCCTTGGCGAGCTTGGCCGTCCGGCCTGGCCTCGGCATGCCTGGACATGGCCTTCCCGCCCATCTGCATCGGCTGTAGCGCGGCCACGACGCTGCACGGCGGCCTTTGCCCGGCCTGCTGGCCGCGTGTCGCCTTCATCGACAGGCCGTATTGCGCCATCCTGGGCACGCCCATGGAGTTCGATTTCGGCGACGGCCAGGTCAGCGCCGCGGCGCTGGCCGATCCACCGCCTTTCGATATGGCGCGCTCGGCGGTCGTCCACCATGGGCTCGGCCTGGCGTCGCGCCTGAAATATGGAGACCGCGCGGATCTCGCCCGTCCCATGGCGCAGTGGATGGTCCGGGCCGGCGCCGATCTCCTGCCATCCTGCGACCTCGTCGTTCCGGTGCCGCTGCATCGCATGCGCCTCCTGAAACGACGGTTCAACCAGGCGTCCGAACTGGCAGTTCAGGTGTCCGGCCTGTCCGGTGTGCCGCTTCGGCAGGATGCGCTGGTGCGCAGCAAGGCGACGCGCAGCCAGGTCGGGCTCGGCCGCGCCGAACGCGCCGCCAATGTGGCGGGTGCCTTCATGGTGCCCAGGCGCAAACGCGCCGGGCTGAAGGGCAGGGCCGTCCTGCTGGTCGACGATGTCTATACGACAGGGGCCACGGTCAGCGCCGCGACCCGTGCCTTGAAGGCGGCCGGTGCGTCGCGGGTGTTCGTCCTGACCTTCTCGAGGGTTGCGGCCGGCGTCCCGCCGCCGCATATGTGGCAGGATTTCTCGGAAGGGCCACGGACTGATGGTGCAGGTTACGGTTTATACGCGGCAGCTTTGCGGTTTTTGCACAAGCGCAAAGGCGCTGCTGGACAGAAAGGGCGTTTCCTTTGAGGAGAAGGACGCGACCATCGACCCGGCCTTCCGGCAGGAGATGCTGTCGCGTGCCAACGGCCGCACGACGTTTCCGCAGATCTTCATCGGCGGGGTCCATGTCGGCGGTTGCGACGACCTCTATGCGCTCGACGCAGCCGGCCGGCTCGATCCGATGCTGGCCGGGCAGGAGGGCTGAACCATGGCAGAGCTTATCGCGGCAGTGGTGCAGATGCGCTCCACCACGAAGCCCGAGGACAACATCGCATCGCTGGAAACGCTGGTCGGCCAGGCTGCGGCCCAGGGGGCGGCCTATGTCCAGACACCGGAAATGACGGGCGCCGTCTGTCGCGACAGGGACGCGCTCCTGGCCAGCCTGAGGCCGGCGGCGGACGACCCGGTCGTCGCGGCGGCGTCCCATCTGGCACGGCGCCATGGCATCTACCTGCATATCGGCTCCACCGCCATCGCGGCGCCGGGCGGCATGGCGGCCAACCGGGCCTTCCTGTTCGGGCCCGATGGCCATGAGGTGGAAACCTACGACAAGATCCACATGTTCGACGTCGATCTCGACAATGGCGAAAGCTGGCGCGAGTCGCGTACCTATGTGCCCGGCGAACGTGCCGCCCTGGCAAGGTTTTCCGTGGGCGGGGCGGATGTGCGACTGGGGTTTGCGGTGTGTTACGACATGCGCTTTCCGGAACTGTTCCGCGCCGAAGCCCTGGCCGGCGCCAACGTGCTGACGGCGCCCGCCGCCTTCACGCGGCAGACCGGCGAGGCGCATTGGCATGTGCTGCTGCGGGCAAGAGCCATCGAGAACAACGCCTTCATGATTGCCGCGGCCCAGGGCGGACGGCATGCCGACGGGCGCGAAACCTACGGCCATTCGATCATCATCGATCCCTGGGGCCGGGTGCTGGCGGAAGTCGACGGAGACGAGCCCGGCATCGCGGTGGCCCGGCTGGACCTGACGGCGGTGGATACGGCGCGCGGCCAGATTCCCAACCTGCGCAACCGGCGTCCGTTCGCCACCGAGTTTTCCGCCAAGGCGTCATGATCCGCTATTCGCTTCGTTGCACATCCTGCGGCCATGGTTTCGACGGGTGGTTCCGCTCGGGCGCGGATTTCGACCGGCAGTCGGCCGGCGGCCTGCTGCAATGTCCCGTCTGCGATGCGGCGCGCGTCGAGAAGGCATTGATGGCGCCGGCCGTCGCCACCGCCCCGGAAGCCGCTCCTGCGTCGATGGCGATGGTCGGGGACAGGATGGAGGCGGCCATGGCGAAGCTGCAGGAACTGGCCCGCGCGGTTCGCGCCAATTCGGACTATGTCGGCCATAAATTTGCCGAGGAGGCCCGCCGCATCCACTTCGGCGAGAGCGAGAAACGCGGCATCTATGGCGAAGCGACGGCCGAGGACGTGCGATCGCTCCTGGAAGACGGCGTACCGGCCCTTCCGCTTCCGCCGTTGCCCGAAGACCGGAACTGACGCTCATGGCCGGCCTGTGGCGCAAGGCGCCATCTCCTTGCATCGGTGTCTGCAAGTTCCGCGATGCGGGCCATTGCGTCGGCTGCCGGATGACCAGGCCCGAGAAGAAGCGGTTCAAGCGGCTCGAGGGCAAGGCGAAGAAGCGCGCCTTCTTCGTGGAATTGAGCGAGCGCCTCCAGCAGGCCGGCCGCTATGCGTACTGGGCGCGCATGTATCGCCGCCGCTGTGAGAAGAAGGACAGGCCCTGTCCGCTCGACAAGCTGGAAGGCCGCGGCTGAGCCTCTTATATTGGACGCATTCCAATCAGGAGAGTGCCGTGTCCGACCCCTGGGCCGATGCCCCATCCCCCTGCGTCGATGTGTGCAAGTACAAGCGCCAGGGGCGTTGCGTCGGCTGCACCATGACGAAGGCGGAAAAGGATGCCTTCCCGCAATCCGGCAGCGGCCCCATGAAGAAAGCCTTCATCATGGGGTTGATCGAGCGTGTCTCGAAGGAACGCAACCCGGCCTTCTGGGCCATCGCCTACCGTCGCAAATGCGAGCGCGCCGGGGTGGCGTGCCCGCTGGATGTGCTTGAGGAAGAGGACCGGTGATCAGGGCCACTTCACCACGGGCGGCATGGACGACAGGATCGAGTTGACGTTGCCTCCCGTTTTCAGCCCGAACAGGGTACCCCGGTCGTAGAGCAGGTTGTATTCCACGTATCGTCCGCGCTGGATCAGTTGCTCCTCGCGGTCGGCCTCGGTGTAGGGCTTGCGCATGTTCTGGCGCACGAGATGCGGATAGACCACCAGGAACGCCTTGCCGACATCGCGCGTAAAGGCGAAATCGGCATCCCAGCCGCCGCTTTCGATCGGAGAATGCAGCCAATCGTAGAAGATGCCGCCGATGCCCCGCGCCTCGTTGCGGTGGGGCAGGAAGAAATACTCGTCGCACCATTGCTTGAAGCGGTCGTAGTTGGCGACCCCGGCATGTCGGTCGCAGACGAACTTCATCGCCTTGTGGAACGCCAGTGTATCCGGGTCGTCCTGGTTGCGCCGGCGCGCAAGCGTCGGCGTCAGGTCCGCTCCGCCGCCGAACCATTGCCCGGTCGTGACCACCATGCGTGTATTCATGTGCACGGCCGGCACGTTGGGGTTGCGCATATGGGCGATCAGCGAAATTCCCGAGGCCCAGAAATTGGGATCGTCGCCGGCGCCGGGAATCTGCTTCGCGAAATCCGCGCTGAACTGCCCGTGCACCGTCGACACGTGGACGCCGACCTTCTCGAAGACCCGCCCATGCATCATCGACATAACGCCGCCGCCGCCATCCTTGTCGCGTGACCAGGGCGTGCGGACGAAGCGTCCGGCCGGCGTTCCGCCGTCTTCCTGCATCTCGTCCTCGATGGCCTCGAAGGTTTGGCAGATCCTGTCGCGCAGGGTTTCGAACCATTCGCGCGCTATCGTCTTCTTGTCGTCGAGCCCCTCGGGGAGCCCCTGCGGCAGATCCGGTCTTTCCATGTCGTCCTCCAGTAGCGCGCGCCAGTACAGTCATAACGCGCGACGCCGCTACCCAACCGACAAGCAAACTAGTGCGTTTACCTTCCGCGTGGAAGGCTTTGCCATTTCTGCGGATCCGGGATCCACTTCGATGGCGGTCCGCCCTATCTTTCAACAGGAGCAAAGGCCCCGCCTGTCGCGGAAGCCATGGGTTTGGTGATGGCGCGCATGCAGAAGCCACCGCTGGACGGTTTGAAACGCCAGCTTGCCAGGACGCGCGCGAGGCCGGGCCCGCCGCGCGACAGCTTCGTGCGGGAAACCTATACGCTGCCGCGGCCGGAAGCCCGCGTGAAGGCGCGCGAATGGTTCGATCGGTATCCGAAGGCGGCCTACTGGACGTCGGTGGAAAGCTGGCGGCTGCTGCCGGACGGCAGTGTCGAGTTTACGATGCGCCGCCTGCCGAGTGCCGATTGAGCGATCACGCGGCGCAGCGCGCCTCGCCATCCAGGACGATCGCCAGGGCGCGCTCGGACCAGGCCAGGGCTTCGGCGACCCGCTCGCCTTCAAGAACCTTCGCAAGGAAGACCTCGCTGCGGTAACCGCCGTCGACCGGCACCAGATAGACATGGGTAAACGGGCCTGACGAGCCGCGATGGACGACGCAATAGACGGCGCAGGCGCGCTTGCCGCACCCCGGCATGGTCATGGCATGGCCGATGAACATGGCCGAGTCGGCCTTGCCCAGATGAAGCCTGGAGATCGGATCGAAGTTCGAACTTTTGCCCATCGTGCCATTTCCCTGCTGTGAGCGGCGCGACGATGGGGCTTGTCCGTTTGGTTGCCGGAAAGGCCACATCCTCCCTTGCGGAAGCACCACCTTGCCCGGATCGGCAGGTTGGCGTTGGGTCGCGCCCAACTCTTGATGCGGGGCGCATAGTGCCATGGCGGGGCGGACCGTTCAAGCCCTTCGGCGAAGCGACGTTTGACAGGCCCGCGGCTTGAAGGTCATCACATAGAGGGGCGTCCGGTCTGGCCGGCGCGGCCGGCAGGAGGGCATTCGGCATCATGGTAAAGATCCGGCAGGACGACGTGCAGAGACTGGACGATGCCGCAAGGGCCGGCTGGCTGTACTATGTCGCCGGCCGCACGCAGGACGAGATCGCGCGGCAACTGGGCATTTCCCGGCAGAGCGCCCAGCGTCTCGTCTCCCTGTCCATCAGCGCCGGCCTCGTCAAGGTGCGCATCGACCATCCCATCGCGGCCTGTCTGGATCTCGCCCAGTCGCTGCGCGAGGCCCATGGATTGCGCTCCGTCGAGGTGGTGCCGTCGGATGCATCCTCCAGCTCCACCACCCTCGGCGTTGCGCTGGCCGGTGCGGCGGAAATCCAGCGGCGCCTTGCCGAACAGACACCCTCCATCCTGGCCATGGGCACCGGCCGCACCTTGAAGGCCGCCGTGGAGCAACTGCCGGCGTTGCGCGCGCCGCTGCACCGGATCGTATCGCTGACCGGCAACATCACGCTCGACGGCTCGGCCTCCGTCTTCAACGTCATCTTCTCGATGGCAGACCGGATCGAGGAGGCCTCGCTCTATCCGATGCCGCTGCCGGTCGTCGTATCCTCGCCGCAGGAGCGGGCCCTCCTGCACGAGCAGAAGGTCGTCGAGCGCACCCTGTCGCTTGCGGCCCAGGCGGACGTGACCTTCGTCGGCATCGGCGAGATCGGCCCGAATGCGCCGCTGATGAAGGATCGCTTCATATCGCCGGAGGAATGCGACGAGCTCGTCCGCCTCGGGGGCACCGGAGAAATCGTTGGCTGGGTCTTCGACGAAAAGGGCCGTTTCCTCGACTGTCCCTATAACGAGCGCGTGGCGAGCGCGCCGCTGCCGGCGACCGGAAAGGGAGATGTCATCGCACTCGCCATGGGCCGTTCCAAACTGCCGGCCATGCGGGCCGCCGTGGTCGGCGGCCTGGTGAGTGGCCTGATAACCGACGAGGAAACCGCGCGCGCCCTTCTGCCCTAGCGTCGCAAAATCAATTGTGCGTCGCGCAACCAAATTGATTTGACACCGGGGACGGTCGGTGAGAATTTGCCCATGGAACGGACATTTGCTCACTTCTCTGGGTTGGGAGGCCCTCATCCTCATGTTCAGACAGGCGCTTCTGGCTGGCGCAGCGTCACTTCTGGCCCTTGCGGGGCCGGCCGCCGCTCAACAGACCCTGACCGTCGCGACGGTCAACAATGGCGATATGATCCGCATGCAGGGTCTGACCCAGGAATTCACCGCGCAGCACCCGGACATCCAGGTCAACTGGGTGACGCTGGAAGAGAACGTGCTTCGCCAGCGCGTGACGACGGACATCGCCACCAAGGGCGGCCAGTTCGACGTCATGACCATCGGGACCTACGAGGTGCCGATCTGGGCGAAGAACCAGTGGCTCCTGCCGCTCGACAATCTGGGTGCGGATTACGACGTCGACGACATTTTGCCGCCCATCCGCGAGGCCCTGTCGCAGGACGGCACGCTGTATGCTGCGCCCTTCTATGCCGAAAGCGCGATGACGCTTTACCGCAAGGACCTGTTCGAGGCGGCCGGCCTGACCATGCCGGAAGCGCCGACATGGCAGTTCATCGCGGAGGCTGCCGAGAAGATCAAGGCGTCCAACCCCGACGTCTACGGCATCTGCCTGCGCGGCAAGCCCGGCTGGGGCGAGAACATGGCCTTCCTCGGCTCGATGGCCCGGTCCTTCGGCGCCAACTATTTCGATGCCGACTGGCAGCCGCAGTTCGAAAGCGAAGGCTGGAAGACGGCCGTCGCCATGTATGTCGACCTGATGACGAAATACGGCCCTCCGGGCGCCGCGTCGAACGGCTTCAACGAAAACCTGTCGCTGTTCAACCAGGGGCGTTGCGCCATGTGGATGGATGCGACGGTGGCCGCGTCCTTCGTCACCAACCCGAAGGAAAGCCAGGTGGCCGACAAGGTCGGCTTCGCGCCGTTCCCCTGCGGGGTCGAGAACTGCCCCAACAGCGGCGCCAACTGGTTGTGGGCATGGTCGCTGGCCATTCCGGCCGGATCGCAGAAGGCCGAGGCGGCGGAGACCTTCATTTCCTGGGCCACGTCCAAGGCCTATCTGGACCTCGTCGCACAGAAGGAAGGCTGGGCGAACGTTCCTCCGGGCACGCGCACCTCGTTGTACGAGAACAGCGAATACACCAGCGCCGCGCCCTTTGCCGCCGCAACGCTGCAGGCGATCAACAACGCCGACCCATCCATCACGCCGGACAAGCCTTATGTCGGCCTTCAGTTTGCCGCCATCCCTGAATTCCAGGGGCTCGGCACGGCGGTCGGGCAGCAGATGGCTGCGGCGGTCTCCGGCTCCATGCCCGTGGAGCAGGCCCTCAGCGCTGCCCAGCAGACGGCGGTGCGCGAGATGACCCGCGGCGGGTACATCAAGTAGCACCCGAAGACGGGCGGCCGCTCCGGGCAAGTCCGGCAGCGGCCGCGCACATGCTGCCTCATGCTTCAGCAAGGGCGAAGTGTCTGCGCCAGGTGCGTGGCCGCAACGCCGAACCACCGGACCAACCGCCATGGCTACCGCACAGACGCATACGGCCGCCCGGCTGATGCTGGCGCCCTCGGTGATCGCGCTCCTGATCTGGATGATCGTGCCGCTGTCGCTGACGCTGTATTTCTCGACCCTGAACTACAACCTGTTCAATCCGGCCGAGACGCCCTTCATCGGGCTGACGAACTACAAGTTCTTCCTGTCGGACCCGGCCTTCTTCACGGCCCTGCGCAACACGCTGGCGCTCGTTGCCGGCGTCCTCGTCATCACCGTCTGCGGCGGCATCCTGCTCGCCCTGCTGCTCGACCAGGCCTTCTGGGGCGTCAACATCGTGCGGCTGCTGGTGATCGCGCCCTTCTTCGTGATGCCCACCGTCGCCGCGCTGGTGTGGAAGAACATGATGATGAACCCGGTCTACGGCGTGATCGGCCAGGCACTCAACGCCATCGGCATCGGCGCCATAGACTGGTTCTCGGTCGCGCCGCTGACGGCCGTCATCATCATCGTCGCCTGGCAATGGCTGCCCTTTTCCACCCTGATTCTTCTGACCTCCCTCCAGTCGCTGTCGGAAGACCAGCGCGAGGCGGCCGAGATGGATGGCGCCGGCGCCCTGTCGATCTTCTGGTACATCACGCTGCCGCACATGGCCCGCGCCATAACGGTGGTCGTGCTGATCCAGACGATCTTCCTGTTGTCCATCTTCGCCGAGATCTACGTGACCACCAGCGGCGGCCCCGGCCTGCAGACGACCAACATTCCCTATCTCGTCTACAGCCAGGCGCTGCTGCAGTTCGACGTGGGCGGCGCCTCGGCCGGCGGCATCGTGGCCGTGGTGCTGGCGAACATCGTCGCGATCTTCCTGATCCGCATCATCGGCAAGAACCTGGAGGCCTGAGACCCATGGCGCGCGCAGTCTCCACCCGCCGCAAGGCCGCCTTTACGGTCATCGGATGGCTCGTCGGCCTGATGATCTTCTTTCCGGTGCTCTGGACCGTCCTGACCTCGTTCAAGTCGGAGCTGGATGCCATCGCCATCCCGCCGAAATACCTGTTCTTCAACTGGACGCTGGAGAACTACCGCGAGGTAAACCAGCGGTCGAACTATTTCCGCTTCATGATGAATTCGGTGTACCTGTCGCTCGGCTCCACCTTCATCGGACTGCTCTTCGCGGTGCCGGCGGCCTGGGCCATGGCCTTCTCGCCCGGCAAGCGCACCAAGGACATCCTGTTGTGGATGCTGTCCACCAAGATGCTGCCGGCCGTGGGCGTGCTGGTGCCGATCTACCTTCTGTTCCGGGACTTCAACCTTCTGGATACGCGGGCCGGGCTGATCGGCGTGCTGTTCCTGATCAACCTGCCGATCATGGTGTGGATGCTCTACACCTACTTCAAGGAGATACCGGGCGAGATCCTGGAAGCCGCCCGCATGGATGGCGCCTCGCTGCGGCACGAGATTCTGCACGTGCTGGCGCCGATGGCGGTGCCGGGCATCGCCTCGACCGTGCTTCTGTCGGTGATCCTGGCCTGGAACGAGGCGTTCTGGACGCTCAACCTGACCACCACCAACGCCGCGCCCCTGTCGGCCTTCATCGCATCCTTTTCCAGCCCGCAGGGGAATTTCTACGCCAAGCTGTCGGCCGCATCGACGCTCGCGATCGCACCCATCCTGATCATCGGGTGGTTCTCGCAGAAGCAGCTTGTGCGTGGCCTGACCTTCGGCGCCGTCAAGTGAGGAACCCGGCATGAGTGCGATCCAGCTGACCAACGTCCAGAAGCGCTTCGGGGACGTGACCATCATTCCCGGCCTCGACCTGACCATCGAGGACGGCAAGTTCGTCGTCTTCGTCGGTCCGTCCGGCTGCGGAAAATCCACCCTGCTGCGGCTGATCGCCGGGCTCGAGGATGTGTCCGGCGGCAAGATCGAGATCGACGGGCAGGACGTGACCAACGTGTCGCCGGCACGGCGCGGCCTTGCCATGGTGTTCCAGTCCTATGCGCTCTATCCGCATATGAGCGTGCGGGCCAACATCGGCTTTCCGCTCAAGATGGCCGGCGTCGCCAAGGCGGAGATCGCCCGCAAGGTGGAGGCGGCGGCAGCCACGCTGAACCTGACGGACTACCTGGAACGTCGCCCCCGCGAACTGTCGGGCGGCCAGCGCCAGCGCGTCGCCATCGGCCGCGCCATCGTGCGCGAGCCGAACGGCTTCCTGTTCGACGAACCCCTGTCCAACCTGGACGCCGCCTTGCGCGTCAACATGCGCCTGGAACTGTCGGAACTGCACCAGCAACTCGGCACGACCATGATCTACGTGACGCACGACCAGGTCGAGGCCATGACGATGGCCGACAAGATCGTCGTCCTGAACAAGGGGTGCGTCGAGCAGGTGGGCTCGCCCCTGGAACTCTACCGTAAGCCGGCCAACCTTTTCGTCGCCGGTTTCATCGGCTCTCCGCGCATGAACTTCCTGAAGGGCGAGTATGCGTCCCGGAACGGTGCCGCCACCGTCGGCGTGCGGCCCGAGCATATGACGATTTCCACCACCGGCGGCGACATCAGGGGTACGGCGGGTGTCGCCGAGCACCTGGGGTCGGACACATTCATCCACGTCCGGCTGGACAGCGGCGAGCAGATCACGGCCCGCTCGATCGGCGAGTATCGGGTGGCGCATGGCGACCCGGTCTGGCTGACGCCGGAACAGAACAACCTGCATCGCTTCGATGCCGAAGGCCGCTCCGCCGGCTGAGCAAACCCGAACAGTCTAGGACACGCATCATGTATCTCGAAAAGCTGAAACTGGACGGCAAGGTCGCCGTCGTGACGGGTGCTGGCCAGGGCATCGGGGAAGCATGCGCCAACGCCCTCGCAGAGGCCGGTGCGACGGTGATCGTTGCCGACATGGATGGCGAGCGGGTAAAGGGCGCCGTCGAGCGGCTGACCGCGAAGGGCGCCAAAGCCTTCGGCGCGACGCTGAACGTGACGAAATCCGCCGATG
Organism: Aureimonas sp. OT7; assembly: GCF_014844055.1. Taxonomy (NCBI): domain Bacteria; kingdom Pseudomonadati; phylum Pseudomonadota; class Alphaproteobacteria; order Hyphomicrobiales; family Aurantimonadaceae; genus Aureimonas; species Aureimonas sp. OT7. Next base: position 913,429 of record NZ_CP062167.1, read on the forward strand.
TCGCGGCGCTGGCCGACAGAGTGATGGCCGATCATGGCCGCGTCGACATCCTGGTCAACAATGCCGGCGTGGCGATATCGGACGTGCGCGCCGAAGACACGAGCGACGAGCATTGGCGCTTTCATATGGACGTCAATGTGGACGGCCTGTTCTGGTGCTGCCGCGAATTCGGCCGCAAGATGCTGGAAGGCGGTTCGGGCGCCATCGTCAATATCGGCTCCATGTCGGGATTCATCGTCAACAAGCCGCAGCCACAGGCCTTCTACAACGCCTCGAAGGCCGCCGTGCACCACCTGACGAAATCTCTGGCGGCCGAGTGGGGCCAGCGCGGGGTGCGCGTCAACGCTGTCGCGCCGACCTATATCGAAACGCCGCTTACACGCTTTGGTATGGAAGAGAACCCCGAAATGTATAAGGTGTGGCTGGACATGACGCCGATGGGGAGGGTCGGTCAGCCGGAGGAGATCGCGTCGGTCGTGCATTTCCTGGCTTCCGATGCTTCCAGCCTCCTGACGGGCTCCATCGTCGTCGCCGACGGAGGCTACACCTGCTGGTAAGGGAATGATGGACGCATTCATTGGGGTCGATGTCGGCACGGGGAGTGCGCGGGCAGGCGTTTTCGACGACACGGGCAAGCTGCTCGGCACCGCGCGGCGGGATATCCGCATCTGGCGGGGCGAGCACGATATCGTCGAGCAGTCTTCGGACGATATCTGGGCGGCGGTCGTGGCCTCCGTCCGCGAGGCCATGGCGCTGTCCGGCATCGAGCCGTCGGCCGTGCGGGGCCTCGGCTTCGACGCTACATGCTCTCTGGTGGTGGTCGGGCCGGGCGGCAAGGGCCTGCCCGTCGGCCCCAGCGAGGATCCCGCCCGCGACATCATCGTCTGGATGGACCACCGCGCGCTGGAGCAGGCCGCCCGCATCAACGCGACGGGGCACAAGGTGCTGCGCTATGTCGGCGGCGTCATTTCGCCCGAGATGGAGACACCCAAGCTTCTCTGGCTGAAGGAGAACCGGCCCGCCATCTTTGCCGATGCCGAGCATTTCTTCGACCTTGCGGACTATCTCACCTTCCGCGCCACCGGCAGCCTGACGCGCTCCGTCTGCACGCTGACCTGCAAATGGACCTACCTTGCGCATGAGAGGCGGTGGGACCCGGATTATTTCCACACGATCGGGCTCGGCGAACTGGCGGAAGAAGGCTTCGTGCGTATCGGCACCGATGTCGCCGACATCGGCGAGCCGATCAGCGGCGGCCTGACGCAGGCGGCGGCAGCGGAGCTGGGGCTCCAGCCCGGCACGGCCGTCGGTGCGCCGGCCATCGACGCCCATGCGGGCGGCATCGGCACTTTGGGCGCCAGCCGCGACGGCGTCGCCGCCGAGCCTGCATCCGAGCTCGCCTTCATCATGGGCACCTCCTCATGCGCCATGGCCGTCACCCGGGAGGCCGCCTTCGTCGACGGCGTGTGGGGCCCGTACCGGGATTCTCTCCTGCCGGGTTACTGGCTGCTGGAAGGGGGGCAATCGGCCTATGGCGCCGGTCTGGACTTCCTGGTATCGCTGCATCCCGCCCATGCCGCCGTGCGGCAGGCGGCCGAGGCGCGGGGCCTGTCGCTGCTCAGCGAGCTCGAGCGCCGGGCCATCGAGGCCGCCGGTTCGGTGGAAGAGGCGGCGCGGCTGGCGCGCAGCCTGCATGTGGTGCCCGAATTTCTCGGCAATCGCTCGCCGGAGGCGGACCCGGCCGCCACGGCCGCTATAACCGGGCTGACGCTGGATGCCAGCGAGAACGCGCTGGTGCGCCTGTTCGTGGCCGGCCTGTGCGGCCTGTCCTACGGTACGGGCGACATCGTCCGGGCCATGGCCGAAAAGGGCGTGGCTCTGGACGCCATCGTCGTATCGGGCGGCGCGGCGCGCTCGCCCCTTCTGCGGCGCATCCTGTCCGATGCCACCGGCATGCGCGTCGTTCTGCCCAAGACGGCCGAGCCGGTGCTTTTGGGCAGCGCCATCATCGGCGCCGTGGCTGCCCGAGCCTTTCCGGATCTGTCGGGGGCCGCCGCCCATATGTGCGGCATCGGGGACGAGACCGTGCCAAACCCTGATCTTGCGGAGTTCCACGCCCGCAAGCGTGCGGCCTACGACATACTCCGCCGGGCGGAGAGAGAGGTTCGCGCGTTGGGCAGGTGACTGTCCAGCGCCAGCGCGGTGCGGCGCACGCCTTCCGCGATGCGGTCCGCCGGGATGGACGAATAGGCCATCCGGAAAAATCGGCACGGGGCGTCCGGGTCTGGAAAGAACGGTGAGCCGGATTCGATCAGCACGCCGTCGCTGCGCAACTCCTCGACCAGCCGGTCGGCATCCGTGCCATGCGGCCCCTCGATCCAGAACGAGGTGCCGCCGCTTGCCGCATTGCTGGCGATGTCCAGCCCGGCCGCGGCCAGCGACGCCGCCATGACCTCGTGCCGCTCGGCGTAGGCAAGGCGCATGCGCCGGATGACGGCGTCGTAATGGCCGAGCGCCAGGAAATAGGCCGCCGTGCGCTGGAGATGGCCGGGCGGGTGCCGCAGGATCAGGGCACGCAGCGCCCGGGCCTCGCGGATAACCGGTGCCGGCGCCACGAGATAGCCAAGCCGCAAGCCCGGGAAAAGCGATTTGGAGAAGCTGCCGATGTAGAAGACGCGTCCGCTTCGGTCGATGGATTTCAGGGCCGGCATCGGTGGTGCGAGAAAGCTCATCTCGAACTCGTAATCATCCTCCAGGATCACGAAATCCCGGCGTTCCGCTTCGTCCAGCAAGTGCTGGCGGCGCTCCAGCGGCATGCGGACCGATGTCGGGCTCTGGTGGCTGGGTGTCACCACCACGGCATCCAGCCGTGCCGGGAGGTTGCCGGGCGGCAGGCCCATGCGGTCCACGTCGACGCGCCATACCTTTGCGCCGGAATGGTGCAGGGCGGCGAAGATATCCGGATGGCAGGGGTTTTCGCAGGCGGCGTGCGTGCCCCGCCGCAGGATAAGCTGGACGGCCAGCCACAAGGCATTCTGCGCACCGAGCGTAACGAGGATCTCTTCCGGCTGGGCCCTGATGCCCCGGCGCGGCAAGGTGCGCGAACAGATATAGCTGACAAGCTGCATATCGTCGGCGGCGGCGAAATCGCCGGCCATATGCTCGAAGTCGCCGGGGCTCAGCGCGCGCCGCGCACAATCGCGCCAGCCGCGCAGGTCGAACAGCGACCGGTCCATCTGGCCGTACAGGAAAGGGTAGGGGTAGCGGTGCCAGTCCAGCGGCTTGCGGATGGGCTTGACGCCGCCGAAGTGCTGCTTCAGCCGTGTCTCCCAGTCTATCTGGCGGTCCGGCCGCTCCGTTTCCAGCGGCCGGACACGCTTCACGGGGGCCTGCTCCGATATGCGGAACACCCGCCGCGCGCCGACTTCTATGTATCCTTGCGCCGCAAGCTCCTGATAGGCCAGCGTCACGGTGATCCGGGCGATGCCGAGATAGCTGGCAAGCCGTCGCGACGACGGCAGCCGCGCGCCCGGAATGAGGCGGCCGGACAGGATCCCGGAGACGAGGGTTTCGCGGATCTGCGACTGCAGGCCGGTCGGCGCGCCGCGGTCCACGAAGAAGATGGCTTCCGATATTCGCGCCACGGCCGCATCCGGACGGATTCAACTGGACCTAATGTTGGTTGCATCTGGCTCTATTGTAAAGCGCGCCCCTCGCTAAACTCTCCCGAGTGTTCAGGCATGACCGGCAAGATCGACCAACCAATCGTACTGGAGGGCACCTATCCATGCGCCTATCGTTTCGGGGTATCGCCAGGGCGGCGATAACGGCTGCTGCAATCGGGCTTCTGTCGGGCGCGGCCAGCGCCCAGACCAACGTCGTCGTCGGCTATCAGCAGATCGTCGGCCCGTTCCTGTCGGCCATCGCCGACGGCCGCTTCGACGCCGCCGCCACCGAGGCCGGCTACACGATCGACTGGCGGCAATTTTCGTCCGGCGGCGATATCTCGACGGCGCTGGCGTCGGGCAACGTTGCCGTAGGGGTGCTCGGCTCCACCGGGACGACCGCCGCCGTGACGCGCGGCGTCGACCTGCAATTGTTCTGGATCCTCGACGATATCGGCCGTTCCGAGGCGCTGGTGGCGCGGCAGGGATCGGGCATCGAAAGCCCGGCGGACCTGAAGGGCAAGCGCGTCGGCGTACCCTTCGTATCGACCTCGCATTTCCACCTGCTCGTCGCCATGCGCACCATCTGGAACATCGATCCGCGTGAGGTTTCCATACTTAATATGCAGCCGCCGCAGATCGTGGCGGCCTGGCAGCGCGGCGATATCGATGCAGCCTATGTCTGGCCGCCCGCGCTGTCCGAGATCGAGAAGACCGGCACCGTCATCGCCGATTCCAGCGAGATCGGGAAAGAGAGCGTTCCGACATTCGACGGACTCGTCGTCTCTACCGAATTCGCCGAGGAAAATCCGGCCTTCATGAAGGCGTTTACCGGGGTTCTGGCCGCAGCCTACGCAGACTATGCGGCAAACGGCGCATCCTGGACGGCCCAGTCGCCGGAGGTGGCCGGCATGGTCAGGCTGATCGGCGGCAACGCCGAGGATGTGGTGGGTGCATTGAAGCTCCTGAACTATCCGACGCGCGACCAGCAGGTTTCGGATGCCTGGCTCGGCGGCGGTGCGCTCAAGGCCCTGCAGGAAAGCGCGACCTTCCTGAAAGACCAGGGCCAGATTGACGCCGCCCTGTCCGACTATGCGCCTTATGTGAACGCGACTTTCGCGCAGGAAGCCGAATAGCCGTCCGGCCGACACGAAGGAGGCACCCCGATGACGACGCTCAGGGTTCGTAATGTGGGCCTGGTCTATCCCGGCCTTGCCGACCACAACGAGATCGTAGCGCTCAAGGGCGTGAACCTGACGATGGAGCGCGGCGATTTCGTCGTCGCGCTCGGAGCCTCCGGCTGCGGGAAGACGACGCTGCTGAACCTTCTGGCAGGGTTTCTTGCGCCCACCAGCGGAGACATCACCCTGGGCGGCAAGGAGGTCACGGCGCCCGGAGCGGATCGGGGGGTGGTCTTCCAGAAGCACGCACTGCTGCCCTGGCTGAACGTCATGGACAACACGGCCTTCGGCCTCAAACTGCAAGGGGTGCCGAAGGCCGAACGGCGGCAGCGCGCCGAGCGCAACCTGGAGCTTGTCGGGCTTCAGGATTTCCATAACCACATGATCTACCAGCTGTCGGGCGGCATGCAGCAGCGCGTCGGCATTGCAAGGGCGCTCACCTGCGACCCTGCGATGCTGCTGATGGACGAGCCGATGGCCGCGCTGGACGCGCTGACGCGCGAGACGATCCAGGAACTGCTGCTGAAGGTCTGGGACCTGACCGGCAAGATGGTGTTCTTCATCACGCATAGCGTGGAGGAGGCGTTGTTCCTGGGGTCCCGCCTGATCGTCATGTCGCCCCGGCCGGGGCGCATCACCCACATCTACGATCTCGATTTCAACCGGCGCTATCTGGCCAGCGGCAACGCACGCGAAATCAAGTCCAGTCCGGATTTCATCGCCATGCGCGAAGTGGTGCTGAACATCATCTATGGCGACGAGCGCGCCAACGCCGCGCTGGAAGCGGCGCTTCGGGAGACGGCCGATGTCTAGCCAGATCCGCGACCTCAGCGAGGCGCCCCGCGTAGAGCCAACCCGCAGGCCCCGCCGCAGCGGCTATTACGGCGCCCCGGGCCAGGGTAATTCCGCCCATATCAGCATCGCGACGGCCATCGTGCTGTTCCTGATCTGGCTGGCGATCACGCAGATGGGGCTGGTCAAGCCGCTGTTCCTGCCTTCGCCGCTGGCGGTCTGGAACAAGTTCGTCATCGCCATGACGGACGGTGTCGCCAACTCCACGCTGACGGAGCATGCGGCGGCAAGCCTTGGACGGGTCATGGGCGCCTTCCTGCTGGCCTGCCTGACGGCCATACCCGTGGGTGTCCTGATGGGGGTCAACAGGGTGGCGCGGGGCCTGTTCGACCCGATCATAGAATTCTACCGGCCCCTGCCGCCGCTGGCCTACCTGCCGCTGGTCATCATCTGGCTCGGCATCGGCGAGTTTCCCAAGGTCTTCCTGATCTACCTCGCCATCTTCGCGCCCATGGCTATCGCAGCGCGGGCGGGGGTGCGCTCGGTGCAGGTGGAACAGATCCATGCGGCCTATGCCATGGGCGGCACGCGGCTGCAGATCATCTGGCACGTCATCATGAAGGCTGCCCTGCCCGAGATTTTCACCGGCATGCGCATCGGCATCGGCGTCGGCTGGACGACGCTGGTGGCGGCCGAAATGGTGGCCGCCGACAGGGGCCTCGGCTTCATGGTGCTGAACGCCGCGCAGTTCCTCGCCAGCGATACGGTGGTGATGGGCATCATCGTCATCGGCATCTTCGCCTTCGCTTTCGACCTGATGGTCCGCGCCGCCGAACACAGGCTCGTACCGTGGAAGGGCCGCATCTGACGCGACGCCTTCGGGAGGAGAAAATCACATGACCGACAAGCAGACCATCGCCGGCGCGGACGACCTTGCCGCGCTGTTCGATGCCTTCAACCGCCACGACCGGGCCGGCATCATGCGCTTCTTCGCGCCGGACGCCATCTTCAATACCGTCGCCGGGCCGGAGGCCCATGGCAGCCGCATCGCCGGCGAGGATGCCATCGGCGCTGCCTTCGAGGCCGTCTGGCGCGCCATGCCCGACGCGCATTGGCGGACACTGTCGCATTTCGTGGCGGGGGACAGGGCCGTGTCCGAATGGCTGTTCACCGGAACGGCTGCGGACGGCAGCCGCATCGAGGCCGAGGGCGCCGACATCTTCACGCTGCGCGCGGGCCTCGTCGCCGTCAAGCAGGCGCTGCGCAAGAACCGTCCAGCCCTGGCCCCTGCGACGGCGCTGGAAGGGGCGTGAGACGATGGAACTGCCCCCCGACGCCTTCCGGCCGCACCAGCAGCCCTACGACCCGGCCTACGATCCTGTCCATGCCCGGGATCCCGGCCGCAACCGGGACTACGCGCCGACCTACTGGATCGCCACGGCCGGGTCGCCGCCCGAGGACGATGGCCCGGTAACCGGGGACATGGATGTCGACGTGGCGATCGTGGGGTCCGGCTATACAGGGCTGTCCGCGGCCATCCATCTGGCTCGGGAGCACGGCATCAAGGCGGTGGTGCTTGAAGCCAACCGTACTGCCTGGGGCTGCAGCACCCGCAATGGCGGACAGGCGCAGATTTCGGCCGGGCGGCTGAAGCGATCGCAATGGGTGGAGGCCTGGGGCGTCGAAACGGCCGTCAGGCTGCACCGCGAGATCGCCGAAGGGTTCGACCTCTTCCGCAGCCTGATCGCGGAACTGGACGTCGATGTGGAACCGCAGGATGGCGGGCACCTGTATATCGCCCATCGGGCGCGGCTCATGCCGGCGCTGGAGGCCGAATGCCGGCTCATGAACGAGACGTTCGGCTATGGAGCGCGCATTCTTTCGGGCATGGAGGTCCAGCGGGAGCATGTCGGGGACCGCGAAGCGGCAGGCGCGCTCTGGGAGCCGGACGGCATCGGCATCCATGCCGGCAAGCTGGCCTTCGGCTACCAGCGGCTTGCGCGTCGGCTGGGCGCCAGGGTCATGACGGCCAGCCCGGTGCTGGACATCGCCGGGCGCGGCGGCATGCAGCATCTGCGCACGCCCGGCGGCACGGTACGGGCACGGCGCGTCGCCATCGCCACGGCCGGCTACACGCCGCCGGGAATGTATCGGCCGACGCGCCACCGCCTGATGCCGATCCTGTCCAATTCGGTGGTGACGCGGCCGCTGGACGCAAGCGAGATCGCCGCGTGCAATTTCCGCACCCGCATGGTGCTGACCGACACGCGGACGCTGCGCCACTACTATCGCCTGCTCCCCGACAATCGCGTGCAGATCGGCAGCCGCAGCGCGGTCACCGGCGCCGACGCGGCGAATCCGAGGCACCTGAACCTTCTGCTTGAGGGCCTCTATCGCAAGTTTCCGACCTTGCGCGGCATACCTCTGGATCATTCCTGGTGGGGATGGGTGGACGTCAGCCACGACATGATGCCGCGCATCGTGCAGGCCGAGCCGGGAGCCCCGGTGTTCTATGCCATGGGGTATGGCGGCAACGGCGTCATGTATTCCGCGCAGGCCGGGCGGCGGCTGGCGCAACTGGTAGCGGGGCAGGCGCTGGACCGGACCCTGCCCATCTTCGCTTCCACCTTGCCCTCGCACGGCCTGTTGACGCCGTTCCGCCGGCTGGGGCAGAGGCTGATGTACCAACTGTACCAGCGCAGGGACGAGGCGGTGTGACGCCGTTCAGTCGTCGTCGGAGAAATGGTGCGCCAGACCGTCGATCCGGTCCGTCAGCTCGGCCAGTTCGGCCGCCAACTGGGCCTGGATGGCGATGGCGACCTCCGGATACTCTTCCAGCAGGCGGCGGAAAAGCTGCCGCCCGATCCGGATGACTTCGCTGTCCTGCGTCGCGACCGCCGTCGAGTGGCGGCGCGTCTCGGCGATCAGGGACAATTCGCCGATCAGCGTACCGGGCCCGACGGCCCCGAACAGCTCGCGCTTGTCGCGCGACATCAGCGAGATTTCACCCGATACGATCACGAAGCCGCCATCGGCGCGGGCCTCTTCCCGGAACAGGGTTTCCTGGGCGGAAAGCCAGCGGTGTTCCGCGCCGAAGGCAAGCAGCCGCAACTGCTCGCGCGTCATGTTCGCGAACAGGGGCACGGTGCCGAGAAGGGCGATGTCGCTTTCCAGTCCCATCGATGCGGGGCCAACTCCGGTCGGTTCTTGCGTGTCCGACTCGGCAGCCTAGTCGCAATGTCCTTCCAAAGCGTCAAGATCGCACGACGGCAAAAGGCCCGCCGGGTGGGCGGGCCTTGATCTTCAGGGCATCAGCTTGTAGCCGCCGGCCTCGGTAACGATCAGTCGCGCGGCGGATGGCTCCGGCTCGATCTTCTGTCGAAGGCGGTAGACATGCGTTTCCAGCGTGTGCGTGGTGACGCCGGAATTGTAGCCCCACACTTCCTCAAGCAGCACGTCGCGCGTGACGACGCGGCGGTCGGCCCGATACAGATAACGGATGATCGCCGTTTCCTTCTCGGTCAGGCGGATCTTGCCGCCCTTGTCGTCCATCAGCATCTTCTGGCTTGGCTTGAAGATGTAGGGCCCCACCTGGAAGGTCGCGTCCTCGCTCTGCTCGTGCTGGCGCAACTGGGCGCGGATGCGCGCCAGAAGCACCGCGAAGCGGAAGGGCTTCGTGACATAGTCGTTGGCGCCGGCCTCGAGACCCAGGATCGTGTCGGCGTCGGCGTCCTGCGCCGTCAGGATGATAACGGGAGCCTTGAATCCGGACTTGCGCAGCAGCTTGACAGCTTCGCGCCCGTCCATGTCGGGAAGGCCGACATCCATGACCACGAGATCGATGAGCCCGGCACGCGCCGTCGCGATACCCTTGGCGGCGGTCGGCTCTTGAAGGACGTTGAACTCCTCGTAGAGCGACAATTGCTCTGCCAGGGTCTGCCTCAGGTCGTCGTCGTCGTCGACTATCAGGATACTGCGTGCGTTCATGAATACTCGTCGGTCAGGATGATGTCAGGTTGCATGACTATGCTTGCGATCGGGGTTCGATCACGGCTTACTCCATATTATGTGTGTGCAGACAGGGCATTTTTCCAGCCAAGGCAATGCAAAAACGCTTGATTGACAAGGTTATCATCGTGCGTCGGGCTCCGGGTGCGCCGACGCGCGGCATCCTCGCCGCCGGACCGCTGGCCATTCGGTGCGCTCTCGGCCGATCCGGCATCGCCACCCGCAAGCGGGAAGGAGACGGCGTGACACCACGCGCTTCCATGCGTCTCATATCCGCATTCCGGCGCAAGGGCCGCCTTGCGGGCCTGCATCCGGCGCTGCCGCAGCACTGGACACGGCCCTTTGACGGCTGGTGCGACGCGCCGGCCCACGCCGCCTACAACCGTCCGGTGCGGCTGCCTTTTCCAGCCAGTGCCGAGACCTTGCAGCGCGCCGACCGGCTCTACGATTTCGGTGTGGTGACCGATTTCAACATGACCCGGCGCAAGCGGGGCGGCGGCAGCGCTATCTTCCTGCACATCGCGCGCGAGGGTTATGCGCCCACGGAAGGCTGCGTCGCCGTTTCGCCGGCCGACATGGTGCGCCTTCGCCCTTGGTTGCGGCGCGGCACGCGACTGATCGTCCGGGGCTGACGCCGGAACCGTCGTACCCTGCCGCCCATTGCTGTCTGAGGCGACACGCACTGCGGGGTAGGAAACGATGGACGGTCAACGCAAAGCCGACAAGGTCGAGGTCGAGCAGTATGACAGCCCGACCGGCGGCTGGGGCTCGGTCGGCTCGCTGGCGCGCTACAGCGCGCGCGAGGGCATCGGCAGCCCGGCCTTGTGGGCCAGCCTGTATCGCCAGAACAAGCCGACGGGCTTTGCCTGCGTTTCCTGTTCCTGGGCGAAACCCGCAACGCCGCATCGCTTCGAATTCTGCGAGAACGGCGCCAAGGCGACGATCTGGGAGCAAACCCATCACCGCACCGACCGGAATTTCTTCGCCAGCCACCGGGTCAGTGCCCTGCGGGAATGGTCCGACCACGATCTGGAGCGCCAGGGGCGGCTGACGCATCCCCTGCGCTACGACGCCTCGCTGGACCAATATGTGCCGGTCACCTGGGAAGACGCCTTCACCGCCATCGGGCGGGAACTGGCGGCGCTGGACCCACGGTCGGTCGTCTTCTACGCGTCGGGGCGGGCTTCGCTGGAAGCCACCTACATGTACCAGCTCTTCGCGCGGATCTACGGCTCGCAGAACCTGCCCGACTCATCCAACATGTGCCACGAATCCACGTCGGTGGGCCTGCCGAAATCCATCGGATCTCCGGTCGGTACCGTGACCATAGAGGATTTCGACAAGGCCGACATGATCTTCTTCTTCGGCCACAATACCGGCAGCAATGCGCCGCGCCTGCTGCACCCGATCCAGGAAGCACGCAAGCGCGGCGTGCCGGTGATCGTCTTCAACCCGCTGCTGGAACGTGGCCTCATCCGCTTCAAGAACCCGCAATCGCCGGCCGAAATGCTGTCGGCCAGCGAGGGGACCCGCATGAGCTCGGACTATTTCCAGCTCCGATGCGGCGGCGACATGGCGGCCATGACGGGCATTGCCAAGTCACTCTTCGAGATCGAGAGCGCGGGCGGGCAAGCGGGTGCCAAGGCGGTGGACCGCGCCTTCATCGCACAGCACGGCCATGGTTTCGAAGCCTTCGAGGCGTTCGTGCGCGCCACTGGCTGGGACGAGATCACCAGCCGCTCCGGCCTGGAGCAGGAGGCGCTGGAAGATGTCGCGCGCCGCTATGCGCAGGCGGAGCGCGTCATCGCCAATTACGGCATGGGGCTGACGCAACACCGGCATGGTGTCGGCAATGTGCGGATGCTGGCCAACCTGCTGCTGATGCGTGGCCAGATCGGCAAGCCGGGAGCGGGCATATCGCCCATTCGCGGCCATTCCAACGTGCAGGGGCAGCGCACCGTGGGCATGACCGAAAAGCCGGAGCTTGCGCCGCTGGACGCGTTCGCCGAGTTCTACGGCTTCGAGCCGCCCCGGGAGAAAGGGTTGGACACGATCGGGACCTGCGAGGGCATCCTGGATGGCAGCGTGAAGGCGTTTATCGGGCTCGGCGGAAACTTCTCCCGCGCGGTGCCGGAGACGGCCCTGATCGAGGAGAAATGGGGCGGCCTGCGGCTGCATGTGCAGATCGCCACCAAGCTCAACCGGAACCATCTCCTGCCGGGGGAGGTCACCTATCTCCTGCCCTGCCTGGGTCGGATCGAACGCGACACCCAGGCAAGCGGCGACCAGACCGTGTCGGTGGAGGATTCGACCGCCTGCGTCCACGCGTCCTTCGGACGTCGCCCGCCGGCCTCGCCGGTGCTTTTGTCGGAGCCGAAGATCGTGGCCGAACTGGCCAAGGCCACCGTGCCGGGCCGCAGCAGCATCGACTGGGACGCCTGGGTGGCGGATTACGGCATCGTCCGCGACGAGATCGCACGCGCCTACCCGAAGGATTTCCACGATTTCAACGCGCGGTTCCGGCAGCCGGGTGGCTTCCACCGCGATATCGCCGCCTGCCGGCGGGAATGGAACACGGAAACCGGCAAGGCCAATTTCTATGTGCCGGAGACCCTGGATGTCGACTCGAATGTCGATACGACGGGATACGACGTCTTCAACCTGATGACCGTGCGCTCCAACGACCAGTTCAACACAACGGTCTACGGCATGGAGGACCGCCTGCGCGGCATCAGCGGCACGCGCCGCGTCATCCTGATGAACCGGGCCGACATGGACCGGCTGGCGCTGAACGACCAGGATTTCGTGACGCTAGAAACCCATGTCGAGGACGGGGTGGAACGCCGCGTCGGCAATCTCCGCGTCCATGCCTTCGACGTGCCGCCGGGGGACATCGCCGGATATTATCCGGAGTTGAACTGTCTTATCCCGCTATGGCACCACGCGGAGGAAAGCCACGTACCGGCCGCCAAGAGCGTGCCGGTGCGCATGTTCAAATCCAGCGCGCCTCAGCCTGCATAGCGGAAGATATCGACGCGCTTGACCTCCGCGTCTTCCAGCGCCCGCGTCACCGGGACGCGATAGGTGGCAAGATGGCGGATCCTGTCCCGGGGCAGGTAGGCGCGCCCCGGATCGCCGACGAGGACGTCCACATCCTGCCGCAGAAGGGTGTCGAACCAGGGTATGATCGCCTCGGCGAAGCCCTTGTCATAGAAGACGTCGCCGGCCAGCAGGCAATCCGTTTCAAGGCTCGTGCCCACGATCTGCCGCGACAGGGATTGGACGGCAACGCCGTTGAGCCCGGAATTGAGGCCGATGGCTGCTTCGGCGAAGGGGTCTATATCGACGGCGGTGGCGTGCGCGGCGCCGGCTTTCATGGCGGCGATGGCGACAAGGCCGGAGCCGCTGGCAAAATCGACGATCCTACGGCCGGCGACACATTCGGGATGGTCGAGGACGTAGCGTGCCAGACCCTGCCCACCGGCCCATGCGAAGGCCCAGAAGGGCGGCGGCAGGCCCATGGCCGCCAGTTCCTCCTCGGTCGAGTGCCACAGCGCATGGGCGTCGTCGGCAAGGTGCAGGCGCAGTTCCGGCACATGCGGCAAGGGCGCGATCGCAGTGTTGGCTTCGATGAAGCGCCGCGCACGTTTCGGCGAATATGGCGTGATCATCGGAACCCGAACCCCCATCCGGCACTTTCGAGGATGAAACATCCATGTAAGGAGTAAGATATGCTGAAGGGTGGTTTGCTGTGGCTGATCGGGTTGCCGATCCCGATCATCATCATTCTATGGCTCTTCGGCTTCCTGTCGTAGAACATCATTTCGCCCCGGCCCTCGAAAAAGCCGGGGCGAATTCGTTTCAGGCAGCCATGGCCCTGTCGGGGTCGAGGCCCCCCATCCGGCAGATCGTCTCGAACTCGGCCTTGCCGACCGGCTGCACCGACAGCCGCGAATTCGTCACCAGGACCATGTCCTTCAGCTTCGGCTCTTCCTTGATCTCATCCAGCGTGACCGGGCGCGGCATGTCCATGACGGCCTTGATGTCGACGCACTCCCAGCGGGCATCGTCCGTCGTCGAATCGGGATGCGCCTCGGCCACCACCTCCACGATTCCGACGACGGCCTTGCCTTCGTTGGAATGGTAGAAGAAGCCGCGCTCCCCCACCTTCATCTCACGCATGAAGTTGCGCGCCTGGTAATTGCGCACGCCGTCCCATTCCTGGCCCTTGTCGCCCTTCGCCTTCTGCATGTCGAACGACCATTTGAACGGCTCGGACTTGAACAGCCAGAAGGCCATTACTTCTGCTCCGGATTGTTCACCGACCAGTTCCAGCGGCGGATGGTGACGCTCGAGAACAAGCCGGCCTTGGCATAGGGGTCGCCTTCCGCGATCGCGCGAGCCTCCTGCTCGCTTCCGGCCTCGACGACGAGGAGGCTGCCATTCGGCTTCTCGTCGGCAAGGAAGGGGCCGGCGAACTTCAGCACCGGTCCGAGACCCTTGAGATAGTCCAGATGCGTGGCCCGCGTTTCGGCCCGCAGGTTGCCGGCATCCGGGCGGTCTTCACAGAGAAGGGCATAAAGCATGATAGATCCTCTTTCGGTTTCGGCCTGTCAGTCCGTTTCGCGCTTCAGGGGGCGCGACAGAAGCGCCCGGATGGCGTCGTCCAGCGACACCGCCCCCTCCAGCACGTCCGCGACGGTCTGGATGATGGGGGCCTCGATGCCGTGCTGGCGGGCAAGCCGGGCCGCGATGCTGGCGGAATGGACACCCTCCGCCAGCTTCAGCGTCGTCAGATCCTCGCCGCGCCCAAGCGCGGCTCCATAGGCGAAATTCCGCGACTGGTCGCTGGAGCAGGTGAGCACGAGGTCGCCGAGGCCGGACAGGCCCATCAGCGTCTCGGTCCGCGCGCCGAGGGCCTCTCCGAGGCGGCGCAGTTCCACGAAGCCGCGCGTGATGATGGCGGCCCCGGCGGAAGGCCCCATATGCCGTCCGGCAATGGCGCCGGCCGCCAGCGCCAGTACGTTCTTCAGTGCGCCGCCGGCCTCGACGCCGACGATGTCGCTGGAGGCATAGATGCGCAGCGTATCGCCCGACAGCGCTGCGGCGAGCCTGTCGGACAGATCCACATCTTCGGCGGCCAGCGTGACCGCGGTGGGCAGGCCGCGCGCCACGTCATGGGCGAAGCTGGGGCCGGACAGCACGGCAAGCGGCTGGTCGGGCAGTTCCTCGGCCACGACCTGCGAGGCGAAGCGGCCGGTGCTCTTTTCGATACCTTTGCTGCACAGGACCAGCGGCAGCCCGGCCGGCAAAAACGCCTTCAACTCCCGCGCAAGGATGCGCAGTGTCTGGGCCGGCACGACGATCAGGGCCATGTCGGCGCCGTCGACGGCACCCTCGAGGCTGTCCGTCGCCGTCAATTCCACCGGCAGTCCGACGCCCGGCAGGTAGGCCGGATTCTCGTGCGTGTCGTTGACGGCGTCCACCGTCTGCCGCTCGCGGGCATACAGCGTCACGTCGTGCCCGTTGCGGGACGCGACGGTGGCCAGCGCCGTACCCCACGCCCCTCCGCCGATCACCGCGATCCTCCGGCGTTCCGTCATGCCTTCGCTCCCCTCTTGCCGAAGCCCAGCACGGGCGCGGCGTCCTCGTCCAGCGGCCAGCGTGGCCGGATGGCCCCCGTATCGCCCGTCAGGCCGGCCTCGATTCGCTCCAGTCCGGCATAGGCGATCATCGCGGCATTGTCGGTGCACAGGGCCGGCGGCGGCGCCACGAGCCGTACGCCGTGGCGCCGTGCGGCCGCTTCCAGCACGGCGCGGATGGCACCATTGGCCGCGACGCCCCCCGCGACCGCCAGGACCGGGTCGGCGAGGCCGGGACATTCTGTGCGAAAGCGGGCCAGGGCGCGCTCCACCCGGTCGCCCAGGCTTTCGGCGGCCGCCTGCTGGAAGCCGGCGCACAGATCCGCGACGTCGTCGTCCGACAAGGGACTGGCCGCTTCCGCCGCAAGGCGCAACGCCGTCTTCAAACCGGAAAAGCTGAAATCGAGCCGGCTTTCGCCTTTCATGGGCCGTGGCAGGCGAAAGCGCGCGGCGTCGCCCCGAAGGGCCATTCTTTCCACCGAAGGGCCGCCGGGGTGCGGCAGGCCGAGCAACTTGGCCGTCTTGTCGAAGGCCTCGCCGAGCGCGTCGTCGATGGTCGTGCCCCATCGCTCATAGGCGCCGAGACCACGCACCAGCAGTATCTGCGTGTGGCCGCCGGATACCAGAAGCAGAAGATAGGGATAGGACAGGCCATCGGTCAGGCGCGGCGTCAGCGCATGGCCCTCCAGGTGGTTGATGCCGATGAAGGGTAGGCCGGACGCGGCGGCGATGGAGCGCCCCGTCAGGGCGCCTACGATCAGCCCGCCGATCAGGCCGGGGCCGGTGGTGGCCGCCACCGCGCTGATGTCGCCAAGCCCGAGGCCGGCCTCGGCCAGCGCCGCCCGTACGATGCCGTCGATCGCCTCGACATGGGCGCGCGCGGCGATCTCCGGCACGACGCCGCCATAGGCGGCATGGTCTTCCACCTGGCTGTAGACGACATTGGACAGGATGCGGCAGGTGCCATCGGCGCTGCGGCCGGTGATGCTGGCTGCGGTTTCGTCGCAGCTCGTCTCGATACCCAGCACCCAGCGCCCGCCGGCCGCGCGGGCGGTGTTGCCAGCCTTCCCAGGTGATGCGGCAGCATGCTGCAATGAATGGATCCCGTTTCGTCAGGTGCCGACATAGCGTCTTGCAACGCAAAGCGCCACCGCTGCGCGAAGCACCGATGGGCCGGCCGCCATTTTGCTTGCATTCTGCAGGCAAGGTGCGGCATTCCGGGCCGCATGACAGAGGCTTATCCCATCCGCATCGGCACGCGTGGCAGCAAGCTGGCTTTGGCGCAGGCACAGGAGGTGCGTGCGCGGCTCATGAAGGCCCATGCGCTGCCGCGGGATGCCTTTGCCATCGAAGTCATGTCCACCGCCGGCGACCGCATCCAGGACAGGGCGCTTTCCGAAGTGGGCGGCAAGGGCCTTTTCACGCAGGAGATCGAGGACGGGCTGAACGACGGCAGGCTGGATATCGCCGTTCACTCGTCCAAGGACATGGCGACGACGCTGCCGCACGGGCTCCATATCGGCGCCTATTTGCAGCGGGAGGACGTGCGCGACGTCTTCATCGGGCGGCTTGCGCCGAGCCTGCAGGAGCTGCCGCCCGGCGCGGTGGTCGGCTCGGCGTCGCTACGGCGGCAGGCGTTGATCCGCCGCATGCGGCCCGATCTCAACGTCATCATCTTCCGTGGCAATGTGCAGACGCGTCTGGCCAAGCTGGACAACGGCGCCGCCGACGGCACGCTTCTGGCCATGGCCGGGCTCAATCGCCTCGGCATGGCGGATGTCGCTACGCAGGTTCTGGATCCGGAAACGTTCCCGCCGGCGCCGGGGCAGGGCGCAATCTGCATCGAGTGCCGTATCGCAGACGAGCGGATAGAGCGCCTCATCGCGCCGCTCGACCACGCGCCGACGCATGCGGCACTGACGGCGGAACGCGCCTTCCTGCGGCGGTTGGACGGCTCCTGCCGCACGCCCATCGCGGCCCTGGCGCGGCTGGAGGGCGACGGGCTGGGCCTGCACGGCATGATCCTGACGCCGGATGGCACGCGCATGTTCGAGGGTCGTATGTCCGGGCCGGTGGCGGAGGCGGCGCTGGTCGGCGACGCCCTCGGCGCCGCGTTGCTGGATCGCGCCGGCCCCGACTTCTTTTCCGGCTGGGGCGGGTGATGCGGGTTCTGCTGCTACGCGAGGAGACGCGTGCGGCGGAAACTGCCACGGAGCTTCGCGCGCATGGGTTGACGCCGCTTCTGTTGCCGTTGGAAACCGTTGAGATGCTGTCGCCCGAGCCGGGCGAGGGCCGCTTCGACGTTCTGGCCGTGACGAGCGCCCATGCCCTGCCTTGGCTGCACCGCCATTGCCCTCCCGACGGGCGCGCGCTCTTTGCGGTCGGGCCCGCCACCGCCGCTGCCGCGAAACGGCTCGGCTATGCCGACGTCACGGCGGCAGGGGGCAATGCCGCCGCGCTGGCCGGCTTGCTCGTGCAGCGGGCCGGTGGGCGGCGTATCCTCTATGCCGCCGGCCTGCCCCGCCGCCCCGACCTGGAATCGGCCCTGGCCCAGGCCGGGCTGGACGTCGCCACGGTGGATGTCTACCGCGCCGTCACCCGTCAGCCATCGACAGGCGAGGTGGAGGCCGCGCTGGGCGACAGGCCGGCCGATTGCGTTATGCTTCTGTCTGCTGGACAGGCCGAAGCCTATGGGCGGCTTTACGCCCGCTTCGGCGACAGGCTGGGCGCGGGGCCTCTTTTCTGCCTGTCGGAGCGCATCGCGGCGGCGGTTCCGCCAAGCCTTCGGCACAATTGCGTCGTTTCTCCCATATCGACCATGGACAGCCTGGTCGATGCGATGCTTCGGTATCGTTGCACTCCGCCATGACGGCGCTACATGCAGGAACGCGAATGCCCGGCCCCGATGGCGTGGCGGGGTCGACGGCGCAGGGGTCGATGCCGGCCCTGGACTGAAGATCGAGATCGAAGGGCCGGCGCCAGCCGGACCGACAAGGGAACGGAGCAAACGCATGGCGAATCGTCCGCGGCGGTCGAAGGCGAGCGACAGGACCGCCCCGAAGACCATCGACCTGATGGCGGAGGGGGACACCCCGGCCGACGGCGCACCGCTGGTCGAAGGGTCGAATCCGTCCGGAGAGCCATCGCTGGAGCCGGGCTCTTCGCCGGAGCCGAAAGCTTCGCCAGAGCCGAAATCTTCGCCCAAGCCGAAGTCTTCGCCGGAGCCGGAGACTTCGCCCCCGTCTGCCGCGGAGCCGGTGTCTGCGTCCACGCCCGCCCCCAAGCCGGAACCGCGCCTGCCGGCGCCCAGTCAGCAGCCTCTGGCCGCCTCCGGAGAGGGGGTGGCCGCGCAGGCGGCATCGCAGGACCGGTCCCGTTCCGCGCCGAAGCCCGAAAACGCGGATGCGGCCACGGATGCCCGTCCGGACAGCGCCACCGACGCCTTTGCCGCAGAGGAAGGCTTCACCCGCCCCTTGTCCGATGCCGATTTGTCCGAGTTCGAAGATGACGAGACGGTGCTTTCGGCTGCCGCGCCGGATACAGCCGCCACGCCCGAGGCCGCGCCCTATGTCGAGCCGGAGATTCATCCTGCCCCGCCCACGACCGGCTCCCTCGTGGGAGCCGCCGTCGGCGGCGCGGTGATCGCGCTCGTCGGAGGAGGCATTCTTCTTTACGCCGGCCTGCTGCCTGGGCTTCCCGTAGCTCAGCCCGCCGCTTCGCAATTCGCTTCCGCCGGTGAGGTGCAGCGCCTTTCCGGAGACGTATCGGCCATGCGCGAGGTGGTGGAGCAGATCCAGTCCGCCCAGGCCGCCGGCGGTGCGACGACTTCGCCCGTATCGGCCACGGATTTTTCGGCGTTGTCGGATCGGGTCGCCGCTGCGGAGCGTACGTTGCAAAGCGGCACATCCGCCTCCGGCGATCTTGCGACCGGCCTGGACGATGTCCGCGCGCAGATCGATCAGGTACGCCAGGCGGCCGAGGCGGCGCAGCAGGCCGCCACCGGCGCGGCCGACACCGCCAACCGCGCCAATGAGGCGGCAACCGCAGCACGCGGCGATGCGCAACAGGCCGGGGAGCAGGTCGCGTCGATCGGCGGCCGGGTGGATGCCATCGAATCGGCCAACCGCAACGCCGCCATCGCCCTGTCCGCCGCTGCGCTGAAGGCGGCGATCGACCGGGGCGGCGCCTTCATGCCGGAGCTGGAAGCCTATGCACGGGCCAGCGGCGGCGGCGAGGCAGTGGACGCCCTGCGCGACAGCGCGGCCAGCGGCGTGACGACCCTTTCGCAATTGCAGGCGGACTGGCCGGAGCTGGAGCGGACTTTGCTGCTGGCCGTTCGTCCGGAAACGGCGAACGCGCCGGTGGGAGACCAGTTCATGGCGGGGCTTCGCTCCCTCGTCACCGTGCGCCCCGAGGGTGCGGCCGGGGAAACGGCGGAAGGGCCGGAAGGCGCGGTGGCACGCATGGATTCGGCCCTGCGGCGGGGAGACCTGGCCGCGTTCCTCGCCGAGCGCCAGACGCTGCCGGAACCCGCACAGCAGGCGAGCGCAGATTTCGCCGCCCGGGCCGAGGCGCGCCGGCAGGCCGGCGAACTGGTGGATGGCGCGCTGACCAATGCCCTGAATGCAACCACCCCGACGACGGAGTGAGGCCAAGACATGCTGCGTATTCTCGCGTTTTTTCTTCTTGTCCTTGCCGCCGGCCTCGGCTTCGCATGGCTTGCCGACAATCCAGGCACGGTCAGCATCGTCTGGCAGGGGCAGGAGCTGCGCACCAGCTTCATGGTGCTCGTCATCGCGCTGGGCCTCGTCGTCCTGGGCGCCGTGCTTCTGTTCTGGCTGTTCCAGTCGCTGTTCGGCGCCCCGGACAGGATCGGCCGTTTCTTCGATATGCGCCGCCGCGACCGGGGCTACCGCGCCCTGTCCAACGGTATCCTGGCCGCCGGCGCGGGCGATGCCGTCACGGCGCGCCGCATGGAGCGGCAGGGGCAGAAGCTCCTGTCCTCCGACAAGGAGCCCCTGTTGCGCTTTCTCGATGCGCAGACCGCGATGATCGAGGGCGACCAAGCAAGGGCCCGGCGTGTGTTCGAAACCATGGAAGGCGATTCCGATACACGACTTCTGGCGCTGCGCGGCCTGTATCTGGAGGCGGAGCGCTCGGGCGACATGACGGCCGCGCGCCACTATGCCGAGCAGGCCGTGCGCATCGCGCCGCATGTGCCGTGGGCGGGCAACGCCGTCCTGGAATTGAAGGCGGCGGAAGGAGATTACGACGGGGCGCTCGCCATACTGGAGGCGCAGCGTAATTCCCGCCTGATCGAGCGTTCGGAAAGCCATCGCCAGCGCGCCGTCCTGTTGACGGGCAAGGCCATCGCCTTGTCGGATTCTGACCCAGCGGCCGCCCGCATGGCCGCGCGCGAGGCACAGAAGCTGCAGCCCGATTTCACCCCGGCCGCCCTGGTTGCGGCGAAGGCGCTGGTGCGTCTCGAAGACAGCCGCAAGGCGCAGAAGATCCTGGAATCCTCCTGGCGGGCCGAGCCGCATCCCGATGTGGCAGATGCCTATGTCCATCTGAATGCGGGCGATAGCGCCGAGGAGCGTTTGAGGCGGGCGCAGCGCCTGGCCGGCTACCACCCGGACCATCCGGAATCGCATCTCGCGGTGGCCCATGCCGCCTTCGAGGCGCGGCACTACCCACTGGCCCGCACAGAGGCGGAGGCCGTCGCCGCGAAGACCCCGCGCGAAAGCGTCTATCTGCTGCTCGCCGATATCGAAGAGGCCGAAGGTGGCCCGGAGGGTCGCGTCCGCGCCTATATGCAAAAGGCCCTGCGCGCGCCGAAAGACCCGGCCTGGACGGCCGATGGCGTCGTCTCGCGCGAGTGGCGGCCATTCTCGCCGGTGACAGGCAAGATCGACGCCTTCAAATGGAAGGTGCCGATGGAGGCGGAATCCGGCGAGGGCGCGTTGCTTGAGGACGTTCCCATGCCGCCCCGACATGAAATCGAGCAAAGGGCGGTGACGCCGGACACCGGTGACGACCGACAGGTCTCGGAGCCAGCCGTCGCCAACGACGTGGTGGCCCCACCCGCGACCGACGGCGAGACTTATGAAGCGCGCAAGGAAGCGCGGTTCAATTGATTTCGCCGATGGAACACGCGATGCTGCGTTGCGGTATGGTGATTTGGATCCACGGTGAGGGATGTTGCAGGCAGACATGCTCGACCGCCTGAGAGAATTTCTGGAAGGATTCGCCATGCCGGCGGATCGCGCGCGACCCGGCGCGGACGATCCGCGCGTGGCCATAGCCGCACTGCTCTACCATCTCTGCGCCGCCGACGGGGTCGTGACCCCGGACGAGTCGGACCGCATCCGCGACCTGATCGCCGACAAGTTCGCCATCGGGCCGGACGAGGCATCCCGGATCTTCGAGGCCGGGCGGGAGGCCGATGAGGAGGCCGTGGACCTGTTCACCTTCACCAGCGTCCTGATGCGCCATCTGGACGAGGACGCCCGTGTGCGCTTCGTGCGCGCCTTGTGGGAGGTCAGCCTTGTGGATGGCCAGCTCGGCGAACTCGAGGACAACCTCATCTGGCGCATCTCCGACCTTCTCGGCATCTCGACGCGCCAGCGCATGGAAGCCAAGCAATATGCGGCAGGGCGGCTCAAGGGCGATGGCTGACGGCGGCGAACCGCGGGGCCTGGTCGGCGCCGAGGCCGAGGCCGAGCGGCGCTACGCGCTGGACGCAATCGTCGATCCGCGCCCGATCCTTGTCGTACTGCATCAGGAAACCTCCACGCCGGGTCGTGTCGGACAGGTTCTGGACGCGGCCGGCGTTGGTCTCGACATCCGCCGACCCGTTCTGGGAGACAGTCTGCCGCCGACGCTGGAAGGGCATCGCGGGGCCATCGTCTTCGGTGGCCCGCCCAGCGCCAACGACCCCGAGCCGCATTTGCGGGCAGAGATCGACTGGATGTCGGTGCCCCTGCGCGAGGAACGGCCGCTCCTCGGCATCTGCCTTGGCGCACAGATGCTCGCCAAGCATCTTGGCGCCCGGGTCGGCCCGCATCCGGACGGGCTGGTGGAGGTGGGTTACTATCCGATGCGCCCGACGTTCGAAGGGCGCAGCCTGCTGCCGCACTGGCCGGGCATGGTCTACCAGTGGCACCGGGAAGGGTTCGACCTGCCGGCCGGCGCCCGCCTCCTGGCGGAGGGCGACACCTTTCCAAACCAAGCGTTCAGCTATGGCGGCAAGGCATTCGGCGTGCAGTTCCATGCGGAACTGACACTGGCGATGATGCATCGCTGGACGACCCATGGGCACGAGCGGCTGACGCTGCCGGGCGCGCAGGCACGGGGAGCGCATTTCACCGGCCGCGCCATCTACGATGCGCCCGTTCGCCGCTGGCTGGAACAGATGCTGGCCATGATCTTCGGCGGCGCGGTGACGTAAATCCGCACCGGCACCGTTGCCGCATACTTCGATCCTTGCGGGAAACGCGGTCCGGTGGCCGGACTGGAAAGGGGCGCCGTTGCCGGCGCCCCGTTGGTCAACCGAGGTTGAAGACGACTTTGGTGCAGCCGTCGCGCTTTTCCTTGAACGCCTTGTAGAGGTCCGGCCCATCGGCGAGATCGCCGCTCCTGTGGCTGATGAGCGAGGTCATGTCGACCTTGCCCTCCTGGATCAGCTTCGTCAGCGGCTCCAGATAGCGTTTGACGTGCGTCTGTCCGCTCCGGAGGGTCAGGCTTTTCTGGACGACCTGGCCCATATTGATCGACAGGGGGCCGCCATAGACACCGGGGATCGACACCACACCGCCGGGGCGCACCGACTGGATCGCCTGGGATAGCGCAAACTCCCGCTCGGCGGGTGCAACCTTCTCCTTGATGGACGACAGGATGCCGCCCTGCCCATGGCCGGCGTCGGCCTCCATGCCGACGCAGTCGATCACCGCGTCGGCGCCTTCGCCGTGGGTGATCTCCCGGATCCGCTCGTAGACGTCCTCCTTCGCGAAGTCGATGAAATGCGTCGCTCCGGCCCGCCGCGCGAGTTCGATGCGTTCCGGCACCGTCTCGATCGCTATGACCCGTTCGGCGCCGAGAAGCCTGGCGGACTGGATGGCGAAAAAGCCGACCGGGCCACAGCCCCAGACGGCAACCGTCTCGCCGCCTTTCAGGTCGCACTGCTCCGCGCCCTGGTAACCCGTCGGGAAAATGTCGGTCAGGAAAAGGACATCATCGTCGCTCATCCCCTCCGGCACCTTGATCGGAGCGAAGTCGGCCATCGGCACGCGGACATATTCGGCCTGTCCGCCCGAATAGCCGCCGAGGATGTGCGAGTAGCCGAAGAGCCCGGCGATCGGGTAGCCGAACATCTCGGCCGCCTTGTCACCGTTGCGGTTCGACCGCTGGCAGCAGGAGTAGAGGCCCATCCGGCACATGCGGCATTCGCCGCAGTTGATGTTGAAGGGCACGACGATGCGGTCGCCCTTCCGGAGAGGATGGCTCGGCGAGCCGACTTCGACCACCTCGCCCATGAATTCGTGGCCCAGAATGTCGCCACTGTGCATGTCCGGCATCAGCCCGTCCATCAGATGCAGGTCCGATCCGCAGATGGCGCAACTCGTGACCTTGATGACGACGTCGCGCGCATCTTCGATCCTGGGGTCGTCGACGGTATCGCATCGTATGTCGTTGGTTCCGTGCCAGCATAAAGCTTTCATGGGAGGTTTCCTCTTCGTTGCGTCCTGCCGGGGATTCGCCGGCACAGCCTGGAGGAACTACGCAGCCGGGCGCGGGGCGTTCCGCTTCGACGCCCGGTAATTGCGTACCAGAGCGGATTACCGGCGATAGGGGGGCTGATTGCGTTATACTGCTTTATGCTTCCGATCGCGGGCAGGGGTCGCCTCAAGGGGGCTGGCCACCGTGGGCGGACGCCGCTGTACGGCATTTTCCAGGCCCTGTCCGGCTGCCTTGAAATGGAGATAGGCCGGATCGAAACCGGCGAAGGCCGTTAGCGCGGGAATGTCCGGGATCGTAATCACACGCCCCGTTTGGGTAATGAGGTTGGCGCGGCGCATCGTCTGCAGCGCACGGTTGACCGACACCGTCGTCAGCCCCACCGTATCGGCAAGTTCGGACTGCGTCACGGGCAATTGGAAGCTGTTGCCGCTTGCATGGCCGACCGCCTGCAGGCGAACGAACAGTTCGCAGACGATATGCGCCACCCGGCGGTCGGGCTCACGGCGGCCGATGTTCAACAGCCACTCCCGCAGGATCGCCTCATCGACCAGCGATGACCACCAAAGGGCCCGAGTCAGGGCCGGTCTCTCCATCAGCATCGCGATGTCCGCTTCCTTCAGTCGGACAACGACACATTCATTCCGTGCCGCGATGCTGTGGTCCATTCGCTCCAGGACGAAGGTGTAGAGATCGCAGAAATCGCCCGGCACGAGGTAGCCGATGATCTGCCGTTTGCCGTTCGGCAACAGCTTGTAACGATACGCCAGACCTTCGAGCACGATATGCACGAACTCGGCCGCATCGCCCTGGTTTATGAGCTCGGAGCCGGGCGGCAGGCGGCGACCCGCGCCGACGATGGCGTGGAGGAGATCGCAATCCGCCTGCGGCAGCGTGTTTCCACGAAGGAGCTTTGCGACGACTGCTGAAACCAAGACCGTCTCCCCGCCTACAGGCTTTGTGGCTGCCCGACCTTCGCTTCATCATCGCGGCCGGCCCATGCCGGTCGTTCGAGATGCGGGAGCAAGCCCCACCCGCCAGATCCGATCCCGATCGCGAGGGACGCGAAGCGTCCGGGCGTTTCGGGAACGATCGGGTCAGGTGGTCGTATATGAACGGTGGGACGGCGTAGTCCAGTGGTTCCGGCGTCGCCCTCGACCGACAAGACAGGATCGATGGAAACCGATGGCCAAGCGAAGCTTACTCAATCGCATCTTCTCGTTCGGCCATGCGCCCGAGGCGGACCGCCGTGCCGAGAAGGAAAATCTCGTGGCCGCGCCCGACATCGGCGCCAGGACTGAAGGTTCTCCCGACAATGATGCGCATCACCCCGCTGCAGCTTCCACGGATACCGATACGGAAGCCGGCGCGGACCTGCGCGCTCCGGACGAAGGAGGCATTACGCCCCTGTCGCCGGCTTCCCGCAAATAGGTCCACATAGGCGCCGGGAGGGGCCGGTGGCCCCTCCCGCTCGTGACATAGATTGCCTGATTGTCGTCAGGCCGATTTGCGGCGGGCAGCCGGCTTCTCGGCCTCACCGTATGACAGGCTTCCGGCGATCTGACTCAGAAGGGCATCCGTTGCCTTCTCTTCCTCGAGCGTTTTCTCCAGAAGCGGCACGGCGTCGGTGTAGCCCAGTTTCTCAGCCCAGGTCTTGAGAAGGCCGTAGCGAGCGATCTCGTAATGCTCGACCGCCTGTGCGCAGCCAATGAGCACCTGGTCGGCGGCGTCCGTTCCGCCAAAATCCTCCAGATCCTCTTCCATCTCGGAGGTGATGCCCTGCATCGCCTCGCAGGTCTTGGCCCGTGGTGACTTGCCGATGATTTCGAACACCTGGACGAGACGTTCGACCTGTTCGGCGCTTTCCTCGCCGTGCTTCGTGAATGCGTCCTTGAGTTCCTGAGCCTCGGCAGCCTTGGCCGATTTCTTCAGCGCCTTCACCGACTGCTTCTCGGCGTAATAGACATCCTTCAGCGTCTCGTGGAACGCGTCCGCAAGCGTCTTTTCCGTAGCCATTTCATGATCCCTTCACCTGATCCGCCGAATGGCGGGATCCATGCGAAAGAAAGCGCGGCGACCGATAGAGGTTCCCGGCGATTCACAGGTGAAGTCTGGAGCCCCGACCGAAGCGCCGTGCGAGCCGCATTCACATTGCCAGCAGGCCGGCGGCAGAGCTGACAGCGGTCTTGCTTCGCCCGGGTGTCGGCGGTCAGTCGTCATGGGGAGAACTGGTGGAGCTGAGCGGGGACTATCCTTGAGGCCCGGCCAGCCTGCAAACTGGACAATACAAGGGGTCTCGGGTACTCAAAGCGGGTACGCAATCGGGTACGCAGGGCTCCAGAATGGCACGCGGAAAGTCTACAGACACAAGCTTTCTCGAAAAGAAGGATGGTCGATACCGCGTCGTGGTTGCCGTACCGCGAGCCCTTCACGCTGAGCTTGGCACAAAGCTGAAGCGTCCACTAGGAACGGACAGTCTCGCCGCAGCCAATGTGCTGAAGTGGCAAGTCGTGGCCGAACTAAAGGCCATCATCAATGCCGCCCTGAAGCGAGGCGGCCGAGACCCGCTCGCTCGTGAAGCCCTAGCAATGGCGGCTGAACGGCGGCGGGCGCAGACCCATGAAGACCTGCAAGCCCTAGACGACGCGGTGAGCATTCGGGCGGAGCAGATTGCCGGCGCATTCCAAACTGTCGATCACCCTCTTCTAGGCGAGGTGGAGGAAGCAGTTGACCCTTCACGGCTTCGGGATGCCCAGGCGTTCACCGCGCTCGCGCTAGGCAACGCTACACCAATTGCACATCACCATTCCGACTACCTTGCCCAACTCACCGTCAAGAGCCGCACACGGGCAGATGATGAGCGGGCCATCCGCTACCTTGAAAACTGGTGCCACCGGAACCGTGTGGCCGCCACTTTGCAAGCGATCACCCGAAGGACCGCAACGCGCTTCATGGATGACATGGGGTCTGTGGCGGCGGGGCTGAGCAACATCACGCTTCAGAAATACATCAACCGCCTCTCCGCCTACTGGAAGTGGCTACTCCGTCGCGAGTACGTGGAGGCAAATGTATGGGCCGGCCTATCGCTGCCTAACCAGTCCCCGAAGCACGATGAGCGCGAGCGCCCTTTCACGGCGGAGGAGATGGTCAAGCTCTTCGCCGGACCCGCGCCGACTGCCTTGCGAGACGTGATGCTTATCGGCGCTTTGACGGGCGCACGGTTGGACGCGGTGGTGGACCTCAAGGTCAAGGACTGCGCGGACAGTCTATTCCTCTTCAAGCCTCAGAAACGGGAGCCGGCACCCCGAGCCGTTCCGATCCACTCCGCATTGGTTGACCTCGTAGCCCGCAGGACTGATGGCAGGAAGCCGGACGACGACTTGTTCCCGGAGTGGCCGGCTCCGAAGGCAAACAGTCTCCGCGAGCGATCCTTCAAGACCTCCAACGCCTTCACCGCCTATCGCCGCGAAGTTGGGGTTGATCAGGTGGTCCAAGGCAAGCGCCGCTCGCTCGTCAATTTCCACTCATTCCGCCGTTGGTTCATCACGGAAGCCGAAAGGGCAGGGCAGCCCGAGCACATCATCGCTGCCGTGGTTGGTCATAAACGGCAAGGAATGACACTCGGCCGGTACTCGGCAGGTCCCGCGATTGCGCAAGCCCGTGAGTGCGTGGAGGCCGTCCGACTGCCGAAAGAAAAATGCATAGAGACCCCACCTGTCGAAGAGGCCGGCGAAGCCCCGGAGCTTTCGCCCCGGAGCGTCTGATTTGGGTCTAGTGGGTGCTCAGCCTATGCAAAATGCACCCCCTAGTGTTTGCATAGTGCCGGCCTAGTAATCGCCTTCGCCTTCCTCCTCCGAGACCATCCCCCGAAGCTCAGCCATCACGGCAGGCAGTTTGCGGCCGAAGTGGATCGCCAAGGCCCGTGCTGCAATCTCCGGGTTCCGCGCGAGGCCACCCGCGAAGGTCCGGGCCATGGTGTCGGCGTGGCGTTGCGCCGTGCACTCCAGCCAATCCTCCCGCTCGTCATCCGTCATGTCCGCAGGGTCGGCACCCTTCGCCCTGAGCCTTGCTTGCCACCAAGCGACATAGGCGAATGCCTCCACACCAAGTTGAGCCATTGCGCTCCGCATGTAGGCAACCGTACGCTCCGCCACGCCGGTGCTCTGCGCGATGGTAGCCTTCGAGTAGCCGCCAAGTAGGACATACCGCCAAGCCGCATCTGCCCGCTCTGTGGCAGACATAGGAAGCTTGCTCTTGTAGTTCTCCCCGCACGCCGCCAGCACGGCCTCCCGCAAGGTCCCCGCGAAGTACCGCACTGCTACTTCCTCGCGGCCGACCATCTGGTGAGCGGCAAGGCGGTGGTGTCCATCCACAAGCACGGCAACACTGCCAACCTGTACGACGAGGAGAGGGGGGAAGACCGCCCCCCCTGCCAACGCCTTCGCCAGTTCCCCAGCATGGGCCTCGCTAATCGGCCGACACTGGAAGAGGTCCGCGTGGGGTTGGATGGCTGAGACCGGGAGTATGTCCGGCAAGGGCTGGTAGGTGGTCTCACCCGATGCCATCGCCTCAAGCTTTGCCAGAATGTCGGCCGGCGCGAAGCCTTCCGCCGCGTGCCCGGCGCTCATTCCCCTTCGCGGCTCCATACAGCCATCCGCTGGCGCTGCGCTTCGGTCCTGGCGAGGAGGTCCGCGTGGGCATTCTCGCGGTCGTTACCATGCGCTTGGACCCATTCAAACTTGATGGCGGGCCGCAGGTCCACGAGCGCAAAGAGTTCGGCCCAAAGCACGGCATTCTTCACAGGCTTGCCGGTCGAGTTCCGCCATCCCCGCTGCTCCCAAAGCTTACGGTGCACATTCACGCCATCCACGATGTAACGGCTATCACTCCTCAGGATACCTTTCGCACCTTCAGGCAGTATCTTGAGCGCCTCGATACTAGCCCGAAGCTCCATCATGTTGTTGGTGGCGTAAGCCTCGCCGCCCACCTTCTCCACGCGCTTCGCCTTGCCGCCGATGATGATGGCAGCCCAACCGGCTGGGCCCGGATTGTCGAGCGATGAGCCATCCACGTACACCGTAAAGGTGTCAGACTGCGGCTTCCCTCGTGTCGTGCGCTTGCGCAGGGCCTTTGGCATTTGTCGCCGTGCCTCATCCTCAGGAACCGGGATGTCGAAGGACACGAGGAAAGGGCCGGGTGGTACGATGGGCACGCCGGCCGGAAACTTCTGGTTGTTATCTATCTGCTTCTCCTTCGCGGGACACCTGCCCGCGTTCTGATGGGTCATGGTCTAGGATGGGAGAGGGGGCGGCCTCGCGCCCCGCCTCATGTCGTGAAGTGGTCTACTGTCCGGCCCCGAAGACGCCGCCGAGTTCCACTCCGAATGCCTGCCCGACGCCCGGCCGGCCGGCTGCCTGTTTCTCCCGCCGCATCTCGCGGTAGGCATCACGGACCTCAAGCCGACTCTTTATGAACGCCTGCCGCACCACGGGGTCCGCTTTGAGCCGCTGAAGGGCGGCCCTGCGATACTGCGTGAATGGCTTGGACAGGATGTTGAGCTTGGTACCTTTGGTGTTGATGTCACCGTCCGGCGCGTTCTGGTATGCTTCGGTGGCCATGATCTTCCCCACCACCTGCTTGAGGGACCGCTGCGCATTGGGTAGATGGCCACTGTACTGCTGGTAGACCTCGTAGGCGTTCCGCCCGTCTTCCATCGTGATGTCCCGGAGGTCTACGCCGGCCTGGGGCTGGGGGCCAACCCTCAGCGGGGCCGCACCGTTCTCCAGACCCAGCCGCACCATCTCGCTGTCCACAAGGCTGCTCTCGTCGCTGGACCACAGCCCCTTGCGCGTGACGATAGGATCGCCGAAGGCATCGTACCGCGCCGGCAACGTCTCGCTGATGCCGGGGATGGTGTTCATGATGCGGTCCACTACATCCCGCGCCTCTCGGAGATGGGGGTCTGGGTTGAACTGTCGCAAGCCTGCCGAGAAGGGGACGAAGTTGGCAACCATCTGGCCGCCCACCGGGCCAATCCGCTCCGGGTCTTCGAGCACCTCCAGCATCGAGGAGACGCCAGTTAGGAACGTCTTGTCTCGAAACTGTTTGGACAGGGCAACGGATAGAGCCCCGATAGCAGACCCTACATGCCCTAGAACCGTGCGCTCGTCGGCTTCCTCACCCAAAGCCGCTATGCTGTCCTGAAGGTCCGCCACCATGCCGAACGGGATGGCGATGGGGTCAAGACGATTGTACGGGATGTAAGTCTTGGTGCCGTCTGCGTTCTGCTTAACTATGGAGTAGGGCTGCCAGCCGGTCGCCACTAATTCCTGCCGGAGCTTATAGTCTCTTGGCCCGCCTCCCGTGATGCTGCCCTGCGACACCATGAAGGCCGCTGTGCCCATGAAGAGCGTGCCCATGGCCATTTGGCCCACCGCCTGCGCCTGCGCTTCACGGCCCATCGCCCCACGTAGCATGTCCCGGTATTCGGCCTGCGCGAGGTTGAGCACCGGGGTCATCTTCCAGCCGTAACGGATAACGTTGGCGGGTGTCTTTACGAACGGCAGGACGAACCGCAGTTCGGGGTGGTTGTGAACCAGGGACTGAAGCGATTTGCCTATTGTCCTCGGCAAAAGCTCCTGTTGGAACGTCGCAATGTTTGCTTCGCGGATGGCGTCGGGGTCGGTGCCGCGCCCCAAGTCGTCAAAGGCATTGGCCAGCTTGTCGGCAATGTGCTGGCGCATGAACGCTCGGCCCTCCTCGCCCTTGAGGCCGCTTGCCGCCGCCCGTTCAGCCGCCTCCATGTGCGCCCGAGCCATGACTTTGGAACGGTAGACTGTCTGCTTCACAAGCTCATCCACGAAGCCCAGCGTGCGCGTGGGCAACTGCCGGCCTGTCGCCACAAGCAAGGCATTGTGCAGAACGTTGCCGGTCGAGTCCCACGGCTTCCAAGCCAAGCGAGGCATCATGTTGCCGGCCGCGCCCCGGTACAGTTCAGAACGCTGCGGAGCGAGCACGCTGTCCCCTTGCAGGAAAGCCTTCTTGGCAAGGTCGAAGCCTTCCCGGAATGCGGTGCCCATGTAGGTGTACTGCCGCACGGACTGCTTGAAGATGGCGTTGCTGGCGGCGTCCCCTCGTGCCGCCCCATAGGCAGACCCCAGAATGCGCTCCATCGGCCGCGCACCCACCATGTAGGCGTTGGTTACGGCGTTGATGAAGTGGGTCTTTGGCCCGGAGAGAAGGCCGTTGATGTAGAGGGTGGACAGGCCATCAACCGCTTTTCCCCACCACGTGGGGTTAGCCGCCTTGGCAAGACCCTGAGGAGACCCATTGGTATTCGAGATAACCTCTACCAACTGGTCGCCATCCATGCTCTGGAGCTTGGAGACATCCTCAGGGTTAAGCTTGAACTCCCGCCGCATCCTGCGCACCGCCCGGCCCGCGTTGGCCGTGATGGACCGCGAGGCAGCATAGGTGGAGGACGCAAGGCTCAGGCGCTTCTTGAGTTCCGTAATGGCAGCTTCCCGCCCACCGAACTCGGAGAAGTCCCCAATCTTGATCCGCTGCGCCAGGGCGTAGGTGTCCTGGAGCATGCGCGAGGTGACGAGGTAGCCGGCCTCCATGTCGGCAACCATACGGCTGGCCATCTTGCCCGACTGCTGGAGCATGCCAATGACGGACGCG
The DNA here is from genome assembly GCF_014844055.1 of Aureimonas sp. OT7. Lineage (NCBI taxonomy): Bacteria > Pseudomonadati > Pseudomonadota > Alphaproteobacteria > Hyphomicrobiales > Aurantimonadaceae > Aureimonas > Aureimonas sp. OT7. Next base: position 945,136 of record NZ_CP062167.1, read on the forward strand.
GGGTCATCATTGAATAGCTGCGCTCGCTGGTTGATGAGCCGCTGGACCTTGGCGTCTGTCAGGATGTCCCCGCCCTTGATGGCGTCTATGCGCTCCTCGGCGGTGTCCACCACACGGGCCATGAAGTCGTCCAGGTCGGCTTCCTGATTGAGCTTCCCGTAAGGAACGCCTTCACCCTTGCCGAACGTGTGGCCCTTCTCGATGGCCTCATACCATCCGCCGTGGGCCGCCATGGCCTCCGCGTCTGCCTCCATGCCTCGGAGCACCTCTTCGGTGTTCTCATCGCTGAGCCGGATGGCAGGCTGTGCGGAAGGCGTGGGGGTGCCTTGAAGGTCCACTCCGGCAGCGTTGGCCGCGTCGGTGGGGGACTGCGCAACCTGGACCTCAATGTCATCCACCATGTTGGCGGGCGGAGAGGTGGGTGCTTCGGTGCCCCCGAGACCACCGGCCTCCAAGTCCACCTCCCGGATGGCGTCTTCGGGGTCCACGCCCACTCGCACATCGCTCGCCTGGTTGGGGACCACCACCTCATCCAGCACAATGGGATCATCGGGCGTGCCGGCTCCGGCAGGCATCGGCTCGTCTGCCAATGCGGCCCGCGCCTCTGCTTCACCCTGAGCGGCAGCCCTTGCGGCTCCCTCGGCATCACCGTTGCGTAGGGCCTTGTAGACCTTAAGCCCGGCCCCGAGCGTCCCGATGATGGCGATGTCCAGCCCGATGCTTTCCAGCGCGGCTTTCATCCGGCCTTCCGCTGCGCTGTCCGTAGGGTCGGCCGCGAGGTAGCGGGTGACGGGGTTGGACAGGGGGCCACTCTCGATGAGGTTGGCTAGGCGCTCCTCGTGGGGATCGAACGCAACGGCACCAACGGTGGCAGCCTTTGCAACTTCCACACCGGCCCGGCCTGCACGGGTGGCATCGAGCGAGGCATCTACAGCCTTCAGCCCTTTGCCAAACCATGGGAGTGCCTTGGCGGCGGAGGTGAGCTTGCCCAGGCCATACATGCCAGCGGCGAACTGGCCAATAGACACGGAGACCCCGGCGATGATGCCTTGATCCTTGGTTGCCTGAAGGCTCTTCTCGAAGTCCTGCCGCATCTGCGACTTGTCTTCGTCCTCGGGCTCATCGAAGAGGAAGTCCTTGGTCTCCAGCACGGAGTTTACGGCACCGCCAAGGAGACCCTCAGCGGCGGCATCTGCGCGGCCTACGCGGCCATCGTCTGCGGCGGCATAGTGCGCCTTCTCCTCCTCGCTCAGGTCCCCAGCGGCATTGCTGAAGTCCCGAGCGGGAGGGGTGGACGGGGTGGCGGCTTGCGGTTCAGGCTTGGCAGGCTCTTCCTTAGGGGCGGGCGAGGGGTCGGCCTTGGCTGAGACGGCCTGCATCGCTTGCTCAAGGAGCGCGGGGTCTAGAGGGGTAGCGCCGCCGGGAGGACGGGATGAGGTGAGTTGAAAGGCCTGTTCCAAAAGGTCTGCATCGAGATCATCGGCAGTCACAGGGGCACGGCGGGTGGCGGCCAGTACAGCTTCGAAATCTTCAAGGTTCATGGGGTTGGCACCTAGTTCGGCTGGGTGGTTGCCCGTGGTGGGTGGCGGGCATGACGAAAAACCCGCGAGCGCACAGAATGCGGCGGGCTAGTCGTGGGCGGATATGGTGGTGACGGATGGAGGCCTTAACGGCGGCAGGCAGGTAGGGCGCGAGGAGTACCGACAAGTACGGTCATTGAGTAGCACCGCATTGATGGTATCCTTCGCACGAGGGCGTGCGTGAAACTCGCTGTCATTGAACTGTCAGTCGGCGGAGGAGGATTTGGCGGCTTGTCATCGAGACGCCTAACTGCGTCGGCTCCTCATCGAGCTACCTAACTTCATGCTTCCTCTCAAAGAGAAGGGAATTGACTGTCCCGTGGTCCGGGGCTGTCTTAGAGCGGCCTAACTGCAAGGTGGTGCTCATAGACAAGGATAACTTCGCTAGTCTCTCAGAGAATAGCCTAACTTTGCCCCTGCACGCCCGGAATGGCGGCCCCGGATTGCTCATTGAAGTACCTAACTGCAAGCCGCGTCCTAGCGCGAGGGGAACTGCCCGGCATCGCTGCCTTGCTCATAGAACTGCCTATCTCCTCATTGAGGAGGATAACTCGCTCATCCCAGAGGACGACCGCTCATATTCGCTTCTCATAGAGCGGCCCAACTATCAGCTGGCCGTCTTGCCGCTCGCGCTACCAACTCCATGCCGGCCCTAAGATCGTCATGGCTCACATGCGTGTACCGCTGTGTGGTCGTCACGCTGGTGTGCCCCAAGAGGCGCTGGACCATCCGCAGGTTTCCCGTTGCCCGGACCAGCCGCGTTGCCGCAGTGTGGCGCGTGTCGTGGAACCTAAAGTCCTTCATCTTTGGCCGGACATGCCGGTTCCAAGCGGTCTGGAAACCATCCACGGTGATGGGATAGTGCTGCCCCTTCACGCGGCCATCGCGGGTGCGTTGAGCCTGGAACGTGAAGACCGCCTCGGGGTGGTTGCCTTCGAGAGACCGAAGGATCGCCTCCACCTCATCCGTCATCGGGATGGTGCGGGACCTGTCGCCTTTGCCCGTCACGCGGAACTCAGCGGCCGGGAAGTTCACATCCTTCCAGCGTAGACCCACTATCTCAGCGCGGCGGCAGCCCGTAAGCAGAGCAAACAGGACAGGCGGGCGGTAGTCGGCGGGGAGGGCCTTAAGCAACGCCTCCTCTTCCGCTTCCGTCGCCTCCCGGACACGTTCCTGAGGCTCCTTCAAGCGGTGCTTCTTCCAGTTCACGCGGGGGACCTCAAGGCCCCACACGTCAACCGCACGCCGCATCAGGGTCCGCAGCGGCTCCACCATGCTCCGGTTGACTGTGGCAGGCTTCACGCCTTCCTTGCGGCGGATGCCGACAAGGCGGGCCACTTCGGCGTCTGTTACGGAGGAGAGGAGGCTATCCTCGCCAAGGTGGTCTAGAAGCCACGTTAGGTGCCGAAGGGTGGTTGCCGGGACCCGGTGGTACTGCCCGACCTCCGAATGAAAGCGGGACGCCGCGTCCATGACAGTGATATCGCGTTTGGGCCTTAGTGCCTGCTGCCGGACTTCGCGCCTGAGAGCCTCATCGACTGCTTGCGCCTCTCGCTTAGTCGCACAGCCAGTTGTGCCGCTATATCGCCGTCCGCGAAACTGGAAGTCATAGACGTAGATAGCCGAGTCGGTCGGTTTGAAGACTGACATTTTCGTTCCTGAATGAAGGCGTCTAAATCCTCCCGGGCGTAGCGGCGCGTCTCGCGGTCCCGAAGGCCGATGTTGACGTACCGAAGGCACCCGGCCCGGCTGAGGTCGCGTAGCTGTCGTGTGGAAATGGCGAGGTATTGGGCCGCGTCCTGTGGGGTGAGGAGAGCGGCGGAGAGCGTCGGTCGTTCCATTACGTTCAGCTCCCGCTCAGGCCGGTATGCGACCATCGCCAGCGTACCATGGGAAGTAGGCGCAGCCCGCAGCCATCATGGCCCGCGCTCTGGAGAACTGGCGGGTGAAAGCCATGTCCACCGCGATGCGGCGGGAGACACGCACTTGGGCGGCGTTGACCTCGTGAGGAGCGATGGCAAAGGTCTCCGAAAGGCTGCAATCGCTAACGTCGCAAGCCCCTTGCACAAGGCATATCACCACGTCCCGCCCATCGGCGCAGGCGGCCGAATTGCTCACCTGAGCCCATGCTGTCGCAGCCAGACCACAGGCCACCTGAACTGCGGCGATGACTGAGGGGCATTCATCGTCCAAGCCGGCGAACCCCAACGGCGTGGCAATTCCTGCGGGGGTCTGCGGGATGCCCTCCGCGTTTCGTACAATGCCGAACTTGTCGCGGGCATAGTAGGGTGCGAACCCTGGCACACCCCCACGGCGAACTTTACGGGTATAATCGAGGCCGGCAAGCGTAGGATATGTGCCAGCATTGCGGGCCTTGTGGGTGCCATTGGTTGACACTGGGTTCCATTCGCGCATTTTGGTCTCCTGTGCGTTTTCGTATCAAAGTTACGATAACGGCCAGTCTCCAAAGCGGTCAATAAAAATCGTAGGATTGTTACGAAAATGTCTCCACTACAGTGCAGGCTCGCCCGTACCGCGCTGGGCTTCGGCGTTCGCGATTTGGCGGCGCTGGCTTCTGTGTCTCCTGATACTGTCGCACGGTTCGACCGTGGGGAAACCCTCAAGCCGGCAACCGTTGAGCGCCTGCGGGCCGTGCTTGAGGAAGCTGGCGTGGTCTTCCTTGATGCCAGCGATGGCGAAGGCGAGGGGGTTCGCCTCCGCGCCGGGTGATTACTCCATGGCCTCGCCCTTGAGGATGCGATGGACAGACCCCTTTCCGATGCCAACCTTGATGGCAATGCTTCCCATGCTCATCCCTTCGGCCGCCAGTGCTCTCACCTCGTCCGCCTTTGCGCGGGCGGTGGGCTTCCTGCCCTTGTAGAGCCCCGCCAGCTTTGCCTTGGCGATGCCCTCCCGTTGCCGCTCCAGCATCATTTCCCGTTCGAACTGAGCGACAGAGGCGAGCACGTTGAGCATCAGCTTGCCGGTGGACGTAGCCGTGTCGAGACCACCTTCTCCGACACCAAGGGACACGATGCGCAGCGCCACGCCTTTGGCTTCAAGCCGGGCAACAAGCTCACCCATATGCGTGACCGAGCGGGCGAGGCGGTCCAGCTTCGTGACAACCAGCGTGTCGCCTTCCCGCACGTACTCAATGGCGGCATCAAGCTCAGGCCGTGTGCCGACCGATGAGACTTGCTCGGAGAAAACCTTCTTGCAGCCGAGGGCGGCGAGGTCGCGGACCTGAGCCTCAAGGCCGGCTTCTTGTTCGAGGGTGGAGGTGCGGGCGTAGCCGATCAACATTGAAGGGGTCTCCAAGCTGGCGGCGAGCCTGCCGCGTTCCAATAGGGTCTTAGAGATATTGCCCCAAGCGTTCCAGAAGTCAACACGGTATTTCAATGGAACGGATGCGGTGGCAGGGTGGAACGGTCCACATGCCCTTGCCCTATGGAACGTTTGAATGCATTTCGTTTTCGACCCGGCAACCGTGGGCTACGGGCACCTGGTAAGAGTGAGGTCTAAATTGGCACAAGTTCTGAGTTACAGACTGGCGATTGCTGATCGGTACAGAAAAGCCGCAAAGCTGGTGATTGACCGCCAAGCCAGCGAGTTCGAGCACATGGAGCCTGTTGGTTTCCTGATCGCCATGGCTGCGGAGATCACCCTGAAGGCCTTTCTCTCCGACAGGGGATGGAGCGACAAAAAGCTTAAAAAGCTAGGTCACGATTTAAGAGCAATTCTTCGCAGCGCGGTTGATGCCGGGTTGCTCCTCACGTCATCGGAGGCACGTTGCATACTCACGATGCGGGACGCGCACTTCAGCCACTTCAACCGGTATGGCCTCGATGCGGTTGACGGGCACCTCAAACTAGGTGCCGTTCAGCTATCCAACGAACGCATGTCATTGCGGTTTGTAGGCGCACTTATAGATAGGCTAACAGGCAAGTCCGCCTCTGCCTCTCTCGCCGCTTGGCACAGCATTGAAGCCGAGAGGCTCGTTTCGCCACAGCTTCTAGAAGAGCTTGACGGTATTGTAGAGATCGAGCGCGAAGGTATACGAGCCTTGAACTCCGCGTACGAAAGGCGGTGAGGGGGTACGGGGGGAATGTCGCCTCAGCCCTCTCATGGGGAGGGTCTCACGTACGGGACCCTAATTTCATTGGGGCACCGGCTCGCTCACCATCAAGCTTTGGCGCAGCAAGGCAGACCCAATGCCCTGCATCACGCCCGCCACAATCCTCGCGTAGTCGGCTTCCTCAAGGCTGAACCGCATGGGCTCCGGCTTGGGTAGGTTCCGGGGCTCGGCCTTGCGGAGAGCGTCCTGCATTTCGTTGAAGCGGTTGATGTAGGCCACCTTGAAGGCCAGCGCGTCGCGGCCCGTGAAGCCCATAACGAGGAGCGTGAAGCCATCCTTCGTCATGTCGATGGCGGGAGCGGCCCGGTAGCCGAAGCCCACTTTGACGGTGTGGGAGGAGGGACAGAACCAGTCGTCCCCATTGCGCTCTTTTCTGAGCCGAATAGCCGCGATGTCCCGCAGCACATTCTTATGCTGCTTCCCGAAGTAGTCCGCCACGTCCCGCGAGTTGGCGTAAACCTCGCCGTCACGCACACGAACTACCGGCAGGGCGGGCGTGATGTTGAGCATTGTGTTTGTCACTGCCCGGACTGTTTTGGCGTAAGGGGTGGGCGTACGGAGGGAATGTCGCCTCAGCCCTCTCATGGGGAGGGTCTCACGTACGGGACCCTAATTTCATTGGGGCAGCTAGCCGACGAGTCGCGGTCCGCTATCATCCAATCAGTCATCCTGGAGGTCAGAGGAATGGAGTGGTTTGCACGGCTGCTAGACGATGCCGCAATGCTGATTGCCTGGCCTCTTATGTTCCTACTGGTCGGGGTGCTTACGGCAGCCGTTGGAAAGACGGCATGGGACCTAATGATGGACCCCCGCCGCAGCCGTTTCGCTCAAGCCGGCGCGGCCATCCTGTTGGGGGCGGGGGTCTTCGCCCTCATGAGCGGCTACTGGGTTGGACCTGGGCCGGCCGCGGAGGTTGCCTACAGGTGATCGCCTTCGCAGAGCGAGAGATAATCTTCTGCTTAGCACCATCTACTAGCAGGACGGAGGTGCGTGGAAACTCGCCGCTGCTAGAAGTAAGTGCCCGAAATACGGGACCCCAATATTCTTCGCGACGTAGCAGGCTACTTGAGCCCATAGTAGCGGAGCAACACTTCCTCCGTAAGCTTGCCCGCCGCGCCGACGCCAACCTTCCAAGCCCCGCTCGCTGCCTTGCCAATAGCTGTTCCGAGCCATGAGGTGACGGCTGGGCCATAGCTTCTGGTGTCCTGCACTAGCGCACCGTCCGATTCCACAGCCACGCGAAATCCATCGGCAGTGTCGCCATCCAGTCCAGCGGCTTTGAGCGTATCAATAGCCTCTGTAATATTACCCACAGAGCCCAATGCTATGAGCTTCGATTGGTCGGATTGAGCAACGATGTTGGTGTTCCCCGTGATGGCGCCATTAAAAATCTGGGTGACATGGGACGGCGGAACTGGAGACGATACCGACCCTACATTGATTTCACGGGCCGCCGGCTCACTTCTCCACAGTGCAATAGCAAACTCCAATACACGATTTCTTACGGCGCTCTCAATTCCGGCAAGTGCGCTGTAGGGGAACTCGGCAGAGAACGCGACTAGGGAGTATCCCTCATAAAAGGTATCGCGCAGCAGCAATATCATGTTGTCCATGTTAATGGACGCTGTTCCAGTTTTCTCTACGAGGCCCTCAATCGTCGCTATGCTGCTTCGATACGAGAGCGTAGCTACATCAGGCTGGCCGCTTGCCTTCGCAACTAGATACTGCGGCAGTGGTGCATTACTGATCTGTGCGCCAAACGGGCCTGAGAAAGTGCCGCGAAACGAAAGAGCCACCTTGCGATAGGCCGGCACCTCAGCGGCGGGCTCATACCCATCCAACTCCCATCGGACCCATTCTTCCAACGGATCACTTTCCAAACGGGATGCAAGGAGGCGGCATTTCCTTAAGAGCGTGGATAAACTAGTTGAGCCATCCGTCGCGGCAGTTTGAATGTCGATTAGAAGACTCACTGGCTCTGCCCTTCTAAAAATCGAAAGGGTACGCAAGCGGGTACGCAGAGGCAATTAGCTTACGTCTAAGTCCATGAGATTTATGGTGATAATAAACATATTAATGAACTGGTGGAGCTGAGCGGGATCGAACCGCTGACCTCGTCATTGCGAACGACGCGCTCTCCCAACTGAGCTACAGCCCCGTCCACCTGTTCGAGTGGGCTTCTAGTGCGCCGGCCCGCCGGCTGTCAAGCGCGATGTCACGAAGCGGTGCTTTCCGACCCATGCCCCGATGCGCTACAGGAGAGCCGTCGTTTTCACGAGGCTTACATCCCCATGCTCGCAGTCATCCAGCTCGTGCTGCTCATCCTGAATATCCTTTGGTGGATCATTATCGCGTCGGCGGTGCTCTCCTGGCTCTTCGCCTTCAACATCGTCAATCCGCGCAACCAGTTCGTGGGCATGATCGGCGAGTTCCTGTATCGCGTCACCGAGCCCATCTACCGGCCCATCCGTCGCGTGCTGCCCGATCTCGGCGGCATTGACCTGTCGCCGCTCGTCGTCCTGCTGGGCATCTTCTTCCTGCAGCAACTCATCATATATTCCATTGCCCCGGTCCTGCTCGGCATGTGACATTATCGGCATGGGCGCGTAGGAGGCGTTTGCGATGATGCAATGGCTGCTTGTTCCGCTTCTTGCCATGACGGCCGCCGGCGGCGCAGCGCCTCCCGCGCGGGACAGCATCACCACCGCCGCCACGCCTTTGTTCCTGAACCGATGCGAGACCCTGTCCGACACGGCATGGCGCTGCGCCGGCCTGCCGGGTACGGATGTCTTCGTGTCGGAGGAGGAGACGGGGCGCTGGCGCGTCGCGGTGGGCGTTCCGGAAGACGGATCGCCGACGTTCCATCTGCCGCATATGCTGGGCCGTACCATGGAATGGCGCATCGCCGGCAGCCGTCCGCTGGCCGGCATCGTGCGCTATCGCTTCCCCAGGCCCTCGGGCAGCGGCACGGACGATCTTTTAGCCGTGGTGAAGGCCGGCGGCGTCGCCGGACCGGGGTGCCTGGCCGCCCTCGTGGATGTCGCGGCCAACAGCGCGGCGGTGGAACTGGCGCGCGAGGCCGCCGATGCGGTGGCCCCGCGCTTTCGCTGTGGCGTCGATACGCTGGAGGCGGTCGGCCGCGTGACCGGGCGGACACGCGACGAACTGATGCCCGCCCTCCGTTAAGGCGGTTACGACTTCGACGTCTCGTAGCGCTCGATGGCTTCGAGGATCAGCCGACGTGCCTGCTCCGACCCGCCCCATTCGCCGATCTTCACCCATTTGCCGGGCTCCAGATCCTTGTAGTGCTGGAAGAAGTGCTCGATCTGCTTGAGGGTGATTTCCGGAAGGTCGGTGTGCTCGCGCACCTTCTCGTAGCGCAGGGTCATGTCGGCAGAAGGAACCGCGATAACCTTCTCGTCCTGGCCCTTGTTGTCTTCCATCACCAGGACGCCGATGGGGCGCACTGCGATGACGCAGCCCGGCAGCAGCGGGCGCGTGTTGCAGACGACCACGTCGATCGGGTCTCCGTCGTCCGACAGCGTATGCGGCATGAAGCCGTAATTTCCGGGATAGACCATCGGCGTATACAGGAATCGGTCGACGAAGAGCGCGCCCGACTCCTTGTCCATCTCGTACTTGATGGGCTGGCCGCCGACCGGAACCTCGATGATGACGTTGATGTCGTCCGGCGGGTTCTTGCCGCGCGGGATCGCCTCGATCTTCATTTGGTACTTCCTTGAAGGTTGGAAACTGTCTTCTCGGCCTTGGCCACTAGCGCATTTCGCGGCGAAGGGAAATCTCCAACAGCGCGCCCGGCTACGACTTGCGGTGGTCGAGCCGCGCCACCAGCCGGTCGCCGCCCCATTGCAGAAGCCACACCATGGCCACCAGAACCAGCACGACCGCGACCATGACGTTCGTTTCGAACCTCTGGTAGCCATAGCGAATGGCAAGGTCGCCCAGCCCGCCGGCGCCGATGGCCCCCGCGATGGCCGTCGCGCCGATAAGCGTGACCAGGGTGACCACGAAGCCGGCGACTAGGCCGGGCAGGGCCTCGGGCACCAGCACCTCGCGGACGATGGTCCAGCGCGTCGCGCCCATGGCGCGCGCCGCCTCAACGAGGTTCGGGTCCACCTCCCGCAGCGAAACTTCGGCCATGCGGGCATAATAGGGAATGGCGGCGACGGACAATGGTACGATGGCCGCCCATGTCCCGATGGAGGTTCCGACAACGAAGCGCGTAAAGGGGATCAACGCCACCAGAAGTATGATGAAGGGCACCGAGCGCAGCGCGTTGACGATGCCCCCCAGCACCCAGTTCACGCCACGGTTCTGCATGATGCCGCCGCGCGCCGTCAGCGTCAGCACCAAAGCGATGGGCAGGCCGACGACCAGCGATGCCGCGCCGGAGGCCCCGGTCATCAGCAGCGTTTCCCAGGTCGCCCGCAGGAACAGGTCGTACAGCGCCTGGTTCATCGCTCGATCACCTCGACCCGCAGGGCATAGGCCGAGAGAGTGTCGATCACGGCCGGCAGGTCGGCCGCCGTGCGCGGCGTCACGCCGATGAAGAGGCGCCCTACGGGCTGGCCTTGAACCTCTTCGACGCCGCCGCCGAGAATGCGCGCCGCGGCGCCATGCCGGAGTGCGATCTCCGACAGGAAGGGCCGGCGCGCAGTCTCGCCGCCAAGGTCCAGCCGTACAAGCGTCTCGCCCTCGGCCAATGCAGGCATCGCCCCGCCATCGCCCAGCGGCGCTTCCGGCATGACGGACGACAGCAGCGCGATGGTTTCGGGCGCGGTCGGCGCCGCGAAGACGCGCCATGTCTCGCCGTGTTCGACGATACGCCCGCCATCCAGCACCACGACCCGACCGGCAATGCGGCGTATGACATCCATCTCGTGCGTGATGAGCGCGATCGTCAGGCCCAGGCGGCGGTTGATGTCGGCCAGAAGCCGCAGGATCTGCTCCGTCGTTTCCGGGTCGAGGGCCGAGGTCGCCTCGTCCGACAGAAGCAGCACCGGATCCGCCGCGAGTGCACGGGCGATACCGACACGCTGCTTCTGCCCTCCGGAAAGCTGCGCCGGGTAGCTGCCCTCCCGGCCGGCGAGGCCGACGAGGTCCAGCAGTTCGGCGACGCGCTGCCGTCGCGCGGTCCGGCTGTGACCGCCGATCTTCAGCGGCAGGGCGATATTCTCGGCGACCGTCTTGTTGGCAAGCAGGTTGAAGTGCTGGAAGATCATGCCGATGCGCCGGCGTACCGGCTGCAATTCCGTTTCCGACAGGCCTTCGATGGCGCGGCCTTCCACCTCCACCGTGCCGCTATCGGGCTTCTCGAGCCCGTTTATGCAGCGGATCAGCGTGGATTTCCCGGCACCGGAACGACCGATGATGCCGACGATCTCGCCCTTGCCGACCGTCAGGTCGATATCGCTGATGGCGGCATGGGTGCCAAAACGCTTGGAGACGCCGGCCAATCGCAGGATCGGCCGCGCGTGCGATATCTGGTCGGCGTGACCGGCGCTCACCATGCGGGAAGCGTGGTGCCCTTGTAGACCGTTTCCAGTGCATCGGCGACGGGCTGGTTCTGGAACGAGGAGACGAGCGTCTTTACCCAGGGCTTGTCCTTGTCCTCGCTGCGCACGGCGATGAAGTTACGGTACGGATTGTCTTCCAGCGGTTCGATGGCGATCCGGTCTTCCGCGGCGGTCAGGCCGGCCTTGAAGGCCCAGTCGGTGTTGACGACGGCGGCGTCGAGATCGTCGATGGCGCGCCCGACGATGCCGGCGTCCAGCTCCTGAATCCGGATGTTCTTCGGGTTCTCTTCCACGTCGATGGCCGTCGCCAGAACGCCGGCATCGGCCCGCAGCTTGATCAGGCCCTCATGCTCGAGCAGCTTCAACGCCCGCCCGCCATTGGACGGATCGTTCGGAATGCCGATCTGCGCGCCGTCCGGAATGTCGGCAACGGTGTCGTACTTCCGGGTATAGAGGCCGATGGGCTGGATCAGCGTGTAGCCGACCGGCTCGATGGCATAGCCGTGCTGCTGGATCTGCGCTTCCAGATAGGGCCCGTGCTGAAAGGCATTGGCGTCGATCTCGCCATTGGCAAGCGCCTCGTTGGGCTGGATATAGTCGGAGAAGGGCACGATCGTCAGCGTCAGGCCCTGCTTTGCGGCTTCCTCGGCGACGGTCCGGAACACTTCTTCGGTTTCGCCCGCCATCACGCCGATGCGGATGGTGTCCTGTGCCTGCGCGGTGGACAGTGGCATGGCGGCCGCGACCGACAACGCGGCCAGGGTGGCGAATAGGGTGCGGCGGGTAAGGGTCAGTGTGGTCATCTGGATATTCCGGGTTGCCGTTGTGTCTGCGTGCAGGGCCAATCTGACGATGGCGCACCCGCAGCGCAAAGCATGGCTTTTCGCATTTGCGAAATTCTGCGCAAAAAACAGGCTCCGGGTGCCTGAATCGCGATCACAGGTTCGAAAGGGCCCGGCTGCGTTCAGGCAGCCGGGCCGATGGGATGTCAGGCGGCCGCCTTGCGGCTCTTCTCGAAGCGCTTGCGCTCGTTCGGGTCGAGATACAGCTTGCGCAGACGGATGTTCTTCGGCGTCACTTCCACCAGCTCGTCATCCTGGATCCAGGACAAGGCGCGGTCCAGCGTCATGCGGATGGGTGGGGTCAGCTTCACGGCTTCGTCCTTGCCGGCGGCGCGGATGTTGGTGAGCTTCTTGCCCTTCAAGACATTGACCTCCAGGTCGTTGTCGCGCGAGTGGATGCCGATGATCATCCCCTCATACACCTTGACGCCGGGATCGATCACCATCGGGCCACGATCCTCCAGGTTGAACATGGCGTAGGCCACGGCCTCGCCCGCTTCGTTGGCGATCAGGACGCCGTTGGTGCGGCCCGGCAGGGGGCCCTTGTACGGCTGGTAGGAGTGGAACAGCCGGTTCATGATGGCCGTGCCGCGCGTATCGGTGAGCAGTTCCGACTGGTAGCCGATCAGACCGCGAGTCGGCGCGTGGAACACCAGGCGCTGGCGGCCGCCGCCCGAGGGGCGCAGCTCCACCATCTCGGCTTTCCGCTCGCTCATCTTCTGCACGACGATGCCGGAATGCTCCTCGTCGACGTCGATGACGACTTCCTCGATGGGCTCCAGCGTCTCGCCAGTGGCTTCGTCCTTCTGCATCACGACGCGCGGGCGCGAAACGCCGATCTCGAAGCCTTCGCGGCGCATCGTCTCGATCAGTACCGCAAGTTGCAGCTCGCCGCGGCCGGACACGAAGAACGAGTCCTTGTCTTCCGACTCCTCGATCTTCAGGGCCACGTTGCCCTCGGCCTCCTTCAACAGGCGGTCGCGGATGACGCGGCTGGTGACCTTGTCACCCTCGGTGCCGGCCAGCGGGCTGTCGTTGACGATGAACGACATCGTCACGGTCGGCGGGTCGATCGGCTGCGCTTCCAGAGCGGTGGTCACCGACGGATCGCAGAACGTGTCGGCGACGGTGCCCTTCTGCAGGCCGGCTATGGCCACGATGTCGCCCGCCTCGGCGTATTCCACCGGCTGGCGCTCCAGGCCGCGGAAGGCCAGGATCTTGGAAATGCGGCCGCTTTCCAGCTGCTTGCCGTCGCGGCTCAGAACCTTGACGGCCTGGTTCGGGCGGATGGAGCCGGACTGGATGCGCCCGGTGATGAGGCGGCCGAGGAACGGGTTGGCTTCGAGGATGGTGCCGATCATCTCGAAGGGCGCGTCCTTGCCGGCGGTGCTGGGTTCCGGAACATGGCTGAGGATGAGGTCGAACAGCGGGGCCAGGCCCTGGTCCTGCGGGCCGGTCGGCGCATCGGCCATCCAGCCGCCGCGGCCGGAGCCGTAGAGGACGGGGAAGTCCAGTTGCTCTTCCGTGGCGTCGAGATTGACGAACAGGTCGAAGATCTCGTTCAGCACTTCCTCGTGGCGCTCGTCCGGACGGTCGATCTTGTTGATCGCCACGATGGGCTTGAGGCCGACCTTGAGGGCCTTGGACAGCACGAACTTGGTTTGCGGCATCGGGCCTTCCGATGCGTCGACCAGGATGACCGCGCCGTCCACCATGTTCAGGATGCGCTCGACCTCGCCGCCGAAATCGGCGTGGCCCGGCGTGTCCACGATGTTGATGCGGGTGTCTTTCCATTCCACCGAGGTCGCCTTGGCGAGAATGGTGATGCCGCGCTCCTTTTCAAGGTCGTTGGAGTCCATCGCACGCTCTTCGACGCGCTGGTTCTCGCGGACGGAGCCGGACTGTGCGAGCAACTTATCGACGAGGGTGGTCTTTCCATGGTCGACGTGCGCAATGATCGCGATATTGCGGAGCTTCATGTGATCTCGCTCGGAAAAAGGGGTTCAAGCACACCAAAGGCGCTTCCCCGCACTGGGAAAGCACCCTCGACAAGACTGTGCCGCTATTCTTTGGCGCCCCCTATACACTATCTTTCGCAGTCGCGAAAGGGTGGCGCCATCGAGATCGCGTCAGGCCGCAAGGCCCCGCTTGCGCATCAGCGCGCCGGCATCCGGCATCCGCCCCCGGAAGGCCTGGTACAATACGTCCGCCGGGCGGCTGTTGCCGGCCGAATAGATGTTCCGCAACAGGCTCTGCGCCATCGCAGGGTCGAACGGATCCCCCGTTTCGGTGAATGCCTCGAAGGCGTCGGCGTCCAGCACTTCCGACCACATGTAGGAATAGTAGCCCGAAGCGTAGCCATCGCCCGAGAAGACATGTGCGAAATGCGGCGAACGGTGCCGCATCACGATGGCATCCGGCATGCCGATCCGGGCCAGCACCTCGGCCTCGGCCGCAATCGGGTCGTCCGGCGCCTGGCCCATTTCATGCAGGGCAAGATCCACAAGGGCGGATGCGGTAAACTCCACCGTATCGAAGCCGGCGTCGAAATTGCGCGTCTCTTCCATGCGGCGCACGAGCTCGGCCGGCAGGGCCTCGCCGGTTTCGACGTGGCGGGCATGCCTTTCCAGAATCTCGGGTACGCCGAGCCAATGCTCATAGAGCTGCGACGGCAGTTCGACGAAATCGCGCGAGACGGAGGTTCCGGACAATGAAGGCCACGTCACGTCGGAGAGGAGGCCGTGCAGCGCATGGCCGAATTCGTGGAACAAGGTGCGCGCGTCGTCCATCGACAGAAGCGCCGGCTGGCCCTTCGCTGGTTTTGCGAAGTTGCAGATGTTGTAGATGATGGGCGTATGCCCGCCGTCGAGCTTGTCCTGCCCACGCAGCGCGCTCATCCATGCGCCGGAGCGTTTGGAGGAACGGGCGAAATAGTCGCCGATGAAGATTCCGACCGTCGAGCCGTCGGCACGCAGCACCTGCCAGACGCGGGCATCCGGGTGCCATGCCCGCGCGTTTTCGATGCGCTCGAATGTCAGGCCGAACAGAAGGTTGGCGACGTCGAACGACGCCTCGATCATCCGGTCCAATTGGAAATAGGGCTTCAGCGCGCCCTCATCGAAAGAAAATTCCGCCTGCCGGCGCTTTTCCGCGTAGTAGCGCCAGTCGAACGGGGCGAGGGCGGCGTTGTCGCCTTCCGCCACCGCCAGCGCCGCCAATGCCTCCGCATCCGCCGCAGCGCGGACGCGCGCCTTGTCCCAGACGCTCGTCAGCAGCGTGCGCACCGCATCCGGCGTCTTCGCCATGCTGTCGTCCAGCTTGAAGGCGGCGAAGCTGTCATAGCCCAGCAGCCGCGCCTTCTCGGCGCGCAGGCGCAGCGTTTCGGCCATGATGGGCCGGTTGTCGTGCGGGCCGTCATGCTCGCCCCTGGCCGTCCAGGCGGCGAAGGCCGTTTCACGCAAGGCGCGGTCGCGGCAATAGGTCAGGAAGGGCACGATCAGCGAGCGAGACAAGGTCACGACATGGCCTGCCATGCCACGCGCTTGCGCGGCCTCTGCCATGGCGGCGACGAGCCAGCCCGGCAAGCCTTCCAGCGCCGCCCCGGGCACCGGGAGAGCATAGGACTTCTCGTCGGCCAGAACGTTCTGGGAGAAGGCGGTGCCGAGTTCGGACAGCCGTGCATTGATCTCGGCCAGTGCGTCTCGGTCCCTGCCGACGAGGCGCGCGCCGCTGCGCACGAAACCCAGATGCATCCGCTCCAGCAGCCGCAGCGACTCCGCGTCGAGGCCCAGCGTGTGGCGTGCCTCGTAAAGCGCGTCGACCCGTGCGAACAACGCTTCGTTCAGCGAGATGGCCGAGGAATGGCGCGAGAGGCGGGGCGACACGGCGCGCTCCACCGCCTGCAGGGCGTCGTCGGTATTGGCGCCGGCCAGTGCATGGAAGGTGGCCGATACGCGCCGCAGCAGGGCGCCGGCGCGCTCCATGGCCGCGACGGTGTTGTCGAAGCTGGGCGGGGCGTCCGCATTGGCGATGGCTGAAATCTCGGCCGCATGGCTGGCCATTGCCTCTTCGAAGGCCGGCTCGAAACGATCGGCGGTCAGCTTCGAGAAGTCCGGGAGGCCGGCGGGGCCATCGAAATCGAAGACGGACGCGTCGAATGGACTTAAGTCGTGTGGTGTGTTCAAGGAGGGCCTCGAAATGATAGTTCCTGCACAGGCTGCATTTGCGCTATCAGTTAGGGATGGCCATGGATAGTGGAAAGACCTGCCGTGGATCGGCCGGTGGTTCGACGGGCCGATCGGGCAAACACAGGAAAGGTCGCTCGTGACTCATTTTACCTCCGGCAACACCCTTGCCTTCCTTCTGTCGGATGGTGCGCGGCTTTACCGGCAGGCATTCGAACGCACCATCGCCGAAAGCGGCAGCGGGCTGACGCCGGGGGAGGTGCGTACGCTGGGCCACGCGTTGCGGTATCACGGGTCCAGGCAGGCGGTGCTGGCGGAGCGGATGGGCATAGAGCCGATGACGCTGTCGGCCTATCTCGACAGGCTGGAGGCGCGCGGCCTGATCCGCCGCGAGGTGGACCGCACCGACAGGCGCGCCAAGATCATCCATCCGACGGACGAGGCGGCGCGGCTGATGCAGCAACTCAGCCCGCTGTTTCAAAAAGTCTACGATGAGGCGACGCGCGACATCGACGAAGAGACCATGCGCGCGTGCGTCCAGGCGTTGATCGGCATTCGCTCGAACCTGACGAGCGACCCGGAGCTTCTGGGCAGCCTCGACCCGTCGAAACCGGAGGACCTGACCGGACGCCCGGTCCTCTAACGCCCATGAAAGGCCGCATGTCCGAAGCGCGGACGAGTGTCATCGGCGCGCTCCTGGTGGCTATCGGGCCCATTTCCATGGCGCTTTACACGCCTGCGATGCCGGAACTGGCGCACGCCTTCGACACGGACCCGGCCCTGGTCAAGCTGTCCCTGTCGCTGTATTTCGCCGGCTTCGCCGTCACCCAACTGGTCTGCGGGCCGCTGTCCGATGCGCTGGGGCGCCGCCGAACCACCGTCATCTTCATGATCCTCTATATCGCCGGGGCGCTGGTCGCCGTGCTGGCGTCCACCATCGGATGGCTGCTCGCGGCGCGTCTTCTGCAAGGTGTGGGGGCATCGGTCGGCGTTGCGACCGCCCGCGCCATCGTGCGCGATCAGTTCACCGGCGAGGCGTCCTCGCGCATCATGAGCACCATCGGCATGATCCTGGCGCTGGGGCCCGCGATCGCGCCCACCATCGGCGGCTTTACCCTGGCGCTGGCCGGCTGGCACGCCATCTTCGTGGTCATGCTGTTCTTCGGCATCGCCGTCATCGGCATCGTGCTCGGCGCCATGCACGAGACGACCACGCCCGACCCCGCAATGCTGAAGCCCCGCGCCATCCTGTCGGCCTATGGCCGGTTGGCCCGCAACCGCACCTTCCTGTGCTGCTGCCTCGTCCTCGGCGGATCCGTCGGGGCGCTCTACACCTGGGCCACGATCCTGCCCTTCGTGCTCATCGACCATGCCGGATTGACGCCGCAGCAATTCGGCGTCGGCATGCTGGCCCAATCGGGCATGTTCTTTCTCGGCTCGTCGCTGACGCGGCTGTCAATGCGCTGGATGCCGGCGGAACGGCTCGTTGTGCCCGGGCTTTTGGCCATCGGCCTCGGCGGGCTACTGTTGCTTCTGGTCCTGTCGCTGCGCGCACCGGGCTATATCGAGGTGATGATACCCATCGGCCTCTATGCCTTCGGCATCGGCTTCGTAATGCCGGCCATGACGACGGCGGCGCTGGCCCCGTTTCCGAGGATCGCCGGTTCCGCCGCCGCCATGATGGGTTTCATGCAGATGGGCACGGGGCTGGTCGGGGGCCTGATCGCGGCCGCCATACCCGACCCTGTCCTGGCCGTGCGCACGATCATCCCCGCCTTCGCCTGCGTGGCGATCGCCGCCTATCTTGCCCTGCGCCGTCCCGTGGCTACGCCGCCTGCCGTCCGGCGTTGAGCGCCTGCATCGCCTCGGCGCCGATGCGGAACGATTCCAGCCGCGCGGCCTCGTCGTGGATCTGGCCGTTCAACATGATCTCGTCCGGCTGGTACCGCGCGATCAGACCGGCCAATTGCTCCCGCACCGACTGCGGGCTGCCCGTGGCGGAGATGCGCAGCGCCTCGTCCACCATGGCGCGGGCCGACGGGTCCAGTGCCGCGTCGATATCGTCCACCGGCCGCGGCAGCTTGCCGGGCTTGCCGGTGCGCAACTGGGCGAAGGCAAGCTGCATGGATGTCTTCAGTTTCCGCCCCTCGGCATCTGTCGCGGCGGCAAACAGGTTGGCCGCCAGCATGAAGTACGGCTTGTCCAGGAAGGCCGATGGGCGGAACGTCTGGCGATACACCTCCACCGCATCGTCCAGCGCGGCCGGCGCGAAATGGGAGGCGAAGGCGTAGGGCAGGCCCAGATGCGCCGCCAGTTGGGCGCCGAACAGGCTGGACCCGAGAATCCATACCGGAACGTGCGTCCCGGAGCCCGGAATGGCGCGCAGCTTCTGCCCCTCGTCCGCATCGTCCAGGTAGTGGAGCAGTTCCACCACGTCCTGCGGGAAGTTGTCGGACGACTCCAGATTGCGGCGCAGGGCGCGCGCCGTCAGCATGTCGGTGCCGGGCGCGCGCCCGAGCCCCAGATCGATGCGGCCCGGATACAACTCGGCCAGCGTACCGAACTGCTCGGCGATCACCAGCGGCGCGTGGTTCGGCAGCATGATCCCGCCCGAGCCGACGCGGATCGTCTTCGTATGGGCCGCGACATGGCCGATCACCACCGCGGTGGCCGCGCTGGCGATGCCGGGCATGTTATGGTGCTCGGCCAGCCAGAACCGATGGTAGCCCTGGGCTTCCGCATGCTGTGCCAGCCGGGCGGAGCGGCCAAGCGCCTCCGCGACGGTTGCGCCCTCGGGCACGGGCGCCAGATCCAGCATCGAGTAGACAGTCATCGCTTCAACCTTGGGTTTATCTTTTCCCCCATTTGGGCATTGCGGTCACCGATTTTAAGCTGCGTCGCGTCATGTTCTCTCCGGCGATTACGGCCGGGTGACTGGAAACCTTCGATACGTGCCGCCACACCGGACGTCGTCGTCGAGGCCGCGTGGGTTCAGTAACCTGGCGAGCCCTCGACGGGCCCGGCCAGGCCGGGCCCATCGCTTGCAGGCCTTGCGCCGCTCAGCGGTCGCGCTTGGCCAGGGTGCGCAGGCGCAGTGCGTTGAGGCGGATGAACCCGGCCGCATCCTTCTGGTCGTAGGCGCCGTGGTCGTCCTCGAAGGTGACGAGCGCGTCGGAGTAGAGCGACTTGTCGCTTTCCCGCCCGATGACGATGACGTTGCCCTTGTAAAGCTTCAGCGTCACGGTGCCCTCGACATGCTCCTGGCTCTTGTCGATCAGCGCCTGCAGCATCTCGCGCTCGGGCGAGAACCAGAAGCCGTTATAGATCAGCTCCGCATAGCGGGGCATCAATTCGTCCTTCAGGTGCGCCGCCCCGCGGTCCAGCGTCAGGCTTTCGATGGCACGGTGCGCCGCGATGAGAATGGTGCCGCCCGGCGTTTCGTAGATGCCACGAGACTTCATGCCGACGAAGCGGTTTTCCACCAGATCCAGCCGGCCGATCCCGTTGTCGCGGCCGAGGTCGTTGAGAGCGGCAAGAATTTCGTGCGGCGGCAGCGCCTTGCCGCCGATCGACACGGCATCGCCGCGCTTGAAACCGATCTTGACGACGGTCGGCGTGTCTGGCGCCTCTTCCGGGCTCACCGTTCGCTGGAAGACATAGGCCGGCGGCTCTTCGTTCGGGTCTTCCAGCACCTTGCCCTCGGACGAGGAGTGCAGGAGATTGGCGTCCACCGAGAAGGGCGCTTCACCGCGCTTGTCCTTCGGCACGGGGATCTGGTGCTTTTCGGCGAAATCGATGAGCTGGGTGCGGGACTTGAGCTCCCATTCGCGCCACGGCGCGATCACCTTGATATCCGGGTTCAGGGCGTAGGCCGACAGTTCGAAGCGGACCTGGTCGTTGCCCTTGCCGGTGGCGCCGTGGGCGATGGCGTCGGCGCCCGTTTCCGCTGCGATCTCCACCAGCCGCTTGGAGATCAGCGGGCGGGCGATGGAGGTTCCCAGAAGGTAGGTGCCTTCATACAGGGCATTGGCGCGAAACATCGGGAAGACGAAGTCGCGGACGAATTCCTCCCGCACGTCCTCGATGCGGATATCCTTGATACCCATCAGCTCGGCCTTCTTGCGGGCCGGTTCCAGCTCCTCGCCCTGGCCGAGATCCGCGGTGAAGGTGACGACCTCCGCGCCATATTCCGTCTGCAGCCATTTCAGGATGATGGAGGTGTCGAGACCTCCGGAATAGGCGAGAACGACTTTCTTGACATCGCGATGCGCGGCCATGCTGCTCACTTTCCTTGTGTCGTCGCAGATCATCGCCATGCGCTCTACAGGAGATGCGGGCCGGAAGAAAGCCGTGGAATGCGGGGGAGCCAGGGTCTATACGAGCGCCCTTACAGCCGATGGACCATGCCGTCATGACCTTCCTGCCCGATGCCGCCGCGCTTGCCAGCTTCGCCGTCGCCTCCTTCGTGCTGGCCGTTACGCCCGGGCCCGACATGGTCCTGTTCCTGTCGCGTACCATTGCTCAGGGGCGCAGGGCCGGTTTCGCGTGCATGTTCGGCGCGCTCACCGGAATCATAGTCCATACGACGCTGGTGGCGCTGGGTCTCGCGGCCCTGTTGGCGGCTTCGCCCCAGGCTTTCGCCCTGCTGAAGCTGGCGGGCGTCGCCTATTTGATCTTCCTTGCGGTACAGGCCGTGCGCAACGGCTCGGCTCCGGCCGTCGCGCTGGGCAGATCGGCCTATCTGGGCTTCAGCCGCAACTGGCGCGCCGGCCTCGCGGTCAACCTCCTCAACCCGAAGATCATCCTGTTCTTCCTGACATTCCTGCCGCAGTTCGTGGCCGCCAGCGATCCGCATGCCGCCGCGAAGCTGGCCTTCCTGGGACTCACCTTCGTTGCGATCGGGTTGTGCGTCTGCATCGGCGTCATCCTCATGGCCGATCGGGTCGCGCTGCTGCTGCGTCGCAGCCAGAGAGCTTCTCGTGCGCTCGACTGGCTTTTCGCCTCGGTGTTCTCGGCCTTCGCGGTAAAGCTGATGCTGGCGCGGGCCTAAGGCCTATTCAGCGAAGGCGTAGGGCCCGCCCTTGTCCAGCGCCGCGCGGTAGGCGGGGCGGGCGTGGATCCGCGACAGGAAACCGGTCAGGTTGCCGTAGCCGGACAGGTCGGCCCGCGATGCGGCCGCCTCCACCGGAAAGCTCATCATGACATCGGCGGCGCTGATATCCGGTCCGGCAAACCAGCCTGTATCCGCAAGGGATCGGTCCCAGTAGGCAAGGTTTCTTTCGATCTGCGGCGTCACGAAGCCCTCGTCCGTCGCCTGCATCGCCTTGCCAACCACGGGCCGCACCAAAGCCGGCGTTTTCTTCGTCACCGTTGCCAGAACGAGCTTCAGAAGCAGCGGCGGCATGGCCGTTCCTTCCGCGTGGTGCAGGAAATGCTGGTAGCGCCAGTAGTCGGGGCTGCCCTGCGCCGGGACCATGCGTCCGCGCGCATGCGTTTCGAGGATGTAGGTGACGATGGCGCCCGTTTCAGCCAGCGTAAAGGCCCCCTCCGTCAGGACAGGCGACTTGCCCAGCGGGTGCAGCTGGCGCAGCTCCGCAGGTGCCTGCATGTCCGCGCCGCGCTGGTAATGGCGGATTTCGTAGGGGAGCTCGAGCTCCTCCAGAAGCCACAGGACCCGCTGCGAGCGGGAATTGTTCAGGTGATGGATCGTCAACATGCGCATGAAGATCGGGCGCGGCGCCCGATCGGCAAGAGGCGGATCAAGCGATGGGCGGACCCGGCTTGCGTCGCCACGATCCGGCTGCCCGTCCGGCGACGATCCAGTAGATCATCCCGAAAGCGAGCCCTGCCAGAAAGATGGCCGTCTGGATGGCCATCGGCGGCATGGCCCCGTCATAGGCCAGGCGCAGGGCGACGAAGCCGGATGCAAGTCCGATCGCGGCGTGCAACAGAAGCGAGCGCCACCCCATGATCTCGGTGGCCAACATGAAGATGGCCCAGGGCAGCAATGCCACGGAGCCGACCTGCGCGGCCTGTGCCGTGAAGACGAAGAACATCTCGACCATGCGGAAGGGATCGTCGCCGATCGTCGCCGGCACCTCGATGAATGGCCAGAGAAGCGCGAAGGCCGCGCCATAGCAGGCGAAGACGAAGGCCAGGGGAATGACGAACAGGAAGCGCAGCACCGCCCGCATGGATCGTCAGCCGGCCACCGCCGCAGCCAGCGCGAGCCTGTCGGCTTTTTTCATCCGCTCCGATTCCGATTTCAACTGGCCGCATGCGGCGAAGATATCCCGGCCCCGCGGCGTGCGGATGGGAGAGGCGTAGCCGGCATCGTTGACGAGGTCGGCGAACCGCTCGATCTGGTCCCAGTCGGAGCACTCATAGTCCGTTCCGGGCCAGGGATTGAAGGGTATCAAATTGATCTTGGCCGGAATGCCCCTCAGCAGGCGCACGAGCTCCCTTGCGTCGGCAAGGCTGTCGTTGACGCCCTTCAACATCACATACTCGAAGGTGATGCGCCGCGCATTGGACAGGCCAGGATAAGACCGGCAGGCGGCCACGAGCTCGTCCAGCGGGTACTTCTTGTTGATCGGCACGAGCACATCGCGCAATTCGTCGCGCACGGCATGAAGCGAGATGGCCAGCATCACGCCCATCTCGTCGCCGGTCCGCCCGATCATCGGGACGACCCCGGAGGTGGACAGGGTGATGCGGCGCTTGGACAGCGCCAAGCCGTCACCATCGGACGCCACGGCCAGCGCCTGCTTGACGTTGTCGAAATTGTACAGCGGCTCGCCCATGCCCATCATCACGATGTTCGATACGAGCCGCCCGTCGGACGGCACGATGGCGCCCATCGGCGTGTCGGCCTCCGGCAGGTCGCCCAATCGCTCCCGCGCGGTCAGGATCTGCCCGACGATCTCGCCTTCGGTCAGGTTGCGCACGAGGCGCTGCGTGCCCGTATGGCAGAAGGTGCAGGTGAGGGTGCAGCCGACCTGGGACGATACGCAGAGCGTGCCGCGCCCCTCTTCGGGGATATAGACGGTTTCGATCTCGACCGGGCGTCCGGCGCCGCGCGCCGGAAAGCGGAACAGCCACTTGCGGGTCCCGTCCACCGAAATCTGCTCTTCCACGATTTCCGGACGGGCGATCTCGAAATTGTCGGCCAGCGCCGTGCGCAGATCCTTGGAGATATTGGCCATGGCGGAAAAATCGTCGACGCCGCGCACATAGAGCCAGTGCCAAAGCTGGCCTGCCCGCATGCGGAGCTGCTTTTCGGGCACGCCGATGCCGCGCAGGCGCTCGGCCAGGCTCTCGCGCGACAGGCCCAGAAGGGACTGGCGCTCGGGCGCTTTTTCCGGTGCCGGGCGGTTGTGCCCGGCCAGGTCGATGCTCACGCTCATGGGCTCGCTTTCGGGCGTCGGCCTTTGGCCAGGCACGCCTTCATCGGTCTTCGGTGTCTGACGAATGGACACTCACATGCGCGTTTTGGCAGAATTTCGCAAGGAGGAGCGCAAAATTCCTTTGCGCTCCAACGGGTTTGCCCCCGCCACCCAGCGTCAGCGGCAGTTGCCGATGGAGTTCATCGCAGCGGTGATGCCAGCCAGCGAGTAGGTGTATTTGGTGTTGGTTCCGCGAGCCGATGTGGCGTCCACCGACATCGAGCGGCCGTTGCGCATCGCCGAGACGAGCTGCGGCTCCTCCGACGGATTCTCGACCCAGGCCGACTCGCCCCGCGTGAACAGCGTGAACTTGCGCGTATCGACCGTCACGGTGACCTTGGAGCCTTCGCGCATGGGATAACCCATGACGACCTGCGGCTCGTACGCGGCGGCCTGGCCCGGCTTCTGGGAGACGAGGAAGAAGATGTCGCCATGATTGACGCTGGCCGGTTCCTTCGTCTTCGGCGTCGACAGGACGTAGCACACCTTGTTGCCGCCGGCCGTGTAGGAATAGGTGCCCCAGTCGTTGAACTGCTGCAGGCGGGTCGGAGTCTGGGCGACGGCGGCGGTGGAAAGGACGACAAGGAGACTGGCTGCCGTCAAGACTTTCTTCAAGGACATGGTTCCCCGCATGATCAATTTCGATTAGCTCGCGCCGGGGCGCGACTTCGCGTCTTAATCGCGATCTGCCCGGAAATTAGGTCCAAGAGCCTTTCCGGACCGTAAACATCGGTCCGGCGACGATTGGAATCTCCGGGGCAACGGAACGCACGAAACCGAAGAAAGCGGCGAGACCGTGTCCAGACCATGGCCTCGCATCAAGGTGTTCGGGTGTCCGCCTCGTCCGTCTCGCTGTCCAGGAGTGCGCGGGCGCGGTCGTAATGCTCGGGCCGGATATTGGCCCGCACGGCCGTGATCGCGGCCATCAGCACCGCGGCGTCGTCGGTAAAGCCGATCAGCGGCATCAGGTCCGGGACGAGATCGGCCGGCATGACGAAATAGGCTAGCGCCGCCAGAAGGATGCCGCGCGAGGCGAGCGGCGTCTCGGGGTCGATCGCGCAGTAGTAGGAGGCGGCGAGATCGCGCGTGAAAGGGATCGCGCTTGCGGCGCGACGCACGGTGGACAGGAACGAGCGCATCACGCGCCGCTTCTGCCGCGCCTGCTGCCCGGCATCGGCCGGGCGCAGGATCTCTGCGATCTTCTGCCGGTCGAGCGGCAGGGCGGGAAGGCTCGGTCGTTTCATGTCAGGTTAGATAGGAAGTGCCAGGCGCCGACCAAGGGTCGAAACCGGCATCATGCCGGAACGGCCGCATGCTCCGGTGCGCGGCGCGATACCGGTTCCCCCAGTTTGAACGCTTCTTCCAGGAGATAGGGGCCGCCACCAACGGAATCGCGCGACGAGTAGAGCACGAAGCGACCCACCTGGAAGGACGGCGAGCGAAAATTGCCCCGTCCGGACAGATAGCGCGCGACGTCCTCGCCCTTTGGGTGGCGCAGCCGCGCCAGCGTCACATGCGGTACGAATTTTTGCGCGTTGGGTGCGATGCCGGCCCTGCGGCATGCCCGGTCGACATCGGCCTGCAGCGTGTCCAGCCCGGGCGAGGGGACCGCCCCGGCATAGATGGAATGCGGCTTCTTCGACCCGAAGGCGCCAACTCCGCGCAACGTCAACTCGAAACTCGGGCGAGCGACCCGGTCGAGTTCGGCGACCACTTCGTCCGCGGTGCGGCAATCGACATCGCCGATGAAGCGCAGGGTCAGATGGTAGTTTTCGGTGTCGATCCACCGCGCGGACGGCAGCCCGCCCCTGAGGAAGGATAGACAGAGCGCCGCATCCCGCGGGATCTCGATGGCAGTGAACAGTCGCGGCATGAAGTGTTTCCTTCTGCTTCGAGCATGTCTCGCACTTTGGAAAGGGAATCACTCAATCGGTTTCACCGCAAGCACCGCACTGCGATATCATGGGGAAATCCCGCGATGCTGCTGAATGAGGGGTTCGACGCTGGGCAGGATCCGCCGCACGATCTCGGCGATCCCATCGCCGGTCGGGTGCATGTAGTCGGCCTGGTTCAGGCGCGTGACACCGGCCACCCCATCCAGGAAGAACGGATAGAAGGGCACATCGTATTGCCGTGCGATATCCGGAAAGATCGGGTTGAAGGCGCTTGCGAACTCTTCGCCCATGTTCGGCGGCGCCAGCATTCCGGTCAGGAGCACGCTGGTATCCGCACGTGCCTTCAGGCGCGCGACGATGTCGGACAGGTTCGCTCGGGTGATGTCGGGCTGGATTCCGCGCAATGCGTCGTTGGCCCCCAGTTCCACGATGACGATGTCGGCACTGTCCGGCACCGACCAATCCAGCCGGGCCAGGCCTCCGGTGGTCGTGTCGCCGGACACGCCGGCATTGACGACCCGCACATCGTATCCCTTATCCCGCAAGGCCGCTTCGAGCTGGTCCGGAAACGCCTCGCCCGGGCCCACGCCATAGCCCGCCGAAAGGCTGTCGCCAAAGGCGACGATTTCCACCGGGCCCGCCTCCTGCGCCCTCGCAGTCGCAAAAAAGTGAGGGGACAAAAGCAAAAGGGCGGCCAGCACGGGGACCAGGAAGTGATTTTGCCGCATTCGATACCCATATCCCGTTTTCGAGGCGCCTTGATGGCGTTATCCTCCATGGTCCGCAGGCATATAGGATGACGGCGTCTTGGCTGAAATGGCGATCCGGTTACGAAATGTTCACCTGACCTTGGGCGCCGGCGGCAGCGCGGTCCATGTACTCAAGGGGATGGAGCTGACGGTCGGGCGGGGCGAATCGCTTGGCGTCGTCGGCCCGTCGGGCTCCGGTAAATCGACTTTGCTGATGGTCCTGGCCGGGCTCGAGCGGGCCGATTCCGGCCTCGTCGAAGTTGCCGGTCAGTCGCTCGAAGGCCTTTCCGAAGACAGGCTGGCGGCCTTTCGCGGGCGCAATATCGGCATCGTCTTCCAGTCGTTCCACCTCATTCCCAACATGACGGCCATCGAAAACGTCGCCGTGCCGCTGGAACTGGCGGGGGCGCCGGATGCTTTCGCCCGGGCCGCCCGGGAACTGGAGGCTGTGGGCC
Source organism: Aureimonas sp. OT7 (assembly GCF_014844055.1). Classification (NCBI taxonomy): domain Bacteria; kingdom Pseudomonadati; phylum Pseudomonadota; class Alphaproteobacteria; order Hyphomicrobiales; family Aurantimonadaceae; genus Aureimonas; species Aureimonas sp. OT7. Next base: position 971,958 of record NZ_CP062167.1, read on the forward strand.
TCGGCCATCGCCTCGATCATTATCCGGGGGCGCTTTCGGGTGGCGAGCAGCAGCGCGTAGCGCTGGCAAGGGCCCTTGCGCCGGAGCCGGCGATCCTGATCGCCGACGAGCCGACGGGCAATCTCGATGCCGAAACCGGCCGCCTCGTGGCGGACCTTCTGTTTTCGGAGGTTCGGCGTCGGCACATGACCATGGTTCTCGTCACGCACGATGCCGCGCTGGCGGCGCGCTGCGCCCGCCAGGTCTCGGTGCGCGACGGGCGCATCCAGGGCACGAACGCTCCGGTGCAGGCCGCATGAGCGCGCTGGCCGGCAATGAAGCGGCAGGCGCCGTGCGTCCACCGGCGCGGCCGGCGGGAAATCTTCGGCTGGCGCTGCGCTTCGCCCTTCGGGAAATGCGCGGCGGCCTGTCGGGCTTCATCATCTTTCTTGCCTGCCTGACGCTGGGCGTCGCCTCCATCGCCGCCGTCAACTCCGTCTCCCGCATGATGACCGAGGCCATCGAGCGCGAGGGCCGCATCATCCTCGGCGGCGATATCCGCTTCAGCCTGCCGCAGCGCCAGGCCAGCGAAGAGGAGCGCGCCTTCCTGGAAGCGGCCGGGCCGGTGGGCGAAAGTGCGCAGCTGCGCTCCATGGCGCGGCTGGCCGATGGCCGCGACCAGACCATCAGCGAGGTCAAGGCAGTCGATGGGGCCTATCCGCTCTACGGTGCTGTCGAGACCGATTCCGACGCTTCCCTTGCCGAGCTTCTGGCCGATCGGGACGGTGTTGCCGGCGCGGTGGCCGCGCCCGAGCTGTTCACGCGGCTGGACATCGCCCCCGGAGCGCGCATACGCGTCGGGTCGCAGGAGTTCGAGCTGCGCGCCCGGCTGCTGACGGAACCGGACCGGCTCTCCGATGGCTTCGTCTTCGCACCGCGCCTGATGATCGGGCTCGATGCCCTGCAGCGCACGGGGCTGTTGCAGCCCGGCAGCCTCGTTGAATACGACTATAAAGTCAGGCTTCCTGACGGTGTCACCGCCGCTCAGGTGACGGAGCAGGCCGAGGCGCGCTTTCCGGAAGCGGGCTGGAGCATACGGCCCTACGACCGTGCCGCGCCCGCCCTGCAGCGCAATATCGAGCGCTTCTCGCAGTTCCTGACGCTCGTCGGACTGACGGCGCTGATCGTGGGCGGCGTCGGCATAGCCAACGCCGTCAACGCCTATCTGGATTCCAAGCGCACCGTCATCGCCACCTTCAAGAGCCTCGGCGGCGGCGGCAATTTCGTCGTGTCCATCTATCTCATCCAGGTCCTGGCGCTGGCCAGCATCGGCGTAGCGCTGGGGCTCGCTCTGGGTGCGATCGCCCCCTTCGTCGCTGCCGGCTTCCTGGAGGCGGCCATCCCGGTGGAAACGCGGCCGGAAGTCTATCCCGTGGCGCTTCTGGTCGCGGCGGCGTTCGGCTACATGACGGCGCTTGCCTTCGCCCTCCTGCCGCTTGGGCGCACCCGCGACATCGGTGCCGCCGCCCTGTTCCGCGATACCGGCGCCGGCGGCGGCCTGCGGATGCACTGGCCGTTCCTGGCCGGGGCGCTCGGCCTTGCGGTGCTGGTTTCGGCCATCGCGCTGTTCATGGCAGACGATCGGCGGATCGCCGGCATCTTCCTGGCATCCACGGCCGTCGCCTTCGTCATCCTGCGCGTGGTGGCGCTGGCCATCCAGTGGCTGGCCCGCGCCGAGCCGCGCGTACGCTCCACCGCACTGCGCCTTGCCATCGGCAACATCCACCGCCCGGGGGCGCTGACCTCCTCGGTGGTGCTGTCCCTGGGGCTGGGGCTGACGCTGCTGGTCACGCTGGCGACCATCGACAATAATTTGCGCAACGAAATCAGCACCAACCTGGCCGAACGGGCCCCCAATTTCTTCTTCTTCGATATCCAGTCGGCCGAGGCGCAGGGCTTCGGCGAGGCGGTGCTGGCATTGGCCCCCGGCAGCGAGCTGGAATCCGTGCCGATGCTGCGCGGGCGCATCGTCGAGCTGAATGGCACCAATGTCCGGGACATGGCCATACCGGCGGAAGGCGCATGGGTGCTGCGCGGCGACAGGGGCCTGACCTATTCCACGCAGATGCCGCCGGCCTCCACCCTGACGGAGGGAGAGTGGTGGCCGGCCGACTACGCCGGCGAAAACCTCGTGTCCTTCGCGGCGGAAGAGGCCGGACAACTGGGGCTGAAGATCGGCGACACGGTCACCGTCAACGTGCTTGGCCGCAATGTTACCGCACGCATCGCCAATCTGCGCCGTGTCGAATGGCAAAGCCTGTCGATCAACTTCGTCATGGTCTTCTCGCCCAATACGTTCGCCGGCGCGCCGCACACCGCGCTGGCGACCCTGCGCATGGGCGAAGATACGCCCGAGGCCGAGCAAGCCGTTCTGCGCGGCCTCGGCGACGATTTCCCCGCCGTGACCGCGGTGCGGGTACGCGACGCGCTGGATGCCGTCAATCAGATCATCGCGCAACTGGCCCTGGCCATCCGGGCGGCCGCGGCGGTGGCGCTGGTGGCTTCCGTCTTCGTGCTGGCCGGGGCTCTGGCGGCCGGCAATCGCGGGCGCGTACACGACGCCGTCGTGCTGAAGACGCTGGGCGCCACACGCGCCACGCTCATCCGCGCCTATGTCACGGAATATCTGCTGCTCGGTGTCGGCACGGCGGTCTTCGCCATCGGCGCAGGCGCGCTCGCCTCGTCCTTCGTGGTCTCCACCATCATGCAGTTGCCTTACCGCTTCGACTGGGGCGTGGGACTTGCGACGCTTCTGGTCTCGCTTCTCCTGACCATCGGCCTTGGCCTTGCGGGCACATGGCGGGTGCTGGGACGCAAGGCCGCGCCGGTGTTGCGGACACTCTAGGATCGGCGAAAGCCCCAGATAACGTAAATTTAATCGCCCGGAGGGGCACGGCAGCCGGTCTGCAACCTTGGATACCCTTGTATAGAGGAGCAAGGTTCCGCATATTTCAGGCAGGACTGCTGGGGGTTCCGCCAGCGGCGCCTCGGTGTGCGAGCCCGTCTTCGCGCCCGACACCGGACGGAACACGCAGAAAGGAATTAGGAAACCCATGGCTGATTATCGGAATTACGGGGCACGCGTTCCCGCTGCCGGTAGCCGCGCCGACGCCACGATCGACCCGGGCCTGCGCGCCTACATGCTCAAGGTTTACAACCTTATGGCAATGGGTCTGGCGATCACGGGTGTGGCGGCCTACGGCCTGTTCATGATGGCCACCAGCGGCGCTCCCGTCGAAGGCGGCGCTCAGGTGCGCCCGGATCTCTGGCTGACGCCTCTCGGCATCGCCCTCTTCACCTCGCCTCTGCGCTGGGTGCTGATGCTGGCACCGCTGGCGCTGGTCTTCTTCCTGTCGTTCCGTGTCCACCGCATGTCGGTCGGCGCGGCACAGGCGACCTTCTGGGCTTATGCAGCGCTTGTCGGCCTGTCGCTGTCGACGATCTTCCTCGTCTTTACGCAGGAGTCGATCGTCCAGGTGTTCTTCATCACGGCGGCGGCCTTCGGCTCGCTCTCGCTGTGGGGCTACACCACCAAGCGTGACATCTCCGGCTGGGGCTCCTTCCTGTTCATGGGCCTCATCGGCGTGGTCATCGCCATGGTCGTCAACATCTTCCTCGCCTCGTCGGCGCTCGGCTTCGCCGTGTCGGTGATCGGCGTGCTGGTGTTCGCGGGTCTCACGGCCTACGACACGCAGCGCATCAAGGAGATGTATTACGAGGGCGACGACGTCCTGGCCGGTGGCCGCAAGGCCGTCATGGGCGCGCTCAGCCTCTACCTTAACTTCATCAACATGTTCATGATGCTGCTGCAGCTTTTCGGCAACCGCGAATAAACTGAACGCGCATCACGGCCTCATCGGAGGGCGGTCCGCAAGGGCCGCCCTTTTTCGTGCCGGCGCAAGGGCATGCGGATTGAAAGCCCGGTATGCACGGGCGTAGAAGCGTGGCGACACCGATGGGGAATCGATCCATGAGCGCCTTTACCCTCCGCGACGCCACCCCGGCCGATATTCCGGCCATCACCGCGATCTATCGCCATGCGGTTCTGCACGGCACGGCAACCTTCGAGGTGACGCCGCCCGACGAGGCGGAGATGGCCGCCCGGATGCAGACGCTCCTGACCCAGAATTATCCGTACATCGTGGCGGTTTCGGCGGCGGGCGAGGTCGTCGCCTACGCCTATGCCGGCCCTTTCCGGGCCCGCCCGGCCTATCGCTGGTCGGTGGAGGATTCCATCTACATAGACCCCAGCCACCACGGCAAGGGCATCGGGCGCGCCTTGCTGATGCGTCTTCTGGAGCTGTGCACGGAAAAGGGCTTCCGCCAGATGATCGCCGTCATCGGCGGATCGGACCATGCCCCGTCGATCCGGCTGCACGAGCGCGCGGGTTTCGGCATGATCGGCGTGTTCGAAGGATCCGGCTTCAAGTTCGGCCGCTGGATCGACACCGTCTTCATGCAGATGCGCCTCGGCGATGGACGGCATTCCCTGCCCGACGAGCACCGCTATCCCGGCACCCTGTAGCGCCGTTCAGCTTTTGGATGCCTTGTCGAGCACGCGGAGTACGCTGGACAGCTCGTGCCCTCGCTTCAAAACCGTGCCGCCGGCGCCGATGACGCTGTAGGCGCCCTGGCGACGCGCCAGGCGCGGGTCTTTCTCGACGCGGAACAGCGGCATTTCGCTGGTGCGGCGAAAGATCGAGAAGACGGCCCTGTCCTTGAGGGTATCGATGGCATAGTCGCGCCATTCTCCCGCCGCGACCATGCGGCCGTAGATGCGCAGGATCTCGGAAAGTTCTCGCCGGTCGAAGGAAACCACTGGAAGCGTGTCGGCGGGCCGGGCCATCGGAAATGTCAGAAGGTCCGCGGAGTGCCGTGACGTCTGATCGTCCAAAATCATCCCCTGTCGAAGGGCTGCCGCTCAAACGCCGAGGCCGGCCCGAAGAGCGATGGTCTCACCAAAAGACGCAGGATGCAAACCGGCATGCGTCAGTCGTCGACAAACTCCAGTTGCGCGGCCGCCAGGATGCGGCCCGGCGTGCCGGAGGCGTCGACGGCCTGCAACAGCACCGCGCAGCCGATGGCGCCGCGCGCTCCCTCCTGCAGCATGGAAACGGGAATGTCGATTTCCAGCGGCTTCGTCTCCGAGACCGTGCCCACTACCTTGAACTCCGAAACGGCATGCCGGTTCACGATATGGTGTCCGCTGTTCTCGCCCTTCAGGACGGGGGTTTCGATCCGGTCCTGATAGGTCACGAGAACCAGGATCGGCGGATTCTCCGTCGCGGGGCCTACCAGTTTCGCACGGACCTGCAGCGTCTCGTCGACGACGTTCATGGCAACCCGCGCGAGCGCGTCCTGCCCCGTGGCAAGGGGAGACGACTTCAGCGCCTGCGAGATTTCCTTGTCGTGCGAGCCGATGAAATCTCCCGTGCCGTTGACGACGACCTGCGGCGTGTAGACCGAACTCATGCGGAACGCCTTGGCGTAGGAGCGCTGGCGCTCGGTGTTCTGCCGGGTCGCAAGCTGGTCCTTCCAGCCGATATAATCCCAGTAGTCGACATTGTAGGAGAGGGCGACGATTCCGTGTTCGTCGGACAGCCGCGCCAGCACATCGTCGGCCGGCGGGCACGAGGCGCAGCCCTGGCTGGTGAAGAGCTCGACCACCCCGCGAAAATCGTCCGAAGACGCGCTTTGCGCCATGGCCGGGCCCGTACCGAGCGTTCCCGCAAGGCCGGCAACCGCCAGTAACGTCCATAAGGGGGGCCGAGAAGTCGTCGTCATGCGCGAAACCTACTGGCGGGCGTCGACACCCACCAGTCAAATCGGGGTGAAACGCCCTGACCCCCGCAGGAGAAGAATGGGGCGGCCGCAAGGCCGCCCCTTCATGGTCCTGTCAATGGGCCGTCGGCCTCAGGCGGCGAGCTGGCGCAGCACGTAGTGCAGGATGCCGCCGTTGCGAAAATACTCCAGCTCGTCCAGCGTATCGATGCGGCACAGCAGCTTGACGACCTGCGTCGACCCGTCGGCACGCTCGATGGTGGCGTCCATGATCTGGCGCGGCTTGACGTCGGCAAGACCCGTGATCGTCACCTTCTCGTCGCCCGTCAGGCCGAGCGTCTGCCAGCTCTCGCCTTCATTGGCGAAGACGAACGGAACGACGCCCATGCCCACCAGGTTCGACCGGTGGATACGCTCGAAGCTCTGCGCGATCACGGCGCGGACGCCGAGAAGGACGGTGCCCTTCGCCGCCCAGTCGCGGGAGGAGCCGGTGCCGTATTCCTTGTTGGCGAAGATCACCAGCGGCACGCCTTCGTCCTTGTAGCGCATCGCCGCCGTGTAGATCGGCAGCTCCTCGCCCGAGGGGTAGTGCCTGGTGATGCCGCCCTCGATGCCGGGCACCATCTGGTTCTTGATGCGGATGTTGGCGAAGGTGCCCCGCATCATGACCTGGTGGTTGCCGCGCCGCGCGCCATAGGAGTTGAAGTCCACCGGACGCACCTGATAGCTGACCAGATATTCGCCCGCCGGGCTGCTGGCCTTGATGGAGCCGGCCGGAGAGATGTGGTCGGTGGTGATGGAATCCAGGAACAGGCCAAGGATGCGCGCGCCCTGGATGTCCTCCACCGGCCTGGGCGTCATGCTCATGCCCTCGAAGTAAGGCGGGTTCTGCACATAGGTCGAGCGGTCGTCCCAATCGTAGGTGAGCCCGCCCGAGACGTTGATCTTCTGCCAGTGCTCGTCACCGGCGAACACGTCCGAATAGCGCGTCTCGAACAGGTCGCGCGTGACGGTCTGGCGGACGATGTCGGCAATCTCCTGCGTCGTCGGCCAGATGTCCCGAAGGAAGACGTCGTTGCCGTCGGCGTCCTGACCGAGCGGGTCGTTCGTCAGGTCGACGAAGAGCGATCCGGCAAGCGCGTAGGCCACCACAAGCGGCGGCGAGGCCAGGTAGTTGGCCCGCACGTCCGGATTGACGCGTCCCTCGAAGTTGCGGTTGCCCGAAAGGACCGAACAGGCGACGAGGTCATGCTTGTTGATGGCATCGGAGATGTTTTCCGGCAGCGGGCCGGAATTGCCGATGCAGGTGGTGCAGCCATAGCCGACGAGGTTGAAGCCGAGCGCGTCGAGATCCTTCTGCAGGTCGGCCTTTTCCAGGTACTCGGTCACGACCTGGCTGCCGGGGGCAAGCGAGGTCTTGACCCACGGCTTCACCTTCAGGCCCTTCGCATGCGCCTTGCGGGCCAGCAGGCCGGCAGCGACGAGGACGTTGGGGTTGGAGGTGTTCGTGCAGGAGGTGATCGCGGCGATCACGACGTCGCCGTCGGAGATGCCGTGATCGGTTCCGGCGACGGGGTGACGCACGGTCTGCGGCGTCTGGCCGGCCTGTCCGGCGCCTTCGTCCATGTAGCGCGCATCGCCGACCGATTCGGGCTTGTCGCTTTTCTTGCGGCCGCCATGGATTTCCGTCAGCGCGATGTCGAACTTGCGTGCGGCGTCGGTAAGCGCCACGCGGTCCTGCGGACGCTTGGGTCCGGCAAGCGAGGGTACGACGGTGCCGAGGTCCAGTTCGAGCGTATCGGTGAAGACGGGCTCGCCCTCCGACAGGCCGTGGAACATGCCCTGCGCCCTGGCATAGGATTCCACCAGCGCGATGCGATGCTTGTCGCGGCCGGTTGCCTCCAGATAGGCGACGGTGTCCTTGTCGATCGGGAAGAAGCCGCAGGTCGCGCCGTATTCCGGCGCCATGTTGGCGATGGTGGCCTGGTCTTCCAGCGTCAGGTTGGCAAGGCCGGGTCCGAAGAACTCGACGAACTTGCCGACGACGCCCTTCTTGCGCAGCATCTCGGTGACGGTCAGCACCAGATCGGTCGCCGTGGTGCCTTCGGGCAGCTTGCCCGTCAGGCGGAAGCCGATGACTTCGGGAATCAGCATGGAGATCGGCTGTCCCAGCATCACGGCCTCGGCCTCGATGCCGCCGACGCCCCAGCCAAGCACGGCGAGGCCGTTGACCATGGTGGTGTGCGAATCGGTGCCGACGAGCGTGTCCGGATAGGCGACGGTCTCGCCGTTCTCTTCACGCGTCCAGACCGTCTGCGATAGATACTCCAGGTTGACCTGGTGGCAGATGCCCGTGCCGGGGGGCACGACGCGGAAATTGCGGAACGCCTTGGACCCCCAGCGCAGGAAGGTGTACCGCTCGCCGTTGCGGTCGTACTCGACCGTCACGTTCTTTTCGAAGGCGTCCTTGCTGCCGAAATAATCGACCATGACCGAGTGGTCGATGACGAGATCGACCGGGACCAGAGGGTTGATCTTGTTTGCATCGGCACCGAGCTTCTCGGTGGCGTCGCGCATGGCCGCCAGGTCGACGACGGCCGGAACGCCGGTAAAGTCCTGCATCAGCACACGGGCCGGGCGGTAGGCGATTTCATGGCCGGCCTTGCCGCGGTCGTCCAGCCAGTTGACGACGGCGCGGACGTCGTCCGCCTTGACGGTACGCCCGTCTTCGTTGCGCAGCAGGTTTTCGAGGAGAACCTTCATGGAGAAGGGCAGTCGCGACGCCCCCTCCAGGCCGTTCTTCTCGGCTTCCTTGAGGTCGTAGTAGACATAGTCCTTGCCGTCGACGGTCAGGGTGCGGCGGCATTTGAATGTATCGGGATGGGACACGGGCTCTCGTTCCTTCTCGAACCAAAGTGATGTCCGAAAGGCGAACGCCAGTCGCGCCCGCGGAATTGAGCGCGTTTGGTACTGCGGGTACGACCATTTCCGCTCGTCCGCCTCCGCGCCTGCCTGAAGAGGCAGGAAGCATGAGATCGGCGCTGTTGATCCACGCCGGTCGCTGGTGTGGTTGGCGCCCTTATAGGCAAGTTTGTAATCGCTATAAAGGGGCAAGACGCGTCGTGGCGCTATTTTTGCGGCACCCCTTGCATTGTCCGCGGCCAGGGGACAGGACAGGGCATAAGCGGGTTTGGCGGGGGCAAAGTGGTTGAACTGAGGCTCGAAGGCGTGGTGATCGGCCGTCAGGCCCGTGCGCTCGGCCCTCCGCTCAGCCTGGCGCTCCGCCGGGGCGATGCGCTCGTCGTCAGCGGGCCCAACGGTGCCGGGAAATCCACCCTTCTCAGGACCCTCGCGGGCCTCACTCCCGCGCTGGCCGGCCGCATCAGCGTCGGCGGCCTGAACGCGCCCGATGGAGAACCGGCCACCCATCCGGGCCAGGTGTGCCATTACATCGGCCATCGCAACGGGCTCAAGCCGCTCGAGACGCTCGCGCGCAACGTCGCATTCTGGCGCGATTTCCTGGATGGAGGCCGGACCGGCGTGGATGAGGCGCTGGCGGCCTTCGACCTGCAGCCGCTGGCCGCCATTCCGGCTGGCTACCTGTCCGCCGGCCAGCAACGCCGCGCGGCGCTGTGCCGGCTTCTGGCGGCATGGCGGCCCTTATGGCTGCTGGACGAGCCGACGAACGCCCTGGATACCGCGTCGCAGGCGCTGTTTGCGCGGGTGGTCGCCGGGCACCTCGCCAAGGGCGGCATCGTGGTCGCGGCGACCCACCAGCCCCTGGAACTCGGTCCGGCGCGTGAACTGGTCCTCGCCGCCCGTCAGGCCGATACGGGCGACGGGCAGCCGGCAGAGGACTGGCAATGGTGAGCCTGTTCCTGCGCGACCTGGCCCTGTTTGCGCGCGGCGGCGGCTTCGCCACGGGGCTCATCTTCTTCCTGGCCCTCGTCGTCACGATTCCCTTCGGCATCGGGCCCGACCTTGCTCTTCTGTCGCGGGTCGGCCCGGCCATCCTGTGGATCGGCGTGCTCATGGCGACGCTGCTGTCGCTCGACCGCCTCTTCCAGGCCGACCGCGAGGATGGGACGCTCGACGCGCTGATTCTCGGCCCGGTGCCGATGCCGCTGGTGGTCCTCGTCAAATGCGCCGCGCTGTGGTGCGCGGCCATCCTTCCGCTGGTGGTCGCGGCGCCCGTCCTGGGCCTGTTCCTTGCGGTGGAGCCAGCGGCCCTGGGCGCCGTCGCCGCCACCCTTCTGGTCGGCTCGCCCGCGGTCGTGCTTGTCGGGGCCATCGGCGCGGCCATTGCGATTTCGCTACCGCGCGGCGGCGTGCTCGTGTCGGTTCTGGTGCTGCCCCTGACGGTGCCGATCCTGATCTTCGGGGTCACGGCCGCCTATGGCGCCGTCAACGACCCCGCCCCCTTCCGCGAGCCTTTCCTGGTGCTGTGCGGATTGTCTCTTTTCTTCGCCGTGCTGGGGCCCGTCGCGGCAGCCCATGCGCTGCGGATGCTGGCCGATTGAAGGACGCGATGATGCAGGAAGCCTATACCCTGTCCATGGAGATACCGACCGTGGAGGATTACCGTCGCCTCCGCCTGGTTACCGGCCTGTCGGGCAAGACGGAGGAGGCCGCGCGCCTTGGGCTGCCGAACAGTTGGTCGGCGGCTGTCGTGCGCCATCGTGGCCGCGTGGTGGCCATGGGCCGCGTGATCGGAGATGGCGGCTGCTTCTTCCAGGTGTGCGACATGGCGGTGGAACCGGAGCATCAGGGGCAGGGTCTGGGCAAGCGCATCTTCGCCCGGCTGATGGAGGATCTTCAGGCGCGCGCCCCCAAATCGGCCTATGTCAGCCTGATCGCCGATGGCGACGCGAAGCACCTCTATGCCAAATTCGGCTTCGAACCGGTGATGCCGGCGTCGATCGGCATGGCGATCTGGATCGGCGAACGGCCATCCGGGGGAAGTTGAACGCCCTATGCTGCATCGCAGCGCAGAGCGCATTTGCGATGGCGGCACCACGCATTTAGATTGCCTCTCATGAACGACATTGCCGTCAGACAATCGCGCTTTTCGGCGCTGGCCAACCCCACGCGCTTCCTGCAGCTATCCGGCAGGGTGCAGCCTTACGTCTATGGGGCTGCCATCGCATCCATCGCCGCCGGGCTTGGCCTCGGCTTTGCCGCGCCCGGGGACTACCAGCAGGGCGCGACGGTGCGCATCATGTTCATCCACGTGCCCTTCGCCTGGCTGTCGATGATGGTGTGGACCGTGATGACCGTTTCCGCGCTTGGCACCCTCATCTGGCGGCACCCCATCGCGGAAGTGTCCATCAAGGCCGCGGCGCCCCTGGGCGCAGCCTTTACCCTGCTGGCGCTCGTGACGGGCTCGGTCTGGGGCCGTCCCATGTGGGGCACCTGGTGGGTCTGGGACGCCCGGCTGACAAGCGTGTTCGTGCTGTTCATCATGTATCTCGGCCTCATCGCCCTCACGCGCGCCTTCGACGATCCGGGCAAGGCGGGCAAGCCTTCGGCCGTTTTGGTGCTCGTCGGATTTATCAACATTCCGATCATCAAGTTCTCCGTCGACTGGTGGAACACGCTGCACCAGCCGGCCAGCGTGGTGCGCATGGACGGGCCGTCCATGGCGGCCGTCTACCTGTGGCCGCTGCTGCTGTCGGCACTGGGGTTCTCGCTCTTGTTCTTCGCCCTGCACCTGACGGCGATGCGCACCGAGATACGACGCCGGCGCATCGTCGCCCTTGGCCGGCGGTCGGCCGCGCGTATGGAGGCCTGACGCCATGACCGGGGATTATTTCGGCTATATCGCCGCCGCCTATGGCATTTCGGCGGTCGTCCTGGCGGCGCTCTGCCTGTTCGTCGGTCTCGATGCGCGGTCCGCCGCGCGCCGCCTCGAGGCCCTGGAAGGCAAGCGCCGATGATTTCGCGCAGAGCGCGCCGTCTGGCGCTGGCGGCGTTGCCGCTGATCCTGTTCGTGGGGATGGGCGGGATGTTTCTCTTCGCCCTGGAATCGGGCCGCGATCCGCAGGCCCTGCCATCGGCCTTGCAGGGGCGGGCAGCCCCGGCAACCAGCCTGCCGCCGCTGCAAGGCGCACGGCTGGCGGATGGACGGCCTGTTCCGGGCCTGACATTTCCGGCGGGCGGCACGGGCCGGCCCGCTTTGGTGAATGTCTTTGCGTCGTGGTGCGCGCCGTGCCGGGCCGAACATCCGTTGCTGATGCGGTTGGCGGCCGACCCGCGTTTCGACCTTGTCGGTATCAATTACAAGGACAAGCCCGAGCAGGCGTCGGGCTTCCTGGAAGAACTCGGGAACCCTTATGCGCAGATCGGTGCGGACGAAGACGGCCGCGCCGGCATCGACTGGGGCGTCTATGGCGTGCCGGAAACATTCCTGGTGTCGCCCGAGGGGACGGTGCTGTGGAAGGCGACCGGCCCGCTGACCCCGGCGATCATCCAGCAAGAGCTGCTGCCCCGGCTGGAGGCCGGCAGCCCGCTCTCCTGATCGGCGTTGCCGATATATCAGGTGACCGGAACTGTCGCGGCCGTCAGGGATGCCAGGAAACGCCGGGTGCGTTCCTCTCTCGGTGCGCCGAAAAGCGTGGCCGAGGGCCCCATCTCCACCACCACGCCCGCATCCAGGAAAACGGCCTGCCCGGCAATGCGCGAGCCGAGGCGCAGATCGTGCGTGGCCATCACCATCGTCGTGCCATCGCGCGCCAGTCCGGCCAGAACCTCGACCACCTCGTCGGACAGTTCCGGGTCCAGCGCCGATGTCGGCTCGTCGCAAAGCAGGACGCGAGGCGAGGGGGCCAGCGCCCTGGCGATTGCGACGCGTTGCTGCTGTCCGCCCGACAGCGTCGAGGGCCAGGCATCCGCCTTGTCCGCAAGGCCGACCCGGTCCAGAAGCTGCATGGCCCGCTGGCTGGCTTTCGCCTGCGGCCACTTCAGCACCGTAACCAGGGATTCCATCACGTTCTGAAGCGCCGTTCGGTGCGGGAACAGCTGGAAGTTCTGGAACACCATTCCGGTCTGGCGCCGCACGGCCTGAACCTGCCGCGCCGGCACCTTTCGGCCCGGCGTGAAGTCCACTTCCGCGTCGCCCACCTGCAGGTGGCCGCGATCCGGGATCTCGAGCAGGTTGATGCATCGCAGCAGCGTGCTCTTGCCGCTGCCCGAAGGGCCGATCAGCGCGGTGACGCTGCCTTCCGAAAAGCTCAGCGAAATTCCTTTCAGCACCTCGTTCGCAGCGAAGCTCTTGTGGATGTCCTTCATGACGATCATGACCGCGCCTCCATGAAGCCGCCATACCGGTTCAGGCGCTTTTCCATCCGGGTCTGGAGCGATGACAGGACGGAGGACAGCAGAAGATAGATCAAAGCCGCCTGGACATAGAGGATGAGCGGTTCGTAAGTCACCGCCACGATCCGCTGGGCCTGCTGGAACAGCTCCGGCACGGTGATGGCGGCGGCCAGCGACGTATCCTTGACCAGGGAGATGAAGGTATTGGACAGCGGCGGCACGGCGGTGCGGGCGGCCTGGGGCAGGATCGTGCGGCGCATGGTCTGAAACCAGCTCATGCCGATGGAATAGGATGCCTCCCATTGCCCGCGCGGCACGGAGGCGATGACCGCCCGGATGATTTCCGAGGTATAGGCCCCGACATTCAGCGTAAAGCCGATCACGGCGGCGGTGAAAGCATCCAGCACGATGCCTGCGCTGGGCAGGCCGTAGAAGATCAGGAAAAGCTGCACCAGCAGCGGCGTGCCGCGGAAGATCCAGACATAAAAGCGCGCCACAAGCGCGAAAGGCTTCGGCGCGAACATGCGTACCAGCGCCGTCAAAAGGCCGAGCGAGAGACCTAGCGCAAAGGATATCAGCGTCAGCGGGGCCGTGAACTTGAGGGCCGCCCAAAGCAGCGGCCCAAGGGAATCCCACATGAGTTGCAGCCAGAAGGGCATTTCATACTCCGCCTTCAGGCTTCGCCGCCGCTGTTTATTGCGAGACGTCCGCGCCGAAATATTTGTCGGCGATGGCCTGGTAGGTGCCATCGGTCTTGATGTCTGCAAGGGCGGCATTGACCGCGGCAACGAGATCGTCCTGCCCCTGACGCATCAGGATGCCGGAATATTCCGCGTCCGCAAGTTCGGCGGCGACCCGCACGGGCGCATTCGGTTGCTTCTTGCGGAAATCCAGAAATGAGAGGCTGTCATTGATCGTTGCGTCGGCCCGGCCCTGCAGGACGAGCTGGATCGATTGGTCGAAACCGTCGGTGGCAACCAGCTCGGCGCCGTGCTCCTGCGCCAGGCGCCCGAAATTGCTGGTCAGCGACTGAGCCGCACGAAGGCCTTTCAGGTCGTCGAACCCCTTGACCGCTTCGTTGTCGGCCTTGACGATCAGCACGGCCTTGGAGGCGATATACGGTTCGGAGAAGCTGTACTTGCGCTGCCGGGCCTCGGTGATGCCGACCTGGTTGATGACGGCGTCGTAGCGATTGGCGTCGAGCCCGGCGATGAGGCCGTCCCACTTTCCCTCCAGGAATTCGGCGCGCACACCCATCTTCTCGGCAACGGCGCGGCCGATCTCGACATCGAAGCCGACAAGCGCGCCGCTGGCATCGTGAAAGGTGAAGGGCGCATAGGTGCCTTCCGTGCCGATGCGGATGACACCGTCCGCCTTGATCCGCTCGAGGTCGGTCTGCGCCCGCGCAGGGGCGCCAAGGCCCGCGGCCACCAGGGTTGCGGCGAGTATCGTGGTGAACGACTTCATTGGGGACATTCCTGTCTTGGTCGTGCCGGGGCAAAACTCCGTTGCCTGCAAAGGTAACGCCTAGAGGCAGAAGGTGAAGGCCACGCCCGTCCATATGGCAAGGCCATGCGCCTCCCAAAGCCACAATCCGCCCACCAGCGCCACGAGGATGCCGGCCGCCGTCGCGGCCCTGAGGGCGAGCGCGCCGCTCATGCAGCCTGCGCACGCAGGATCGGCCGGTCCCGGATCGGCAGGTTGACGAGGCCGGCCAGAAGACCGAGCCCGATGGATACCTGCCAGGCAAGGTCGTAGCTGCCGGTGTCCTCGAAGAAGCGGCCTGCCAGCCACGCCCCGAAGAAGCCGCCCACCTGATGGCTCATGAAGACGATGCCGAACAGCGTAGCCAGGTATCGTACGCCGAAGATCTGGCTGACAAGCCCACTGGTCAGGGGCACGGTGCCGAGCCACAGGAAACCGATGGCACAGGCGAAGAGTGTCGCGCTGAGCGGCGTGAAAGGCACGGCCAGGAAGACGACGATGACCGCCGATCGGGCGAAGTACAGGCCGGACAGCACGTATTTCTTGCGCATCTTGTCGGCGCTGAGGCCGAAGACGTAGGAACCGAGGATGTTGAAAAGGCCGATAAGCGCCAGCGCCCGCGCGCCGACCGCTGGGTCCAGCCCCTGGTCGGCCAGAAAGGCCGGCAGGTGGGTGGAGATGAAGGCGACATGGAAGCCGCAGACAAAGAAGCCGAAATTCAAGAGCCAGTAGCCGGGATGGCGGGATGCCTCGCGCAGCGCCTCGCCCAGGCTTTGCTGGCGTAAGGTGCCCGCCGCCGTGCCTGCCGGAAGGCCGGCGATGCCACGCGCCAGAAGGACGATGAGGAGCGCCAGGAGGGCGCCGATCAACATGGTTTCGCGCCAGCCGAAACTGCCGATCAGCCCTTGCGTCAGCGGCACGAGGAGGAACTGCCCGAACGAGCCGCCGGCCGTCGCGATGCCGACGGCCGCGCCGCGCTTTTGCGGCGGCACCGCACGGCCTATGGCGCCGAGTACGACGACGAAGGTGATACCCGTCATGGCGAAGCCGGCCAGAAAGCCGAGCGAGAGGTTCAACCCGACTGCGCTGCCCGCCGTGGCGGCCAGCGCCAGCGCCAGCGCATAGAGGACACCGCCCGCGGCGGCGACGCGGCCGGAGCCATGCCTGTCGGCCAGCGCGCCGACGAAGGGCTGCGCCAGACCGAGAATCAGTGTCTGGACGGCAATGGCGAGACCGAAGGCTTCGCGGCTGACGCCGAGCTCCAGCTCGACCGGGCGCATATAAAGGCCGAAGGACTGGCGCAGGCCCATGGATATGGTGACGATCGCCGCGCCGCAGGCCAGCACGATGGCCGGCCTTGCGTATCCAAGAGGGGAACCTGTGCGCATGTCGGCATTTCTCCGCGCGAGACCCCGCGCACGCTCTTCAGTAGGGGAGCAGCGGGCGCGCGGTCAATGCCCGGGTGTCATGACTGCAGGGCGTTGTCGTGCGCATCGTGGATCTCGGCGACGAGGTCCGGCGGCAGGCGCAGCGCCGAAGCCAGCCTTTGCAGATAGTCCCGCTCGGCGGGCGTATCCGCGTCGATGGCCATCAGCGACGCAAGATAGACTTCGACCCCGGCTTCCGGGGTGCGGGCCTGCGCGGCGAGATCCTCCACCGGCATCGGGCGGCGCAACTCGTCCATCACCAGCGATTTTTCCTCGGCATCCAGTTCGAGCCCGTCCATCTTGCCGAAGATTGCTTCCTCTTCCGCACTGTCGATGCTGCCGTCCGCCTTGGCCGCGGCGATCATGGCCGACAGAAGCAGGCGGGCATGTTCCTGTTCTTCTCCCGGCGGCGGGATGAAGGCGGTATCCGATGC
Source organism: Aureimonas sp. OT7 (assembly GCF_014844055.1). Classification (NCBI taxonomy): domain Bacteria; kingdom Pseudomonadati; phylum Pseudomonadota; class Alphaproteobacteria; order Hyphomicrobiales; family Aurantimonadaceae; genus Aureimonas; species Aureimonas sp. OT7. Next base: position 988,438 of record NZ_CP062167.1, read on the forward strand.
ATCCGGAATCTCGCCGGGCGCGATGCGACTGACTGTATTGCCGGCCTGCTGCGCCTGATAATTTTGCCAGGCCTTGTAGCCGAGGCCCGCAACCAGAGCCAGGCCGCCAAGCTTGATGGCAGAGCCGCCGAGCTTCCTGGCGTTCTTTCCGCGCAGCAGATAGGAGGCGAGGCCACCGGCTATGACGGGACCGAGCGCACCGCCCATGCCGCCCGCAAGGCCGCCGCCCAGGCCGCTACCCCGGCCACCGCCGCGACTGCCCCCGAGGACGCTGCCGACGAGGTCTCCGAGGCCGCCCGGCAGACCGGCGCCGAGCCCTCCCTGGCCCGTCTGCAGGCCACCCTGGCCCGTTCCTTGCCTTGGCGCCCCGCGTCCCGTGCCGAGAAACTGGTCGAGAAGTTTTTGTGCGTCGATCATGTCAGCGCTCCTTGAGTACCTTCGATGGGAAAGGTGGGAGCCTGAAGACGATTTGCAACGTGCTACTTCTTCTGGTCGAAGAGCGGCTCCGTGGCATGACGCTTCAACAGCGGAAACTGCGCCAGCATGAAAGCGATGGTGATGGGCATCGTACCCCAGACCTTGAATGCCACCCAGAAGTCGGTGGAGAAAAAGCGCCAGACCACTTCGTTCAGCACGGCAAGGAAAACGAAGAAAAGCCCCCAGCGCAGCGTCAGTTTGCGCCAGCCCTCGTCGTCGAGCTTGAAAGCCTGATCGAAGACATAGCCCAGAAGCGGCTTGCCGAAGGCCAGCCCGCCCAGAAGGACCGCGGCGAACAGGCCATTGACGATGGTCGGCTTCATCTTGATGAAGACCTCGTCCTGCAGCCACAGCGTCAGCGTGCCGAACACGACGACGACGACACCCGAGACGATGGGCATGATGGGCAGCGTCCGGATCATCATCCAGGAAACGGTCAGAGAAACCACCGTCGCCAGCATGAAAAGCGCCGTTGCGACGAAGAGCGGTCCCCCGAGCGCCCCCAGCGCGGGAACCGCCTCGGCGATGGCCTCGCCCCGGTTGTTGGCGAAGAAGAAGACCACCAGCGGTCCAAGTTCGAGAGCGAACTTGACGAGCGGGTTCATCTCCTTGCGACCCGGCCTGTTGGGGGCTTCTTCGACGATGCGTTCGGACATCTCGTGCTCCTTGCGTGCGTCAGGCCGCGCGGCCGGCGATCGCCTCGGCGAAATCGCGGGCCTTGAATGGTTCCAGATCGTCTATCCCTTCGCCGACGCCGATGAAATAGACCGGCAGGGCATGACGCGTCGCGATGGCCACAAGAATGCCGCCGCGCGCCGTACCGTCGAGCTTGGTCATGACCAAACCGTTCACCCCGGCGACGTTGCGGAAAATCTCCACCTGGCTCATGGCGTTCTGCCCGGTCGTGGCATCCAGCGTCTGCAGCACGGTATGCGGCGCGTCGGGCGCGCGCTTGCGCAGCACGCGCACGATCTTCTCCAGCTCGGCCATCAGTTCGGTGCGGTTCTGCAGCCGGCCGGCGGTGTCGATGATGAGCACGTCCGAGCCGTTGCGCAATGCCTCGTCATAGGCTTCGAAGGCCAGTCCCGCGGCGTCGGCGCCGATATCGCGCGCAACGACGGCCGAGCCGGTGCGCTCGCCCCAGATTTTCAACTGCTCCACCGCGGCGGCGCGGAACGTGTCGCCGGCCGCCAGTGTCACCTTCAGGCCGCCGCGCGTCAGCTTGGCGGCCAGCTTGCCGATCGTGGTCGTCTTGCCGGTGCCGTTGACCCCGACGACCAGGATCACATGCGGCTTGACCGACAGATCGAGCTCCAGCGGCCGGGCGACGGGCGCCAGCGAACGCTCGACCTCCTCGGCCAGGATGGCGCGCACAGCCTCTCCGGTGATCTCCTTGCCGTAGCGCCCCTCGGACAGCCGTTCCGTGATGCGGGTCGCCGTCTCGACGCCAAGGTCGGCCTGGATCAGCACGTCCTCGAAGTCCTGAAGGGTATCTTCGTCCAGGCGCCGTTTCGTGAACAGCGAGGTGATCTGCCCCGACAATTGTCCGGACGAGCGCGACAGGCCCTCGCGCAGCCGTTGGAACCAGCTGCGCGCCGGCTCCGCCGCCAATGCCGCGCCGACAGCCGCCTGCCTGGCCTCGACGACGCGCCAGCCGGGCTGGTTGGCTTCCTCGTCCTCCGGCTCCGGCTCGACCGGCTGGTCGAGCCAGGCGAAGGAATCGTCGGCACCATCGTCTTCCGGCGGCAGCTCCAACTCCTCGACGGGGATGCTTTCGGGGACGGCCTCCACGGCCGGCTCCGGCGCGGGCACGCCGCCATCCTCCTCGATCAGGGTCGCCTCGGCTTCCTCGATGGCATCGACGTTCGGCGCGTCCTCCCTGAGCCAGTCGAAGTCGGCGTCCGGCTCTGTATCGGGCACGCCCGGCTCTTCCAGGAAGGCGAAATCGTCGCCATCGGCCGCGGCGGGCGCGTCGGCAACCAGGGGCCCGTCAATCAGGGGTTCTTCAACCAGGGGTTCGATCGGCTGGGCTTCGCTCGGCGCAACGTCCGCCGGCACCACCTGTGTCGGCGCCGTTTCCGCCGGTTTGGCGGAATCGTCCTGCCCGAAGGTGAAGATGCGGCGAAAGAAGCCTTTCTGCTCTGCCATGAAGTCTCCAGTTCGATAGGGTCAGGCGGCGGCGGCCATCAGCGGCCGCGCGACCAGGCGTTCGCCCGTCTGGCCGATGATCTCGGCCTCGACGATTTCGCCGGGGGCGCCGACCGCGATGTCGGCAAGGGTGAAGTCTTCGGCGCGGCCAAGACCTTCGCGCTCGACCAGGATACGTTGCCGTGTGCCGACCAGCCGCGCCAGATGCGCCGCGTGGGCCGCCTCGCCGCGCGCCCGCAGGAGCGCGGCGCGCTCCTTGCCGACGGCCTTGGGCAGTTGCGGCATGCGCGCGGCAGGCGTGCCCTTGCGCGGTGAAAAGGGAAAGACGTGAAGATGCGTCAGCCCGCACTCGTCCACGAGGCGCAGTGAATTTTCGAACATGGCGTCCGTTTCCGTCGGGAAGCCCGCGATGATGTCGGCGCCGTAGACGATGTCGGGCCGGCGGGACCGCATGTCGACGCAGAAGGCGATGGCGTCCTCGCGGCTGTGACGGCGCTTCATGCGCTTCAGGATCATGTTGTCGCCGGCCTGCAGCGACAGGTGCAGATGCGGCATCAGCCGCGTTTCCGTGCCGATGGCATCCATGAGGGCAGGGCCGGCTTCGATGGAGTCGATGGATGACAGGCGCAGGCGCGGCAGGTCGGGTACATGGCGCAGTATGGCCTGTACCAGCGTGCCCAGGCGCGGCGCGCCCGGCAGGTCGGCGCCCCAACTGGTCATGTCGACGCCCGACAGCACCACCTCGCGGTAACCGGCATCCACAAGGCGGCGCACCTGCGCCACCGCGGCGCCCATGGGCACCGAGCGGGAGTTGCCGCGTCCGAAGGGGATGATGCAGAAGGTACAGCGATGGTCGCAGCCGTTCTGCACCTGCACGATGGCGCGGGCACGGCCCTCGATGGCGTCCACCATGTGGCCCGCCGTCTCGCGCACGCTCATGATATCGTTGACGCGCACCTTCTCTTCGGCTGAAACCCCGAAATCGGGCAGGCTGCGATAGCTGTCCGCCTTCAACTTGTCGTCATTGCCGATGACGGCGTCCACCTCATCCATCCGGGCGAAGGTGTCGCCTTCGGTCTGCGCGGCGCAGCCGGTAACGATGATGCGCGCGGACGGGTTGTCGCGGCGCGCGCGGCGCACCGCCTGACGAGCCTGGCGCACCGCCTCGCCGGTGACGGCACAGGTGTTGATGATGATGGCGGGAATGGCGTCGGCTGCGCCAAGTCCGGCGGCCGCCGCCTCGCGCTTCATGATCTCCGCCTCGAAGGTGTTGAGGCGGCAGCCGAAGGAAATCACGTCGATCGCAGGCTTGCCGGTCATCGGACTGCGCTCTCCAGCGCGACGCGGCGATGGTCGCCCGTGACGGGGTCGAGGAAGCCGTCCCATTCCAGCTCCGCCGGCCCGGTCATCATCACGTGGCCGTCGTCGCGCCATTCGACGATCAGGTCGCCACCGGGCACGGTCACTGTCAGGCGACGGCCGGCGCGGCCGGTGCGCGCCGCCAGCACGGCCGCGGCGCAGGCGGCCGAGCCGCAGGCCTGCGTCAGGCCGACGCCGCGCTCGAAGGTACGCATGGTCAAAGCCGTCGGCCCGGTCACCTGGGCGATGCTTACATTGACCCGGTCGGGAAACAGCGGGTGATGCTCGACCTCGGCACCGTGGAGGGCAAGGTCGATGGACTGCACGTTGCGATCGATGAAGAAGACCGCATGGGGGTTGCCCATCGAGGCCACCGCGGGCCGGGACAGGACCGGCGCCCCCTCCGGTCCGCTGTCCACCGGGGCGGCGTCCGTGTCGTCGACGGCGTGGGCAAGCGGAATATCCTGCCAGTCGAACAAGGGAACTCCCATGTCGACGCTGATGAGCCCGCCGGGAAGGGCCCGCGCCTCCAGTATGCCGCGACGCGTCCGCAAAAGGTATTCCTGCGTGCCCGTATCCCGCCCGAGATACAGGACGACGCAGCGCGTACCGTTGCCGCAGGCGCCGGCCTCGCTGCCATCGGCGTTGAGGATGACGATGTCGGCGTCGGCGCCGGAGGTTTCCGGATCGTGGATCGCCATGATCTGGTCGAAATGGGTGTCCGCCTTGCCCGCCAGCGCCACCGCTGCCGCCGGCGTGATGCGGTCCGAGCGCCCGCGCAGGTCGGCGACGAGGATTTCGTTGCCGAGCCCGTTCATGCGGGAAAAGGGGACGTCGAGTGCCATGGCCGCTATATGCCGTCTTTCTACTTGGATTGCCAGTCGCCGCGGCTCAGCTCTCCCAGTCGGTGCCGACCGGGTCACGCTCGAGTTTTACGCCTTCCCGCCGCAGCTCGCGCGCCTCCTCCCTGTCGGCCTTATCCATCTGTTCGGGCCGCTCCCCGGCCATCTCGACCTTGCCCAGCGCCAGACGGAACAGGATGGGGAAATGGTCCGAGCCTGCCCGGTCCAGCCGCCTGATGCCGGCCAGGCGGAAGCGGGCATCGTGGAACAGGTGGTCCAGCGGCCAGCGGATGAAGAAGAAGCGGGCGTCGAAGGTGGAATAGAAGCCGCGCCCGACACGCGGGTCCAGCAGCCTTGAGATGCGCTGGAAGAGCCGCGTCGTATGCGACCAGGCGACGTCGTTGAGATCGCCCGTGACGATGCAGGGCAAGGTGTCGTCGCGGACAAGTCCGGCCACCGTCACGAGTTCCGCGTCGCGTCCGTAGGAATCCACGACCGGGACCGGTGGCTCCGGATGGACGCAATACAGGCGGAAGCGGTCCTGGTTGCGCAGGCTTACCGTGGCGATGATGGATGGAATGTCGTCCATCACCAGCTCGCGAACCGCGACATCGCTGAGCGGCAGGCGCGAATAGAGGATCATCCCGTAGCTGTTGTCGAGCGGATGGGAGACAACATGGTCATACCGGTCGGCGAGGGGCTCCAGCCCCTTCGCCCAGCCGGAATCCACCTCCATGAAGAGGGCGATGTCGGCATCAGCGGCAGCGGCGACGGCCAGCGCCCTGTCGTAATGCCGGTTCGACTGCTTGACGTTGAAGGACAGGATCGAGACGACGGACGGATCGTCGTCCGGCCCGTCGAAGTCCTGTGACTGCGCCTTCTTCAGCGGCGTGAACTGCACGATGGGCACGATCTGCGCTATGGCGACGGCGACCAGGCATGCGGATGCGACCGGGCTTATCCAGCCATCGGCGGGCATGAGGATGGAAAAGGCCAGCAGCACCAGGGTTGCCAGGAGAACCTGCAGGCGGGGAAACGAAAAGACGCGGACGAAGCCATGCGCCACCCGCAGGAATGAAAGCGCGGTGGCGATGACGAGCACAAGCGTCAGGCAGGCCAGCACGATGCCCCAGCTCATCGGTGCCTGCCGTCGGTACGTTCGGTCATTGCAGGTCCCCAGGTTGACATAAGCGCAGAGACAGGCTTAAAGCGGCGCGATCCGCGACAGTTCCGTCCGCGAGCAACCGACCACGCCCCTTCCTTGCGGAAGCCACGTGGAGGTCACCATCCGCCAGCGAGTTTCGCCCGCGGATGCGTTTCGTTTTGGTTGCTACCGGTTGGAGAGGTCGTCGTCCATCCCCATTCTGGCGTTCGGCACG